>CAYJUC010000102.1:0-11115 GCA_964372605.1 uncultured bacterium | reverse complement strand
TGATCAAGGCCGCGTACTCGAGCAATATCAAGGAGCGCTGGGACTGCTCGACCGCAGTCTTCGACCGGGAAGGGCAGGTCATCGCTCAGGCCGAGCATATCCCGATGCACCTCGGATCGCTTCTGGGGATCGTGCGCGAGATCCTTCGACGCTACCCGGTCCACGGGCTCACGGCCGGCGACGTCTTCGCCACCAACGACCCGTATTCAGGGGGTGGCACGCACCTGCCCGACATCACCCTGGCCTCCCCGGTATTCGTTGACGGAGAGTTGTTCGGCTTCGTCGCCAACATCGCCCACCACGCCGACCGGACCGGTGAGCGCATCCGCTCGATCTATGACGAGGGGCTCAGGATCACGCCCATCCGCCTCGTGGAGGCGGGGCGCGTCCGCGAGGACGTGATGGAGCTGCTCCTGGCCAACTTTGCCCTCCCCGCCGAGCGGCGGGGCGATTTCCGCGCCCAGATCGCGGCCAACCGGCTCGGGGAGAGGCGTCTCGTGGAGCTATGCCGCCGCCACGGCCGCGCCACCGTGGAGGCGGCGTCAGACGAGTACCTGGCCTATGGCGAGCGGAAGATCCGGACAGCCATCGCGCGCGTCCCGCCGGGGGTCTACCGGTTCACGGATTACCTGGACGGCGATGGGGTGAAGGACGGCCCGATCCCGATCGCGGTGGCCATTACCGTCGACGGCGACCGGGTGCGGCTGGACTTCACCGGGAGCGGCCCCCAGTGCGCGGGAGACCTCAACGTGGTCTGGCTCGCGCTCTTGGCCACGGTCTACTACGCCCTGAAGGCGATCCTCGACCCCACGATTCCGGCCAACGGCGGTTTCTACCGCGCCATCGAAGTCGAGGCGCCCCCGGGCAGCATCGTCAACGCGCTCCCGCCGGCGCCTGTCGGCTGGCGGACTCAGACCTGTCAGCGGATCGCGGATGTGATCTTCGGAGCCCTGGCTCCGGTGCTCCCCGACCGGATCCCGGCCGCCGGGAACGGGGCCAACAGCGCCTGGGTGTTCTCGGGGGCGAATCCGAAGACCGGTCGTTACTACGTTTACCTGGAGACGCTGGGGGGCGGCGGCGGCGCCACGGCCCAAGCAGACGGCCTCGACGGAGTCCAGGTCCACATCACGAACACCTCCAACCTCCCCGTGGAGTGCCTGGAGACGGAATACCCGCTCTTCGTCGAGGAGTATGCGCTCGCGGATGATAGTGGCGGTCCGGGGAAGTTTCGAGGAGGGCTCGGCCTGAGACGGACGATTCAGGTGCTCGATCACGAGGCCCAATTCCTGGGGACCCTGGAGCGCGCCGATATCCCGCCCTGGGGGCTAGAGGGGGGTGAACCGGGTGGCCGCGGGGCGCTTCTGCTCAACCCCGGTACCTCGGCGGAACAACGCCTCCCCTCGAAGGTCTGGGGTTATCCGCTGAAGCCGGGCGATCGGGTCCTGATCGTGACTCCGGGCGGCGGCGGGTACGGGTACCCTCACCCCCGCCCTCTCCCTCCGGAGGGAGAGGGAGCCCCTCCGGTTCCCTCTCCCCGGCGGGGAGAGGGTCAGGGTGAGGGGTAAGGGGGATTCAATGGCCATAGCAAAGCCGAAGACGTGGGTGGGGCAGCCGTTGAAGCGCAAGGAAGACCCGCGGCTCCTCACGGGGCGGGGCCAGTTCATCGATGATTTCGCCCTCCCCCACCTCCACCATCTCGCGATTCTTCGCACTCCCCACGCGCACGCCCGCATCAAGGTCGTCGACGCGACGCGAGCCCTGCGGGTCAAAGGGGTCAAGTGCGTTGTCACGGCGGACGAGGTTGTCAGCCAGACGAAACCGTTCTCCGCCGCCATCACCGAACCCATCCACTACTACTGCCTCGCGGTGGGAAAAGTCAGGTACGTGGGTGAACCCGTTGCCGCAGTGGTCGCTACCGATCGCTACATCGCCGAGGACGCCGCCGAGCTGATCCGCGTGGAGTACGATCCGCTGCCGGCGATCGTCGACCAGGAGGAGGCCATGCGGCCCGGCGCTCCCGTCCTGCATGAGGAGGTAGGCCATAACGTCGCCAACCACCGGCTGCTCGTTTACGGGGATCCCGACGCGGCCTTCGCCGAAGCCGACGAGGTGGTCACGTACCGCTACTACTTCCCGCGCTACAGCTCCCTCCCCATGGAGACCTACGGGATGGTGTGTGGCGAGGACCCGAGCACGGGCATCCTGACCGTCTGGTCGAACTTCCACGGGCCGTTCACGCTCCACACCGTCATTGCCCAAGCGCTCAGGCTTCCAGCGAACAAGCTCAGGTTCGTCATTCCCAGGGAGATCGGTGGGAGCTTCGGGATCAAATGCGTGCTCGGCCCGTACGTCGTCTTGACCGCGCTGGCGGCCCGCAAGTCGGGCTATCCCGTCAAGTGGATCGAGGACCGACAGGAACACATGCTCGGCAACTCGGGCTCCGCCGACCGCGTGGGGTATGTCGAGGCGGCGGTGAGGCGCGACGGCACCGCCCTTGGTCTCCGCTACCGGTGGATCGATAACAACGGCGCCTACATCCGCGCCCCGGAGCCCGCCAATCTCTATCGAACGACCGGCAACATGACGGGCGCCTACAGGGTGCAGAATCTCCATCTGGACGGGTACGCGGTCTGCACGAACAAGGCGCCGTCCACGCCCAATCGCGGCTACGGCTGCCAGCAGCTCTACTTCGGGTTGGAACGACTCATGGACCGCGTGGCCGAACGGCTGGGACTGGATCCCGCCGAGGTCAGGATGCGGAACTTCATCTCCCGGGAGCAATTCCCGTACACCACGCCCAGCGGCGGGGAGTACGACGCGGGAGACTTCCACGCTGTCTTCCAGAAGGCGCTGGATCTGGCCGATTACCGGGGGCTTCGCGAGTGGCAGCGAAAGGAGCGCGAGCACGGCCGGCTGATCGGGATCGGCCTGGCCACGGTTGTGGACCCGTCGGTCTCCAATATGGGGTACGTCACGGTGGCGATCGATCCGGCGATCCGCAAGCGGCCAGACTATCTCCCCAAGTCAGGGTCGGCCGACTTTGCGACGTTGTCGCTGGACGCGCTGGGAGAGGTGACGGTGCTGATGGCCACCGCGCCGCAGGGTCAGGGTCATGAGATGCCCATCGCGCAGGTAGTTGCCGATGAGCTCGGGCTCCATCCGGATCAGGTCATGGTGGTGGACGAGTTCGACAGCGCGCGGAGCATCTGGGGGGTCTCTTCGGGCACTTACTCCAGCCGGTTCGCGGCGGTCGGCATCAGCGCGGTGGCACTGGCGGCCCGCCAGATGCGGGACAAGCTTCTCCGCATCGCCAGCCACCTGTGGGGCTTCGACCCCGGCGAGCTTGAGATCGTGAACGGGCACGTTCGCGTGCGGAAGTTTCCGGATCAGTCGATCGCCATCAGGCGCATCGCGGGCATGGCGCACTGGAACCCCGGTGGGCTGCCGGCCGGCATGGAGCCGGGGCTCAAGGCGACGGCCACCTTCACGTTCCCGCGGCTCGCGGGGCCGGACGAGGGCGACCGCGTGAACTCATCGTACACCTACAGCTTCATCGCCGACGTGGTTCTCGTGGAGGTGCTGCGAGAGACCGGGACCGTGAAGATTCTGAAGTACGTCACCGTTCACGACTCGGGCCGGGTGATCAACCCGCTTGTCGTGGAAGGACAGGTGTACGGCTCGGTCCTTCACGGGATGGCCGGCGCTTTGTTCGAGGAGTTCAAGTACGACGAAGGCGGCCAGCTGCTCTGCGCCAACCTGGCCGACTATCAGTGCCCCACGGCGGCGGAGGCGCCGGAGCTGGAAATCCACCACGTGGAAACCCTGTCCCCCCTCACGTCCGTGGGGTCCAAGGGGTGCGGTGAAGGGAGCAGCGAGACTGCGCCGGTGGCCATCGCCAATGCCGTCGCGGACGCGCTCCGGCCGTTGGAGGTAGAGATCAACGAGCTGCCCCTCACGCCCGAGCGCTTGTGGTCGAAGCTGCGCGAGGCCGACAAAAAGTGAAGCGCGGGAGTAGGCCCCGGGAGGATCTCGATGTGCGGCATCGTCGGCTTCTTTGACAAGCGCCCGGACGGAGTCGCGCCCGTCGGCAAGATCCTCCTCTCGCTTCTAACCGCGCTGGGACGGCGCGGGCCGGATTCGGCGGGAGCAGCGCTCTACGGCGATCCTCCGGGACTCGTGGTGCGGGTCAAGCTCGGCGAGCGCGGCGACCTGGCCCCGCGGGCGGCCGAAGTCACCGCGCGCGCGCGGGCCTTGACCCGTGTCACCGCTGGCGAGATCCAGGGCCACTACCTTCGCCTCGTCGTTGACGCACTCAGCGATGTCCGGACCTTCGAAGCCGCCCTCGAAACTGTCCATCCGGAAGTCGAGGTCGTGAGCCTGGGCCGGCGGCTCGAGATCGTGAAGGAGCTGGGCGCCCCTGCCAACCTGGAAACCACCTTCGGACTGTCGGCCTTTACGGGCAGCCACGGGATCGGCCACACCCGCCTCTCCACGGAGAGCCGGGTGGACCTCTCCCACTCCCAGCCATTCTGGGCCCACGGCAGCCTTGACCTGGCCGTGGTCCACAACGGCCACATCACGAACTACCACAAGCTCCGGCGGCAATACGAGCAGCGGGGGGTTCGCTTCTACACAGAGAACGACTCGGAGGTGATCGCGATCTACCTGGCCTACCGGATCGCCCAGGGACTCCCGTTCGACGAAGCCCTCCGGGCCTCGGTGAAAGATCTGGACGGGAGCTTTTCCTATCTGGCAGCGACCGCCGAAGCCTTCGGCTACGCCAAAGACCCTTTCTGCCTGAAGCCGCTCATCGTCACGGAAACTCCCGAGTTCATCGCCGTCGCCAACGAGGAAATTGCACTCCGGACTGCCTTCGAGGGCGAGTTCCAAACCCGGGAGCCATCGAGCCGGCAGGTCCAGGCCTGGTCCCTTCGATCGCCCGAGCGGCAGGCCGCCTGAGCGGATGGTCACCGTGGACTGCGAGGGCAGGACCACCCGCGAGATCAACCGCGAGATCCGGCGGCTGATCGACCTGGGCGAGCGGGAGATCACGCTCGTCAACCCAAAGGCCCGCCACAACCTGGCGGTGGCGATCCTCGAGCCCGTGCGGATCGTGATCGAGGGGAGCGCGGGGTATTACTGCGCGGGAATGATCGACGGCCCGACGGTCGAGATCAACGGCTCGGCGGGTTGGGGGGTGGCGGAGTGCATGATGCGCGGGACCGTGATCGTGGGCGGCAACGCGGGGAACGGGGCGGCGGCGTCCATCCGGGGCGGCACCGTCGTGATCCGAGGTGATACCGCCGCGCGCGCCGGAATCTCGATGAAGGGCGGCTGCCTCATCATCGAGGGAGACGCCGGCTACATGACCGGCTTCATGGCCCAGAAAGGGACCATCGTCATCCTCGGCGACGCCGACCTAGCCCTGGCGGACTCCATGTACGAGGCCGAGGTCTATGTGGCCGGCCGGATCGCCGAGCTCGGAAACGACGCCGTGATCCACGAGGCTACCCAGGCGGAGCTGGCGACCCTGGGCGCGACCCTGAGCCGGTTCGGGCTCAGCGTGCCCAAGAGTTTCAAGAAGGTGGTTGCCGGGCGCAAGCTCTGGAACTTTGACAAGAAAGACTTCGAGCTATGGAAGCAAGCCCTGTGAGCGACGGGCCCATCCTCCGGCCTAGCGGCATCTTCTCGCCGGAAGTCATCGAAGACATTCAGATCAAGGCAGAGCTGGGGCGCTATCGGATCCGAGGGTTCGGGACCTTGAGGCGGCGCTCACTCCCTTCCTTTGACGATCTCACCTTCCTGACCTGCACGCTCACCCGGATCCCGCTCGAAGGGTACCGGGAGAAGTGCAGCACCAGGACCGTGCTGGGGACGCGCTTCGCCGAGCGCCCCATCGAGCTCGAGATCCCCATCATGATCACGGGGATGAGCTACGGCGCCCTCTCCCTGAACGCCAAGGTGGCGCTGGCTCAGGGGGCCTCGCGGGCCGGGACCTCGACCACCACCGGCGATGGCGGCATGTTGCCGGCGGAGCGCGAGCACTCCAAGATACTCATCTACGAGGTTCTTCCGAGCCGCTACGGCATGAACGTCCACGACCTGAAGGCGGCCGACGCGATCGAGCTCACCGTGGGGCAGGGGGCCAAGCCGGGCACGGGCGGCCTGCTGCTCGGCTCCAAGGTCTCGGCCGAGATCGCGCGGATGCGGGACCTGCCCGAAGGGGTGGACCAGCGAAGCCCGGCCCGCCACCCCGACTGGCTCGGCCCCGACGATCTGATCCTCAAGATCGAGGAGCTGCGCGAGGCTACGGACTGGCGGGTCCCCGTTTTTGTGAAGATGGGAGCCACGCGCGTCTACGACGACGTGAAGCTCGCCGCCAAGGTCGGCGCCGATGTGATCGTCGTGGACGGGATGGAGGGCGGGACCGGCGCCTCTCCTGAGCTTCTGCAGGAGCACACGGGGATCCCCACTCTCGCGGCGGTCTCGGAGGCGCGGCGGGCCCTGGAGGCGGTGGGGCTCTACGGCCTGGTCCAGCTCATCATCGCCGGCGGGATCCGGAGCGGCGCCGACGCGGCCAAGGCCCTGGCCCTTGGGGCCGACGCTGTTTATATTGGAACGGCGGCACTGATCGCGCTGAACTGCAACAAGCCCCTTTACGTCGAGGACTATCGAAAGCTCGGCGCCGAGCCCTACGCCTGTCACCACTGTCACACCGGCCGCTGCCCGGTCGGCATCACCACCCAGGATCCCGAGCTGGTGAAGCGGCTGCCGATCCCTGAAGCGGCTGAGCGCGTGGCGAACTTTCTCCAGGCCATGACCCTGGAGATCCAGATGCTGGCGCGGGCGTGCGGCAAGGCCGACGTTCACGATCTCGAGCCCGAGGATCTGCGGGCGCTGACGGTGGAAGCCGCGGCCATCACCGGCATCCCGCTGGTCGGGACCAACTGGGTCCCGGGTCGCGAAGCGGGTCACTGAAGAGCAGTTATGTCCTTTCTGCTTCCGTGCCCCAACTGTGGTCCCCGGGATGTCTACGAGTTCCGCTTCGGGGGAGAGTATCAGAAGCGGCCGGACCCTGAGGCTCAACTCGAGGCTTGGGTCGCCTACCTCTACCTTCGCCCCAACGAAGCCGGAGTCGAGACCGAGTGGTGGTACCACCGGCTGGGCTGCCGGAGCTGGTTCCTGGCTATGCGGGACACGCGGACCAACGCGGTGCTCCAGGCCTTCCGCCCCGGGGAGAAGCCCGCATGAGACGCGATACGCGACTTTCATCGCATCCGGCCCAACGGGTCAACCGCGGGAAGTCCCTCACGTTCACCTTCGAGGGCCGGCCGATCCAGGCCTACGAGGGAGAGAGCCTGGCCGCGGCCCTCTACGCCGCCGGGGTCAGGATCTTCAGCCGGAGCTTCAAGTACCATCGCCCGCGCGGGCTCCTCTGCGGGGCTGGCCGCTGCCCCAACTGCCTCATGGAGGTTGACAGCACACCGAACGTGAGAACCTGCATCGAGCCGGCGCGCCAGGGGATGAGGGTTCGCGGTCAGCACGCCTGGCCCTCTCTCGATCGCGACGCGCTCGCGTGGTTCGACAAGCTGGACCGCGTCCTGCCTGTGGGGTTTTACTACAAGACCTTCATCCATCCCACCTGGCTCTGGCCCACTTACGAGAAGGTTCTGAGACGCCTGGCAGGCCTCGGTTGCCTGGACATCACACGCGACTCCGCGGGCCACAACGAGCACGTTCACGTCCACACGGACCTCGCCGTGGTGGGAGGCGGCCCCGCGGGAATCGCCGCGGCACTGGAGGCTGCCCGCCTCGGCGTGGAAGTGCTCCTGGTCGACGACGAGCCAACCCTTGGCGGTCATCTCCAGCGGCAGCTTCTTCCGGCTGACGGCGATGAGCTCGGGTATGAGCTGGCGCAGAGTCTCGCGGCGCGGGTCAAGGCCGAGCCCAGGATCCGCCACCTCGCCGGGGCGACAGCCTTCGGGCTCTACGAAGGCTGCCTCCTCGGTCTGGCTCAGGGAGAGCGCCTGATCAAGGTCAGAGCCCAGCGGCTGGTGGCGGCCACGGGGGGCTTCGAGACTCCTCTCGTCTTTCAGAACAACGACCGCCCGGGTGTCTTTCTCGGGGAGGGCATCCAGCGGCTGATGACGCTTGACGGGGTGAGGCCAGGAGATCGCGCGATCGTGATCGCCAACAGCGACCGGGGCTTGAGGCTTGCTCGCGAGCTCCTGGCCGCGGGGATCGAAGTCGTTTCCGTAGCTGATGCACGTTCGGAGCCCGAGGGCTCGGCTGAGATGCCTTTGCTTCGCGCGGCTCAGGTCCCGGTGCTTTCGGGCCACACGATTCTCGAGGCGCGGGGCAAAAAGCAGGTGGAGGGCGCGGTCATCGTCAGCCTGGATGAGCGAGGCAGGCCGCTCGCCGGCTCCGAGCAGATCGTCCAGTGCGACCTCATCGCCCTGGCCACGGGATGGGAGCCCGCCACCGCCCTTCTCGCCCAGGGTGGCGCTCGGCTTGCCTATCGCTCAGATCGCGGCGCTTTCTTTCCGGCAGATCTCCCGCCCTGGCTATTCGCCGCGGGCGAGGTCACGGGAGCGCAGGGGCTCCACGCGATTGAACGCGATGGCCGGCTCGCCGGGCTCAAGGCTGCCCTCTCCCTCCGAGCCACGGATGCCGGCGAGAAAGCCCTGGCTGAAGCGCTGGAAGTAGGGGCGCGGGCCCACCAGGCGAGTCGGCCCATCGTGAGCGTGCCCCATCCCAAGCCCAAGCGCTTCGTCTGCCTCTGCGAGGACGTGACGGAAAAGGATCTGGCCGACGCCATCCTGGAAGGGTTCGATCAGATCGAGACCCTCAAGCGCTACTCCACGGTGACGATGGGCCCGTGTCAGGGGAAGATGTGCCACCTCCCTTCCATCGGGATCTGCGCCGGGCTGACCGGGCGGAGCCTCCCCGACACCGGCACCACCACGGCGCGCCCGCCGGTCAAGCCGTTGCCCCTGGGATTGCTCGCCGGGCCGGATCTGGAGCCCGTGAAGCGGACGCCGATCCACCACCACCACGCCGCACTCGGGGCCACCTGGATGGACATGGGGGTCTGGAAGCGACCGCTCGTCTACACCTCGGTCGAGGCCGAGTGCCGGGCTGTCCACGAGCGGGTAGGACTGATCGACGTGAGCACGCTCGGCAAACTCGACATCAAGGGAAAGGACGCCGCGCAGTTCCTCGACTGGATCCACCCGAACCGTTTCAGCGACCTCAAGGTCGGACGGGTCCGCTATCGGGTCATGCTGGACGACGCCGGCATCATCCTGGACGACGGCACGGTGGCGCGACTCGGGGAGGAGCACTTCTTCCTTACCACAGGGAGCGGGAGCCTCGAGCTGGTGGCCGAGTGGCTCGATTGGTGGCTTGCCGGCAGTGACCGCTGCGTCCACGTGACAGACATGACGGGCGGTCTGGCTGCCGTCAATCTCGCCGGCCCCAGGTCGCGGGAGCTGCTTGCGCGACTCACCGACCTCGATCTCTCCCCCGAGGCGCTCCCCTACCTCGCCGCAGTGCAGGGGAAGGTGGCGGGGATTCCAGCCCTCATTCTGAGAATCGGCTTCGTGGGAGAACTCGGATACGAGCTACACTTCCCCGCCGAGTACGGGGAATACCTCTGGGAGACCTTGCTGGGGGCCGGACAGGAGTTCGGGATTCTCCCCTTTGGCGTGGAAACCCAGAGAGTGCTCAGGTTGGAGAAGCTTCACATCATCCCGGGTCACGACACGGACGCCCTCAGCAATCCCCTCGAGGCGGACATGGCCTGGGTAGTCAAGCTGGAAAAGCCCGACTTCATCGGCCGCGCCGCCCTTCTTCGGATCCAAGCGAGAGGGCTCCGCCAGCGACTCGTGGGCTTCGAGATGCTGACCTCACGGGTTCCGGGTGAAGGCGCCGCCGTCGTGGCAGACGGTCTCCCGGTGGGACGGGTCACGAGCGCCAAGTGGAGCCCGATCCTCGGCCGGGCCATCGGGATGGCGTGGGTCCCGGCCGAGCTGGCCGTGGACGGGGGCGAGTTCCAGATCAGATGCAACGGACAGATCCAGCGTGGGCGGGTCGTGACCAAGCCGTTCTACGACCCCGAAGGGAAGCGCCTGAGGAGCTAGCCAGAGAAGCCCCTCACCCTGCCCTCTCCCCCGCTGGGGGAGAGGATGAAGGTGAGGGCAACGTCTACCACGAGGATGCGGTTGACCTTCAGTATTCCTCTCCTCCGCTGGGGGAGAGGATGAAGGTGAGGGGGAGGGGAGATCCGAGTGACTGTTCGCCCATACAAGGTGAGCGCCCTCTACCGAACGCATCTGGCCCTCGGCGCGCGGTGGGTCGAAGACGGCGAGTGGCGGCTCCCCGAGGCTTTTTCTGATCCCCAACAGGAGGCCGAGCGAGTGAGGCAGTCGGTTGGTCTCCAGGATGTGAGCGCGAACGGGAAGCTGGATCTCAAGGGACGCGACATCGAGACACTCCTCGCCAGCCTGGCCCCGGCGACCCAGCTCTCTGTTTTCCGGCTCCGACCCGACCATGCGCTCCTCCTCACGCCGCCGGCGCGGCAGGGAGAGGTGGCTGAGGGGTTGCTCCAGGCCCTGAGCCAGGAGCCGTGCTGCGCTCATCTGACCGACGTGACCTCGGCCCTCTCGGCCTTCGCTCTCGTGGGCCCGAAGGCCGGGGAGGTCCTGGCGAAGCTGACCTCGCTGGATCTCCGGCCCCAGGCCTTTCCCGACGGAGCGTCTGCTCAGACGGCGGTCGCCACAGTTCATGCGATCATGACCAGGCAGGACTGGGGTCGGCTTCCGGCCTACCGTCTGCTTCTGGACCGGTCGTACGCGGAGTACGCGTGGGAGGCCATCCGGCAAGCAGGCGAGAGTCTCGGCCTCGTCCCCTTCGGCCTCGCCGCCGAGCGCCTCCTGCGGGGCGAAAACGCATGATTAGCAACAATGGCGGGTGGATTTCTCTTGTGCGCTCCCCGGCGGTCGACTACCTTCGAAGCTCACGAACAAAAGGGAGTCTCGGGCATGGGCACGGTCGCCCCTCGGTACATCTTCTTCCACGGCAAGCGCCACCCGGCTGAGATGGGCGCCCCCGAAG
>CAYJUC010000101.1:1955-11161 GCA_964372605.1 uncultured bacterium | reverse complement strand
GTCAAGCCCGGGATCTCCACGCTGGAGATCGATCGGGAGGTGGAGGCGTTCATTTTGAGCCGGGACGCCCAACCGGCCTTCAAGGGATACCGGGGGTTCCCCGCCACGGTGTGCACCTCCATCAACGAGGAGGTGGTCCACGGAATCCCCTTGGCCAGCCGGTTGGTGAAAGAAGGGGACATCATCGGCCTTGACCTCGGGTGTATCGTGGAGGGGTACTATGCGGACGCGGCGTTCACGCTCGCTGTGGGCGAGATCCCCTCGCGCGTCCAGGATCTTCTGGACGTGACGCGGGAGAGTCTCTACAGAGGAATCGCCCAGTGCTGGCCCGGCCGGCGGCTGGGTGATCTCTCCCACGCCATCCAGCAGCACGTGGAGGCCCACGGCTTTTCCGTGGTCCGGGTGTTCGTCGGCCACGGCATCGGCGTGGCGCTCCACGAGGATCCCCAGGTGCCCAACTTCGGCGAGCCGGGGCGCGGGCCGACGTTGAAGCCCGGGATGGTGCTGGCCATCGAGCCGATGGTGACCATGGGGAATCATGAGGTGCGGATTCTCCCCGACCGGTGGACGGCGGTGACGGAGGACGGGAGCCTGGCGGCCCACTTCGAGCACACGGTCGCGATCACCGAGGACGGGCCGGAAATTCTCACGGCCCCGGGTGACGGTGATGCCCAGGCGGCGTGACGAAGAGCCGAGGGCTCCGAGGCCGGACGCCATCGAGGTGGAGGGAAAGGTGGTGGAGCCCCTTCCCAACGCCATGTTCCGGGTGGAGCTGGACAACGGCCACAGAGTGCTTGCCCATGTGTCGGGAAAGATGCGCATGCATTTCATCCGGATCCTGCCGGGGGATCGGGTCAAAGTGGAGCTCAGCCCCTACGACCTGACGCGAGGCCGGATCACCTATCGGTTTAAATAATCGGAGGGGGCCTCGACGGCCCCCTCCAGGAGCGCCATGAAAGTTCGGCCGTCCATCAAAGGTCGTTGCGCGAAGTGCAAGATCGTGCGCCGGAAGGGCGTGGTGCGGATTATCTGCAGCAATCCGCGCCACAAACAAAGACAAGGTTGAGGAGATAAGTATGGCGAGAATCGCAGGGATAGACCTTCCGCGGGAGAAACGGGGCGAGGTGGCGATCACGTACATCTACGGGCTCTCGCAACCGTCCGCGAGGAAGATTTTTCTCCGGGCCGGGCTGGATCCCAACCGGCGGGTGAAAGACTGGACCGAGGAAGAGATCGCCAAACTCCGTGACATCATCGAGCGAGAATACAAGGTCGAGGGGGATCTGCGCCGGGAAGTCGCCATGAACGTCAAGCGGCTGATGGACCTCGGCGCCTACCGTGGAATTCGCCACCGGCGCGGGTTGCCCGTTCGTGGCCAGCGAACCCACACCAACGCGCGAACGCGGAAGGGACCCCGTCGCGGCGTGATGGTCAAGAAAAAGCCGACGGCGGCCCCGGCAGGCCGGAAGGCAGGAGCGTGAGAGCCATGGCGGAACCTGGAGCAAAGCCGGCGCCGAAGCGGAAGGGCGGAAAGAAGCGGGAGCGGAAAGAAGTCCGGACGGGGATCGCCCACGTCCAGGCCACTTTCAACAACACCGTCGTGACCCTCACCGACAAGATGGGCAACGTCGTGACCTGGGCCAGCGCGGGCAGCGTCGGGTTCAAGGGGTCGCGGAAGAGCACCCCGTTCGCCGCTCAGATGGCGGCTGAGAACGCAGCGCGGAAGGCCATGGACCTGGGGCTCCGGCAGGTCGAGGTGTACGTGAAAGGGCCGGGAGCCGGGCGGGAGGCCGCGATCCGATCGCTCCAGGCGGTGGGGCTCGAGATCACCGCGATCCGGGACGTGACCCCGATTCCGCACGACGGCTGCCGCCCGCCGAAGCGCCGCCGGGTCTAGGGGAGGGAGAACGTTGGCACGCTATCGAGACGCCGTTTGCCGGCAGTGCCGGCGCGAAGGGATCAAGCTGTTCCTCAAGGGAGGGCGCTGCTTCACCGAGAAGTGCGCCATCGAGCGGCGGAACTATCCGCCGGGGATGCACGGCCTGAACCGGGGGAAGCTTACCCCGTTCGGGGTCCAGCTCCGGGAGAAGCAGAAGGCGAAGCGCATTTACGGGGTGCTGGAGCAGCAGTTCAGGAAATATTTCCTCTGGGCCGAGCGGGAGAGGGGGATCACCGGCGAAAATCTGTTGAGGTTCCTCGAGCGGCGCCTCGACAACGTGGTGTTCCGGCTCGGCATGGCCGCGTCGAGACGCGAGGCGAGGCAGATGGTGGCGCACGGTCACTTCCAGGTCAGCGGCCGGAAGGTGACGATTCCCTCCTACATCGTCAGGGTGGGGGAGACCATCCAGCTCAGGTCCACCAGCAAGCTCGGCGAGCGGGTGGCGGATAACATGAACGCCGGCCGCGGCCAGGTTCCGCAGTGGCTCGAGCTGAACGCCGCCGAGCAACGCGGAGTGGTCCGGGGGCTTCCGCTCCGCGAGGATATCCAGATCCCGGTCCAGGAACAGCTCATCGTCGAGCTGTTCTCGAAGTAAATCGCCCGAGAAAGGTGCGGGCCCTCCCGCGGATCTAACGTATGCCACGGATTGCGTTTCAGAAGCCGAAAAAGATCGAGTGGGAGGATCTCACCGATCGCTACGGGCGGCTCGAGGCTGAACCGTTCGAGAAGGGCTACGCGCTCACCGTAGGGAACTCGCTGCGCCGCACGCTGCTGTCGACCTTGCCCGGGGCCGCCGTCACCTGGGTGAAGATCGACGGAGTGAAGAACCAGGTCGCTCACATCCCCGGGGTGCAGGAGGACACGGTCACCGTTCTTCTGAACGTGAAGAAGCTCGAGGTGCTGCTCTCCGAAGGGCAATCGGCGACGGTGCGCCTGACGGTCAAGGGAGCCAGGGAGTTGACGGGTGCCGACCTGGAGGCCGGCTCTTCCCAGATCAAAGTGCTCAACCCCGAGCTTCATCTGGCCACCCTCGAAAAAGGCGCACACCTCACCATCGACGTCGGGGTGCGGATGGGCCGCGGATACATGGCGGCCGATAAGCATCCGGGGGACACGATTCCGAACGGCGCGATCCCGCTGGATGCGGCGTTTTCGCCCATTCAGCGGGTGAACTACACGGTGGAGAGTTCCCGCCTGGGGAAGGTCATCGACTACGAAAAGCTGGTGCTCGAGGTCTGGACCAACGGGGCCATCACCCCGGATGAGGCTCTGACCCGAGCCTCCACGCTCCTCCGGGAGCATTTCGCGTTCCTGGCCCCCGCGCGGTCTCCCGCGGAGGAGGCTGAGGAGGCCGGGGAAGACTTTCTCCGCAGCGCGCTCCTCAAAAACCTGGAGGAGCTCTCCCTGCCCGCTCGGGCCCTCAACGCCCTCACGAACGCTGACATGACCCTCGTGGCCGACCTGGTGCAGAAGACGGAGGCCGATCTGGAGAAGGTGAAGAATCTGGGGCAGAAGTCGCTGGACGAAATCAAGGCCGTCCTGGCCACCCTCGGGCTCTCCCTCGGGATGCGGATCGACCCGAACATCCTGGCCGGGCAGGGTGGAGTCCGATGAGACACGGGAGAGCGGGCTTCAAGCTGGGGAGAGTCACGGCTCACCGCTGGGCCCTCTTTAGACATCTCCTCACCGCCCTCTTCCAGCACGAGCGGATCACGACCACGGAGGCCAAGGCCAAGGCGGTGCGGGGCCTGGCCGACCACATGATCACGCTGGCCAAGCGGGAGAGCCTTCACGCGCGGCGGCAGGTCCTCAGCATGGTTCCGGACGCGCAAGTAGTGAAGAAGCTCTTCGAAAGCGTGGCGGCCCGCTACGCGGATCGGCACGGCGGCTACACCCGGATCATCAAGCTGGGGGGGCGGGCCGGGGACAACGCCCCGCTGGTGCTGCTGGAGCTGGTGGATCGGCCGGAGACCCCCAAGGACGAGAAGAAAGGCAAGGAGAAAAAGGCCGCCAAGGCGCCCAAGCGGAAGAAGGAGCAGGCGGCGGCCGCGGCCGGCTGAATAGTCGGAGGGGGCCTTGACGGCCCCCTCCGAAGCCTCCCCCAGTGTTGCGCCGGCGGAGCCGGCGCTCGAACATCGGTTATTCTGCCACGCTCCGAGATCAGGCCGCCCCGGCTACCCCTTGAGCTGCTTGCCGAACAGGTCCAGGGTGCGGCGCCACGCGTTCTGGGCGGCGGGCGCGTTATGCACATCGGGTCGCTCGTCGTTAAAGAAGCCGTGGTCCACCCCCGGGTAGATGTGGACCTCCACCGGCTTGCCGGCCGCCTTGATCGCCGCCTCAACTTCCCGAGCCACCTGGGGGGTGACGAACCCGTCCTTCTCGGCGTAGAGGCCCAGCACGGGACCGGCGAGCTTCTGGTAATCGGGTTTCACGTTCGGGTGGATCCCGTAGAAGTTGACGCAGGCCCCGATGGACCGGTTGAGAGTGGCGGCGAAGAGGGCCAGCTGGCCGCCCATGCAGAAGCCCACGACGCCGAGCTTAGCTGAGGATGTGCCGGAGTGGGAGAGGAGGAAGGCGGCTGCGCCGGCCAGGTCCTTTTCGGCGCGGGCGATGTCGAGGGCCATCATCAGCTTCCCCGCTTCGTCTGGCTCGGTGGTGGCCTTGCCGTGGTAGAGGTCGGGGGCCAGGGCGTTGTACCCTTCGGCAGCGAAGCGGTCGCAGACGTTCTTGATGTGCTGGACCAGGCCCCACCACTCCTGGATTACCAGCACTCCCGGGCCATTGCCGCCCGCGGGAGTGGCGAGGTATCCTTGCGAATTCTGGCCGTTAGCTTGAAATTCCACCATTCGTCCGGGCATGTCACGCCTCCTCTTGTGTGTGAGTGTCCTCCAACAGGCTCAGTGAACGCCCCGCCCTGCCTAGGCCGGTCGGCTTTCGGGCAGCGACACCTTCACGGCGATGACCCGTCGCTCATCGGCCTCCAGGATGGTCAACTGATACTGGCTGATCCGGAGCTCCTCCCCGACCCGCGGAATCCGGTGGAGCGTCGCCAGGATCAACCCGGCCACCGTCTCGTAATCGGCTTTGGGGAGCTCCCACCCGAGCGCTTCGTTCAGCTCCTCGATCCCCACCCGCCCGGCGACCCGGTAGCTGCCGTCGGGGAGGCGCTCGATGGTGGCCGGGCCGCGGTCGTGCTCGTCCCGGATCTCCCCCACGATCTGCTCGACGATGTCCTCCACGGTGATGATCCCCACGCTCCCTCCGTACTCGTCCACCACCACAGCAAGCTGGATTCGGGACTTCTGCATCTCCCTGAGGAGGTCGTCGACGCGCTTGGTCTCGGGGACGAAGTAGGGGGGGCGAGCCAGGGCGCCGACGTGGCTCGCCTGGGCCCCGTCGCGGAGCAGGTCCATGGCGGTTACGACGCCCACCACGTGGTCGATCCGATCGCGGTACACGGGGAGGCGCGAAAACCCCCGCTCCTGGATCAGGGCGATCGCCTCGGCCGGCAAGGCGTCCTCGGCCAGGGCGACCACCTCTACCAGCGGCACCATGACCTCCCGTGCCGCCGTCTCTCCCAGGTCGAAGATCTTGTCGATCATCTCCGCCTCCCGGGTGGTGACGTCAGACTCCTCCGGCTCGATCTGGAGAAGGAGCTTCAGCTCCTCCCGGGAGACGAGCTGCCGCGCGCGGGTTCCGGTTCGGCCCGCCAGGCCAAGCACGCCCTCGACGATCGCGCTCGCCGCCCACGTCAGGGGCCGAAGGACCCAGCCGGCCCACGTGAGCGGGCGGAAGAGACGAAGGATAAGCCCGGTCGCCCACTCTTGAGCGATCGCCTTGGGGATGACCTCCCCCAAGGTCAGCATGAGGGGAGTAAGGACGACGGTGACGACGAGCGCCGCTGCCGATGGCCCGAGGGCGGGGAGAAGCTGCCAGGTGGCCACCGACGCGGCCACGATGTGGGCGATGGGGACCCCCATCTTCGCCGTGGCGAGGATCTGCTCGGGACGCGAGAACGCCTCCAGGTATCGCGCGGCGGTCTCGTGTCCGCTTTCGGCCAGGTGGCGGAGCCGGATCCGGTTGGCGGCGATGAAGGCCATCTCCCCCGCCGAGAAGAACGCGATGGCCAGAAGGCAGAGCGCGATGAGCCCCAGGACGATCATGCCGCGGCCTCCCCCGGGGGGCGGGTCTTAAGGGTCACCAGCACCTCCACGACTCGGGTCCGTTCCACCCGCTCCACGGTCACCGTCGCCTCGGGTGTCTCCGCGCGATCCCCCCGGTGCGGGATCCGCCCGAACAGGTCCATCACCCACCCCCCCACGGTGGCGTACGCCTCGTTGGAGAGCAGGAGCCCTGTGACCGCGTTGAGCTGGTCGATGGAGAGCTTCCCCAGGACGCGGAACGTGCGGCCATCCACCGGCTGAATGAGGCGCTCCTCCTTATCGAACTCGTCGGCGATCTCTCCCACCAGCTCCTCTAGAAGATCCTCGAGGGCCACCAGGCCCGCGGTGCTGCCGTATTCGTCCACCACGACGGCCAAGCGGAGCTTCTTCGCCCGGAACTCCCCAAGCAGCGCGTCGGCCCGCTTGGTCTCAGGGACGAAATAGGGGGGGTGAAGGTGAGCCCGGAGGTCCCAGTCGGACCCGAGCCCGCGCGCGAAGGGAAGCAGCTCCTTGGTGTAGAGGATCCCCACGATCTGGTCGACAGAATCCTCGTAGACCGGGACCCGGGAGTGGAGGTGGTCCCGCAAGGCGGAAAGAATCTCGGCCGGTGGCGTGGCCACGTCCAGGCAGAACATGTCGGGACGCGGAACCATCACCTCCCGCACCAGGGTGTGTTCGAGTTTGAGGGCTTTGTGGATCATCTCCCGCTCGCCGTGCTCGACCACCCCTTCGCGAGCCCCCACGTCCACCAGCGTGCGGATCTCTTCCGTGGTGAGCAACGGCTCGCTCCGCTTCGTCCCGAGGGCCGAGAGGGTCAGCGTCGTGAGGCCGCCGAGGAGCGCGCGGACCGGCGTCAGAAGCACGGAAAGCCAGACCACGGGGCGGTTCGCCCAGGCGGCGAAGCGTTGCGGGTGCTCCAGCGCCAGCGTCATCGGGAGCAGCTCGGTGAACACCGTGATGAAAAAGATCATGCTCGCGATCGCGACGCCGAGCCCCCACCGGCCGAAGAGCTGCTCGGCCACGGCCGCGGCTATAGCGGAGGCGCCGATGTCGATGAGCGTGATCCCCACCAGGAGGGTGACCAGGAGGTTGTGGGGGCGAGCAAGCAGCGGGGCCAGCGGACTCGAGGTCTCGTCGGGAGCGGCCAGGGTGCGGAGGCGGTGGCGGCCGAGTGAGAAGTAGGCGGCCTCGGCTCCGTTCAAGAGCGCCGCACAGCCGAGGAGGATCGCCAGCCCGAAGAGCTCCCAGCTGACTGAGCCGATCATGGTCCCGAGAAGTGCTCGAACCCGGTACCCAGCGCCACGGAGCGGCCCTCGCCGTTGAGGAACCGGAGGCGTTCTTCGGGAGCGCGAATCTCGCCGATGACGGTCAACTCGGTCCCCGTGGCGCTCCTGAGGCCGGAGACCAACGCGGGAAGCGCTCCCGGCGTGATCGCGAGGAGAAGCTCGTAATCTTCCCCGCCAGCCGCGGCAAGCTCGACCGGATCCCGCCCCGTTGCCTCGGCCACTCGACCCACGGCAGGGGAGATCGGCAGCCGGTCGAGCCTCACCAGGGCTCCCACCCCGCTTTCGGCGGCGATGTGGCCGAGATCGACGGCGAGGCCATCCGAACAGTCGATCATGGCCTGCACGCCGTCGGCCTGGCCGAAGAAGATCCCCTCTGCCACGCGCGCGGTCGGTCGGAGGTGGGCTCGGCAGACCTCCGCGGCGAGGTCGGCCGGAAGCTCGGGCGGAGAGCCGGCTTCCAGGACCGCGAGGCCCGCCGCCGACAGTCCGAGGCTCCCCGTTACGGCGATCAGGTCGCCTGGGCGGGCGCCAGACCGGAGGCGCGGCTGCCCCGAGATCTCGCCGAGGAGCGTTACGTTCACGATCAGGCCGTCCGGCGAGGCACAGGTGTCGCCGCCGACGATCCTGACCTCGTGGGGCGCCGCCGCGGCCTGCATGCCAGCGTACAGGGCCTCGATTTCCTCCACCGTCGTTTCGGAGGGTGAGGCCAGGGCCACCAGCGCGAACCGCGGCCGGCCGCCCATCGCCGCGATGTCAGAGAGATTGACGGCAAGGGCTTTCCAGCCGATGTCGGTATATCCCGCGTAACGGCGGCGGAAGTGGACGTCTTCGATCAAGAGGTCGGTCGTGGCCAAGAAGAACGTCCCCGCGGTGGGGGAGAGGACCGCACAGTCATCGCCGAGCCCCACGCTCACGCCCGGACCCACCGCGCCCAGCCACGCCCGGATCTTCCGTATCAGCCCGCGCTCGCCGATCTGGGAGAGCCTCATCCCACAAGGCGGATCCTCTCCGCGGGCTCCGGCAGAGACACGCGCCGGGGAGGCGCATCCTGAAAGAGGAGAGGGGTCGAGACACAAGGGCCAGCGGCGCCCACAGGCACGCCCGGAACTCTCGGGCTCAGGCCAGCGCGTCCAGCTTCTTCTTGAGCTGGGCCTTCGGGACCATTCCGATGACCTGGTCGACGACCTGGTTGCCCTTGACGAAGAGAACGGTGGGGATGGAGCGAATCCCGTAGCGGGCGGCCAGCCCCGGATTCTCATCCACGTTCACCTTGGCCAGGGTGATCTTTCCTGCCGACTCGCGGACCAGATCATCCAGCGCCGGCGCAAGCATCTTGCAGGGCGCGCACCACTCAGCCCAGAAGTCCACCATCAAGAGCCCCTGGTGTTGGGCGAGCTCCTGGTCGAACGTGGCGTCGGTCAGCTGCAGGGCGGTCTCAGCCATGATCCAGCTCCTTTGTGGTGGTCGGGAGGAGAAAAATGCGGTCCGGGCCGGTCTCCCTGGGGGGTCGCGCGCTCCAAGAAGGGAGAGGTGGAGGGGGGCACTCCTGGCGGCAGAAGGTTGGCTCAGGTTCCATCGTGGATCTTTAGAACGGCGATTAATACCCTAGCAGAACGCTCCTGGCTTGGCAAGTTTACGGTTTGGTCACGGGTCAATCATCCGAAAGACCTGAGAACCTTCACCGAGGGCGCAAAGAACGTTGCGCCCGTTACCGCCCGGCTAAACTCCATCAGGCGGTCGTGAGCGCCGTCACCGGCGGCGCCCATCATCCGACCCAGCATTCGTTCTGGGATGTCGAGAGTCCGGCAATACGCGACG
>CAYJUC010000101.1:0-1855 GCA_964372605.1 uncultured bacterium | reverse complement strand
CGGAGCGCTTCGCCCGTTGGCCAGGAGCGCCTTGAAAGGGCGAAGGCCCCGGGGACGCTTTCCCGGGCACAGACTGTCCCAGAAATCAGAGCCGATGCTCACGGCGGAGACCAGTCTGGCCCTTCGGTCGAGGGTCGCTACCTTCTCGGTCAAGGATGGCACTCGGGCGACGACGCGCGCGATCGTTGCGGTACTCCGGTCAGGATCGTGGACCCGGAGCACCAGAAACAGCGCATTCTCACTCGGCTCAGGAATGATGGCGGACTGAGGCCCTGACATGTGGCGTTCCTCCAGGCCAGGCTTCCGCCTCATGGGGTGGGAGAGGTGCCGGACACGTAGCCTTCCAGGGCGTCGCGGTGGATCTGCTCGGGGTCGCGCTCGCGGGGATCGCCATAGCCGCCTCCGCCGGGGAGGCGGATCTCGACAAGCGAGTCCGGGGTCAGGAACTGCTCGGCCTTGGGGTTCTCTGGCCTGACGCCGTTGATCAGGACTTCGCCTGTCGCGCCCGGCTCCCCGCCGAAGAAGCCGTGGGCCGGCAGTTCTGTCCGGTCGCAGAGAATTGAGCAGACGAACGGCTCGCGGCTTCGCAGTCTGAAGGCGATCGTCTGGCCCAGCCCGCCGCGGTACCGGCCGCGCCCTCCGGAGTCGGGCCTGAGCTCTTTCTTCTCGATCAGGAGTGGCGAAAGGTTTTCGATCACCTCCACCGGAGTCCCGAGCACGCCCGCGGGGAACGCCGTCGCGGAAAGCCCGTCCTTCGTCGCCCGGGCCCCCGTGCCGCCCGAGATGAAGAAGATGTAGGTGAAGGGGTTGGCCTGAAGATCCTTGCCCGCCGCCTGCACCCCCCAGATGCTGGCCGAGCCTTCGGCCATTACGCGATCGGGGAGCGCCTGGGCGAGGGCGCCGGCGACGACGTGGGGGAGAAAGTGACCGATCACGTGCCGAGCGGCCACCGGTGCCGGATGCTTGGCGTTCAGGATCGATCCCTCGGGAGCCGTGATCCTGAGCGGACGAAAGGCACCGTCGTTGTTGGGAACATCCGGGCTCACGATCACCTTCACGCCATAAGTGGTGTAGGCCTGGGTGTAGTTCAGCACCACGTTGATCCCGCGCCGACTCTCGGGCGATGAGCCGGTGAAGTCGATCCAGAGCTCGTCCCCCCGGACTTCGCAGCAGACCTTGATGGTGATCGGCTCGTCGAAGCCGTCGGAGGTAATGGCGTATTCGTAGGCGCCGGGTTTGAGTCGGGCGATGGATTCCCGCATGGCCCGCTCGGTTCTCTCGATGATTTCGTCGGCCAGCGGCTCGAGGCGCTGGAGGCCGAACTCTTCCATGAACTCGAGGAGCCGTCGCCCGCCGACGTCGCCACCGGCCATCTGGGCGTGGAAATCTCCCAGGACCATGTCGGGCACGCGGGTGTTGGCCCTGATGAGCCCGATCAGGCTCTGGTTGGGAGCGCCACCTTCGTAGAGCTTCATGATGGGGATGAACAGCCCCTCTTCGTAGATCTCGCGCGCCTCGGCGGAGAGGATATGCCCCCCGATGTCGGCGGTGTGGCAGGTGGAGGCGAAGAAAGCCACCAGGTCGTTCCCCCTGAAGATCGGACTGCAGATCGTCACGTCGTTTAAGTGGCCGGAGCTCTTCCAGGGATCGTTGGTGATGAGGACGTCGCCTGGGTGGAGCACGTCGATGGGGTAGGCATTCAGGAAGTGGCGCATGGCCAGCGCCATGGAGTTGATGTGGCCGGGAGTGCCGGTCACGGCCTGGGCGACCATGTTTCCTCGCCGGTCGAAGACGCCGGCTGAGAGGTCGCCGGCCTCGCGGACGACGGAGGTGAAGCTGGTCCGCTGAAGCGCGG
>CAYJUC010000100.1:7690-11260 GCA_964372605.1 uncultured bacterium | reverse complement strand
GGCTGCTGAGGGAGAAGACCGAGGGGCACCGGTCGCCCGACGAGAGCCGGCTTCTCGAAGGGATTCTCTACGACCTGGAGATGCGCTTCGTCCGGGCGGCGCGTCCGCGCTGACCCCGGGCAGGAATTACGTCCGCGCGGTGATCACCACCCTTCCCTGCTCGATTGTGATCCCGTCCACCGCCGGCGGTAGCTGCCACCGCAGCAGGGACTCTCGCTTTCCGCCGAGCATCCAGGCGAGGACCCAGGAACCCAGGTCCTGATTGCCCAGGCTGAATTCGCTGACCACGAGTTGCCCGTACGGGCGCTCGGTCCTGGATCGCCGCTTCTGCACCTGGATGGTCCCGCTCACCGTCACCCAGACGGGACGATCCAGCGCGGAGGCGGGGAGGTACTCTGCCAGCAGGGAAAAGGGGAAACCCTGGAAGAGGTTGACGAGGGTCGTCCGACCCTGCACCTCGATCGTGCCCGGGAAGAGCCTCACGACGATCGGCGAGAAGGGGAGGCCCTCGCTCTCTTCCAGGTGCCGGGCCAGGAACGCGTTCAGCTCGCGCTCGGTGAGCACCACGGGCTCCGCGGAGCGCTTCGAGTCCCGCGCGGCGAGTTCGAACAGCTTTTGCTGGGCCCGGTGGCCGTCAGAGGGGGTGTATTCGACCCTGGGAAAGGCCGGCATGTCGAAGACCGACCCTGCGTAGTAGAGCGCCACGGCCCCCCCGACGAGGACCACCGCCAGGATCAGAAGGAGGACGAAACACCCCATACATCCGAACTTCATAGCCGCACCCTAGCATCGGCGTCTCATAAGGATCAATAAAAAAAGGCATTTATTTGAGTTCATGGGATTTTTCCATTCACACATTGACAAGTATAAACTCAGATGATATTAGATGAACAGACTAAGATTTGTAATCCCATAAGGAGACCGTACATGGCAAAGGTAATCGGCATCGACCTCGGCACGACGAACTCGGTGGTGGCGGTGATGGAAGGCGGTGACCCGACGGTCATCTCCAACCAGGAGGGGAGCCGCCTCACCCCGTCGGTGGTCGGGTTCACGAAGGACGGGGAGATCCTGGTGGGCCAGGTGGCCAAGCGCCAGGCCATTACCAACCCCGAGAACACCGTCTTTTCCATCAAGCGCTTCATGGGGCGCCGCTACGACGAGGTGCTGCAGGAGACCAAGCTCGTCCCATACAAGGTCGTGAAGGCCGATAACGCGGACGCGCGCGTGGAAGTGCGCGGCAAGGTGTACTCGCCTCCCGAGATCTCGGCCATGATCCTCCGCAAGCTCAAGGAGGCCGCCGAGGCCTACCTGGGCGAGAAGGTCTCGAAGGCCGTCATCACCGTCCCGGCGTACTTCAACGACAGCCAGCGCCAGGCCACCAAGGAGGCGGGGCAGATCGCCGGCCTGGAAGTGCTCCGGATCATCAACGAGCCGACGGCCGCCGCGCTCGCCTATGGGATGGACAAGAAGAAGGACGAGACCATCGCCGTGTACGACCTGGGCGGCGGCACCTTCGACATCTCGATCCTGGAGATCGGCGACGGCGTGTTCGAGGTGAAGGCCACCAACGGCGACACGCACCTGGGCGGCGACGACTTCGACCAGCGGGTCGTCGACTGGATCGCCGAGGAGTTCAAGCGTGAGAACGGCGTCGACCTCAAGAGGGACCGGATGGCGCTCCAGCGGCTGAAGGAGGCCGCGGAGAAGGCCAAGTGCGAGCTCTCGACGACGCTCCAGACCGAGATCAACCTCCCGTTCATCACCGCGGACGCCAGCGGCCCCAAGCACCTGGTGCTGACGCTCAGCCGGGCCAAGCTGGAAGCGCTCGTCGCAGATCTCATCGAGCGCACCACCGGGCCGTGCCGGCAGGCCATGCAGGACGCCGGGGTGACCCCCAGGGACATCGACGAGGTGATCCTGGTCGGCGGGCAGACCCGGATGCCAAAGGTTCAGGAGACGGTGAAGGCCCTCTTCGGCAGGGAGCCCCACAAGGGGGTGAACCCGGACGAGGTGGTGGCCGTGGGCGCCGCCCTCCAGGCGGCCGTGTTGACCGGCGAGGTAAAGGACCTGCTCCTCCTCGACGTGACCCCGTTGTCGCTGGGAATCGAGACGCTGGGCGGCGTGATGACCACCCTGATCACGCGGAACACGACCATCCCCACCAAGAAGAGCGAGATCTTCACGACGGCGGCGGACAGCCAAACCTCGGTGGAAGTACATGTGCTCCAGGGGGAACGGCCCATGGCCCGCGACAACCGAACCCTCGGACGGTTCCACCTGGTGGGGCTCCCGCCGGCCCCCCGCGGGGTGCCGCAGGTCGAGGTGGCCTTCGACATCGATGCCAACGGCATCCTGAACGTGTCGGCGAGGGACACGGCCACCGGCAAGCAGCAGAACATCACCATCACCGCGTCCTCGGGCCTCACCAAAGAGGAGATCGGAAAGATGGTGAAGGAGGCCGAGACCCACGCCACCGAAGACGCCGGGCGGCGCCAGGAGATCGAGATCAAGAACCAGGCGGACTCCCTCGTCTACAGCACAGAGCGCACGCTGGCCGAGCACGGCGACAAGGTCCCGGCGGCCGACAGGCAGGAAATCGAAAAAGCCCTGGGCGAGCTCAAGGAAGCGCTGAAAGGGGACGACGTGGAGCGGATCAAGCGGGAACAGGAGAACCTCACCAAGGCCTCGCACAAGCTGGCCGAGGTCATGTACCGGGAGGCCCAGGCGAAAGCGCAAACGGAAAAAACTCCGCCCGAAGGGACAGGGCAGAAGTCCAAGCCGGCGGACAGTGACGTGGTCGACGCGGAATTCGAGGATCTCGGCGACAAGAAATAAGTTTTGCGCATGCCGGCTTAGGAGAACGCTGAAAAACGTGGCCACCGCATGCCCGACCTCACCGACAGACCAGAGGTGCTCGGGCGCGGGTTTGGCCCGCGCAAGCTTGGGGGAGGTTCGGAAGGGCGGCGACCCGGGCGTCCACGCCGGAGGCGTGGGGGTGCCTGGGTGGCCCCCCTCCGAGTGATTGAGTGATGACGCGCGACTACTACGCGGTCCTGGGCGTGGAGATCACCGCGACGGTTCGGGAGATCAAGCTGGCCTACCGGCGGCTCGCTCGCCAGTACTCCCCCGATGTGAACCTGTGGGACCCGCGCGCCGAGGAGCTCTTTGCGGAGATCTCCCAGGCCTATCGGGTGCTGGGTGACTCGACTGCCCGGGCGGTCTACGACAGGCACGGCCATCAGGCGCTCCGCCAGCGACCGGCCGAAGCCGATCGCCCCCGGGGTTCAGGCCGCGTGAAGGGGGATCCGCTTCACGTTCCGGTGGACCTGTCGTTCGAAGACGCAGTCCGGGGAGTGACCCTCGGCGTCGAGCTGCTCCGGCTTTCCCCGTGCGAGGCCTGCAACGCTTCCGGCGCCCGCAACGGATCGCGCCCCGTGGCCTGCTCTGGCTGTGGAGGGTCGGGTGTCCTCTGGAGCGAGCCAGGCCGGGCTTTGCCCGGCCGGTGCCCGGCGTGCGGAGGGAGCGGAGAGCGTCCGGAAGATCCGTGTCCCGCCTGCAACGGAAAGG
>CAYJUC010000100.1:0-7590 GCA_964372605.1 uncultured bacterium | reverse complement strand
TGCGGAGGGAGCGGAGAGCGTCCGGAAGATCCGTGTCCCGCCTGCAACGGAAAGGGAGTCGCGCCAGTCCCGGTGCAGATTCAGGTGACGATCCCGCCAGGGGTGGACACTGGCGCTCAGCTCCGGTTTTCGGAAGAGGGGCACTCCGGCCCGTTCGGCGGCCCCCGGGGAGACCTCATCGTGAGCACCCGAGTCTCCCCGCACCCCTTCTTCTCGCGGAAGGGCGACAACCTTTACTGCGAGGTTCCGATAACGATCTCTGAAGCGGCCCTGGGCGCCCGGATTCGGGTCCCGACGCCGGAGGGCGTCGCCTCCATGGCGATCCCGCCAGGGACTCAGAGCGGCCAGACCTTCCGGCTGCGCGGAAAAGGAGTCCTGCGGCTCAACGGAAACGGGCGAGGGGATCTCTATGTGACCTGCCGGGTGGAGATTCCGCGCGGGTTGGATTCCGGGGTCCAGGAGTGCTTCCGTGAGCTGGAGCGGCTGATCCCCGGCAATCCCAGGGCAGATCTCCTGGGGAGCCATCGAGCAGGAGGGTTTCGGTGACCGACAGAGGGAAACCGCTCTACATGATCGGGGTGGTGGCGGAGATGCTGAAGCTCCACCCCCAGACGCTCCGGCTCTATGAGCGGAAGGGCCTGATCCGGCCCAGTCGAACGGTCGGCAAAACCAGGATGTATTCGGCCGAAGACGTGGAGGAGATCGGCCGAGTCCTCCGCCTGACGCGCGACCTCGGCGTGAATCTGGCGGGTGTGGAGCTCATCTTAAGGATGAGGAGCCGGATGCTCGAAATGCAGAAGCAGATGGAAGACCTCCTGGACTATGTCCGCCAGGAGATGTCCCAGTCGCGCGACAGCCGGAGCCGGGGAACCGAGGCGGCGCTGGTCCGGGCCGCCGCCGGAACGCTCAAATCCCTGGATGTTTTCTCTTAAGGGTTCTGGAGGAGCAAACGATGACCGATGCGCCGGTGAGCAGGGAGTTTCGGGAAAAAGAGGATTCCGCGGGAATCGTGCTGCCCGATATCATTGCAATCCTTCCCCTCCGCGACACGGTGCTGTTTCCGGACGCGGTGCTTCCGCTGGCGGTGGGCCGCGCGCCGTCCATCCGTCTCGTGGACGAGGCGGTCCAGGGCTCTCGCATTGTCGGGGCCGTCGCTCAGCGGGACCCGTCCGTCGAGGAGGCGGCGCCGGAGGACCTCTTCTCCACGGGAACCGCCACCATCATTCATAAAATGTTCAAGCATCCGGACGGGACGCTGCGGTTGGTGGTGCAGGGGGTGACCCGGATCCGGGTGGTGGAGATCGTCCAGACCGCCCCCTTCATCAAAGCGCGGATCGAGGTCGTGCCCGAGACACCGCCGGCCGCCGGAGACATCGAGGCGGAGGCGCTGACCCGCAACGCGGCCACGCTCTTCCAGAAGATCGTCGCGCTCTCCCCGACGCTCCCCGATGAGCTGATGGCTGTGGCCATGAACGCGTCCGATCCGGGGCGCCTGGCGGACTTCATAGCCGCCTCGCTCCCGTCGATCACGACGGCTGTCAAACAGGAGCTCCTGGAAACGGCCGACGTCAAGCTTCGCCTCAAGAAGCTGGTGGAGTCCCTGACCAAGGAGACCGAGGTTCTCGAGCTCGGCTCGAAGATCCAGTCCCAGGTGCAGTCGGAGCTGTCCAAGACGCAGCGGGAGTACTACTTGAGGGAGCAGTTGAAGGCGATCCAGAAGGAGTTGGGTGACGTTGACGAGCGGACCCACGAGATCGAGGAGCTCCGGCAGAAAATCGAGCGCGCCGGAATGACCGAAGAGGCGAAGAAAGAGGCCGTCCGCGAGATCGATCGGCTCTCCAAAATGCCCCCGGCCGCCGCCGAGTACACCGTGTCCCGCACGTATCTGGACTGGCTCATCGCGCTGCCGTGGCAACGGGAAACCGAGGATCAGATCGACATCGCCAACGCCCGCCGGATCCTCGACGAGGACCACTGGGGCCTGGACAAAGTGAAGGAGCGGATCCTGGAATACCTGGCGGTCAAGAAGATTCGCCCGGGGGGGAAGGATCCCGTCATCTGCTTTGTCGGGCCGCCCGGCGTGGGGAAGACTTCCCTCGGAAAGTCCATCGCTCGAGCCCTGGGACGAAGATTTCACCGGATCTCGCTGGGCGGTATGCGCGACGAGGCGGAGATCCGAGGGCACCGGCGCACCTACATCGGCGCGCTTCCGGGCCAGATCATCCAGGGGCTCAGGCGGGTCGAGTCGAAAAATCCGGTGTTCATGCTGGACGAGATCGACAAGCTCGGGGTGGATTTCCGGGGCGATCCCGCGTCCGCGCTTCTGGAGGTGCTCGACCCGGAGCAGAACTGGGGCTTCCGGGATCACTACGTGGATGTCGCCTTCGACCTCTCGAAGGTGCTGTTCATCACCACCGCCAACCTGCTCGATCCAGTCCCTCCCGCGCTCAGGGACCGCATGGAGGTCATCGAGTTGCCCGGCTACACCGAAGAGGAGAAGGTCGCCATCGCTCAGCGGCATCTGATTCCCAAGCAAACCGTGGAGCACGGGCTCGCGCATGGGGAGCACGTGGCCTTCACCGAAGGGGCGCTCCGGCTCCTGATCAGGAACTACACGCGGGAGGCCGGCCTCCGGAACCTGGAGCGGGAGATCGCGGCCATCTGTCGAAAAGCCGCCAGGCGGCTGGCAGAGGGGCCCGGGGATCTCTTAACCGTTACGCCGGAAGTGGTGACCGAGCTCCTGGGCGCGCCGAAATTCCTCCTGGAGGAGCTCGAGGAGCGGACCCGTGTGCCCGGTGTGGCCGTTGGGCTCGCCTGGACGGCGGCAGGGGGCGACATCCTCTTCGTCGAAGCGACACGGATGAAGGGGGGCAAGACGCTGACGTTGACCGGGCAGCTCGGCGATGTGATGAAAGAATCGGTTCAGGCGGCGCTCTCGTGGGTCCGCTCGCATGCCGCCGACCTCGACATTCCGGGAGACTTCTGGGAGCGGTCGGACATTCACCTGCACGTTCCGGCGGGAGCGATCCCCAAAGACGGGCCGTCGGCGGGGGTGACCATGGTTGCGGCGCTGGTCTCTCTCCTGTCCGGCAGTCCCGTCCGTCCCCGGCTGGCTATGACCGGAGAGATCACGCTCTCGGGTCGGGTCCTCCCGATCGGAGGGCTCAAGGAAAAGGTCTTGGCCGCCAAACGCGCGGGGGTGAAGACGGTGATTCTTCCCGGGCGGAACGAGAAGAACCTGGTAGAGGATGTGCCACCGGCGGTTCGCGCTGAGATGACCTTCCACCTCGTGGATTCCATCGAGGAGGTGTTGAGCCTGGCCTTCACCGAACCGGTCTCGCAGCGGTTCGCCGAAGTTCCCGAGGCAGCTCTAACGTCCTGAAGTATCAGCTTTTCCCTTGACCGGCTCTTTATCCGCGTTGTAGCATCGGCCGCGCTCCCACTCCGTCAGGCGTCGCCCGGACGCTTGGCCGCTGCCCGGCCGCCAGCGTCCTTGACAGCCCGAGCCCGGCCGCCTAGAATACGCGTCATGCGTCGCCGGGGTTTGGCCGGATGGTTCTTGCTGCTGGGGCTCGTCGCGGGATCGGACCCGGCCCTGGCCGCGTCCTTCAGACTGGTGGATGAGGACGGAGTGGTGCATTTCACGAACGCCCCCACCGATCCTCGATACCGGCACTCCACGGAGTTGACTGGCGCAACGTCCGGGTGGCTCCAACTTCCTTCGGGGCGGTCTGGCCGCTATGCCGCCGAGATCCGCGAAGCCGCCTCCCGTTACGGGATCGACGCGAAGTTGGTGGAAGCGCTGATCTGGACGGAGTCGACGTTCGATCCCTGGGCAGTTTCCCGAAAGGGCGCCCAGGGGCTCATGCAGCTCATGCCCGGCACGGCTTCTTTACTCGGGGTCCGGGAACCCTTCAACCCCCGCCAGAACATCGACGGAGGAGTCCGCCATCTTCGCGCCCTCCTGGACCGCTATCAGGGCAGCCTTCCGCTGGCCCTGGCTGCCTATAACGCCGGGGATGAAGCTGTCCGCTCGCACCGCGGAGTCCCGCCCTACCCGGAGACTCAGGGTTACGTGCGAAAGATCCTTCAGCTCTATGGCGCGGACGCCCATCAGACGGAACACTCTCAGACGGAACACTCCGAGTTCGTCTACCGCTACGAAGACGCTCAGGGATCGGTGACGTACACCAATATTCCTTCCCCGAGAGGCACGGCGCACCTCCGGTAGTTTCCTCGGAGGGGGGCACGCCCCCCTTCCGAACCTCCCCCCGCAGGGTTGCGCGGGCCAAGCCCGCGCTCGGCGTTGCTAGTTCCGCACCGGATCGGAGGTCACTCTCCAGTTCGTTTCCATACCAGGTCCAGAAAGCGATCCAGAAAACCGTCCCTGACGAAAATCGCCACCGCCTCTCGCGTCTTCGCGTGATCCATTCCCCACACGGCGGCCCGCTTGCCGCCGTCCTCGTCCAGCTGGATGAAAAGCTCCTGGTCCCGGGTGAAGGCCACGGGCAGGTCCTCGTAAATCTGGGCGGTGAGCACGATGAGCACGGTGGCGCGGATGTCGAAGTACCGGCTCATCTACGACTTGATCAGCTTCTGAAGGGTGCGAAACTCGTCGGAATCGGCCCTGCGCAGGAACTGGAAGAGGACGGTTTCCGTGGAGGTCACCACGGCGCCGGCCTGGCGGAGCTGATCCAGGCCAAGCTGGCGGTGCTCCCTCGTCCGGGAGCAGACGGCGTCGGCCACCACGTGGACCCCGTACCCCGCGCTCAGAAGGTCCAGGGCTGTCAGCAGGACGCACACGTGGGCCTCGAGCCCGGCTACGACCACCTGTCTCGCGCCGGTTGCCCGCAGCTGTTCCCCAAACCCCTCTGCCCCGCAGCAGGAGAAGGCCACCTTCTCGATCGGTTCTACATGCCCCAGGGCTTCTTTGAGCTCTGGCAAGGTGCGGCCCAGCCCCTTCGGGTACTGTTCCGTGACCAGGCGCGGGAGGCCCAGCCGCTGAGCCATCACGGCCAGGATCTTGATGTTCCGCACCACGTCCTCGCGGTGCTCGGGATCCATGGCGGCAAAGAGCCGCTCCTGCACGTCGACGACCAGGAGAAGGGTGTCTTCCCGGGTGAGGCTCATCGGGGTGGGCATGGCGGCAGTCTCCTCGCGTCAGGATCGAAGCCACCGATCCAGGCCGCGGTACTGGATGGCCTCGGACAGGTGCTCTGTGGCTATTGTCTCACGGCCCTCCAGATCTGCGATAGTCCGGGCCACTTTGAGGATCCGGTCGTGCCCCCGCGCCGAGAGGCCCAACCGCTCCATGGCCAGAGCCAGGAGAGCTTTACCATCCGCCGGGATCGGGCAAAAGCGACGCACCTCTCTTCCGGCCATCCGGGCGTTGGCGCGGATCTTCGTCCCGGCAAACCGCTCGGTCTGGAGCGCGCGGGCCTTCAGGACTCGGGCCCGGATCGCGATGGACGGCTCTCCCTGAGCCCCGCCCGCCATCTCGGAGTATTTGACCGCGGGGACGTCGAGGTGGAGGTCGATCCGATCCAGGAGCGGGCGCGAGAGCCGGGAGAGATAGTGCTGGCGCTCCCCCGGAGTGCAGACACACGCCTCCAGCGTCGGGCAGCCGCGGCGGCAGGGGTTGGCGGCGCCGACGAGCTGGAAGCGGGCGGGGAATGCGGTCGAGCCGGCCGCTCTGGAGAGCACCACGCTCCCGTCCTCCAGCGGCTGGCGCAGAGCCTCCAGCGCGCGCTGGGAAAACTCGGGCAGCTCGTCCAGGAAGAGCACTCCCAGATGGGCGAGGCTCACCTCCCCGGGGTGGGGGACGCTCCCGCCGCCGATGAGCCCGGCGTCAGAGCTGGTGTGATGGGGGGCCCTGAACGGGCGCGTCGTCATCAGCCCCCGGTCGGGAGGCAGGAGGCCGGCCACGCTCCACACACAGCTCGCCTCGATCGCTTCTTCGAGGGAGAGCGGGGGGAGAATCGTGGCGAGCCGCCGGGCCAGCATGGTTTTCCCCGCTCCCGGAGGCCCGATCATCAGGACGTTGTGACCGCCGGCCGCAGCGATCTCCAGGGCCCGCTTTGCGTGAAACTGGCCGCGCACCTCGGCGAAGTCCGCATCGTCCGCGGAGGCGCGGGCCAGGAGGCTCGCTGGATCGGTGCGAACCGGCTCGACGTTCCCCTCCCCGCTCAGAAACTCGACGGCCTCCGAAAGGTTGTGGAGCGGAATCACCTCGATCCCTTCCACCACCGACGCCTCCAGGGCATTGGCTCCCGGGAGAAGCAGACCGCCCACTCCGTCACGGCGGCAGGCGAGGGTCATCGGAAGCACCCCTCGCACGGGACGGATCGCGCCGTCCAACGAGAGCTCTCCCAGCATGACGTAGCGCGCCAGCCGATCCCCTTTGACAGCCCCGGTGGCGGCGAGAATCCCGAGGGCGATGGGGAGATCGAAACTGGCGCCTTCTTTTCTCAGGTCGGCGGGGGCCAGGTTCACGGTGATGCGCTCCATGGGGAAGACGAAGCCGCAGTTCCTGATGGCGGCGCGCACCCGATCGCGGCTTTCGCGGACGGCGGCGTCGGGGAGCCCCACGGTGGTGAAAGCCGGGAGGCCGGCGGCTACGTCCACCTCCACGGAGATGAGCGCCGCCTCGATCCCCTGGACGCACGCCGATCGCACCCGGGCGAGCATGGATCAGTCCCAGTCTCCCGCCATGAACGCGTGTTCGAAGTGGCGGATCTCCTTGACGCGATCCCGGGCGTCCAGGGTGACGGCCAGCACGTCGAAGCGGCAGGCAATCTCACCGAGTCGGTGACGCTTCAGATATCCCGCGGCCAATCGGCCGAGGCGCCGCTGCTTGTCCGGGGTGACAGCGGCCTCGGGGGGATCTCCTATCGGCTCTCGCCGGCACTTGACCTCGACGAAGACGAGCGTCTCCCGGTCTCTGGCCACGAGATCGATCTCCCCCAGGCGGGAGCGGATATTCCGCTCCACGATGACCCACCCGCGCTTCGTGAGGAATCTGGCCGCGGCATCCTCTCCGCGCTTCCCCACTGATCGCCGGTCGTCTCTCCGCCAGAACTTCATCGCGGCCTCGAACGTATTAAAAACGTTACATAAAGCTGCGACTCGAATGGTGGGTTTACTCAATACACCCAAACGGGCGCAAGAGTCACGCGGAACTTCACGACGAGGTGATGGGGGGAGAGAAGTTGGCACACATATTGGCCTAAAACATTTACATGAAGAAGGAGAGACTGCTCGTCTCGGTGGTCGCAGCCGTCCTTGCCGTCGGTCTGGCATCTATCACTCCGGTGTCAGCCGCTCCGATCGGCTGCCCGGGCTGCGTCGGCCATGACCTGATTCCCCGAAGTCAAAATACCGATGGGGCGGCCAGTGTCCTGGTGCTCTACGATGACACGCCGTTCACCTCGGACGGCACAGCGACGGCCGCCGTCCTCTACCAGCAGTCTATCCAGTCGTTCGAACTGCTCCACCTGCGGCCGACCGGGCAAGACCCAGACACCTATCATGTCGTGGCGGCTGGCCGCCATCGAGCGCGCGTTCCGGAGCCTCAAGACCGTCGACCTCAAG
>CAYJUC010000099.1:0-11328 GCA_964372605.1 uncultured bacterium | reverse complement strand
GGGCGATCAAAAGCTCGAATGGGAGAGCGGAGACGTGCTGGCCATCCCGCACTGGACGTGGGTGCAGCACGAGAACCGGTCGGCCACCGAGCCCGCGTTTCTGTTCAGCTCGGAGGACGTGCCTATTCTCGAAGCCTTCGACCTCTACCGCGAGGAGGTCCAAGCGCAGTAACGCGAACGGAGAAGGACGTTATGATCTCGAGCGACATGCAGGAGCTGCGTCATGCCACGAACCCTTTGTTCAACGACAACAAGCTGAAACTCGGGGTCTTCGGCCATGGTCGCGGCCACGCGGCAGGTGGACTTCGAGAGCCCCCAGGGCCGGTTCCGCTTCGATCCCGAGAAGCCGTTCGGCACCATGGATTTCTACATCGTGAAAGTGGTGAAGAAGGACGGGAAGATGGGCTACGAGGTGGTGGACGTCCTCAAAGAGGTGAAGCCGGAGTGAGTGTGTATGAAGCTGCTGGGCATCTCGGGAAGCATGACGAAGAGCGGACGCACCCGGACGGCGGTGCAGTTCGCCCTTGACGCCGCCCTCGGTCGCTTCCCGGAGGTCGAAATCGAGCTTCTCGACCTGCGGGAGTGGAAGGTTGCAATGTTGGATGGACGCGCCCTCTCCGACTATGCGGATGACACACCCGGGGTCGTCGAGAAGGTTCAGCGAGCCGACTGTTTCCTGATCGGCAGTCCGATCTATCGGGGGACATACACGGGAGCGCTCAAGAATCTCCTGGACCACGTGCCTGTCGAGGCGCTCATGGGAAAGGTCGTCGGGCTCATCGCCACCGGCGCAACGGCCCATCATTACCTTGCCATTGATCACGAGCTCCGCGCGGTCATGGCATGGTTCAATGCCTACGTAGCGCCCGGAAGCGTCTACGTCGAGAACGCCCACTATCGGGAGCAGGAGCTGGTTGATGAACGGGTGCGCGAACACCTCCGCCAACTGGGAGAGGGCGTGATCATGCTCGCACGTAAGTTACAGGGGACCCCGGCCGAGCCGCCACCGCTCGCGGCGTGGACACGGGGTTGATCAGTCAGCTGCCAAACCGAAGCGCGGCGTCGCTTCAAGCGAGGTGAGTCCCATGCGGATCAAGACGCTCGGCCCCAGCGACCATCCGGCCGTGAAGGAGATCAGCGACCTCTTCACCGCACGGCGCGGCTACTTCCCCAGCATCATGCGCGCCTTCTCCCTGAAGCCGTCCCTGCTGAAGGCGGTGGCCGGGCTGGCCCAGGCCACGACGTTCGGCGCCACGGGGCTCGGCCGCCGGCGCGAGGAGCTGATCTCCGCCTACGTTTCCAAGCTCCTGAACTGCCGCTACTGAACCACCACTCACGGAGAGTTTCTCCGTGGAGCGAGCGGGAACGACGGCGATCTCGTCAAGAAACTCCTCGCCGATCCAGACTCCGTGCTTTCCGATCCGGGAGACCTCGCCATCGTGCGGTTCGTCGAAAAGATGACCCTGAACCCGTCGCAGATGACTGATCATGATGTGCAGAGCCTGCGCGATGCCGGGTTCTCGGATGAGAACATCCTCGAGATTTGCGCCATTGCGGCTATGTTTAACTATGTGGCGCGGATTGCGGATGCGCTGGGGATCGAGCTGGAAGAGCACTACGTCGACTGGTCAAAGTTCCTCGGCTTTGATCCAGGCCCCACCGTCCGCGTGGAGAACGCGCGCGCGGGCGACCCCTTCATCCCGGCGAAGGCGTAGGCGCGGGAGAGAATCGTGGCGTTTCCGATGGGGGTGATGCTGCACACGGGGGACCTCGGCATGGACGCGCTTCTGCGATATGCGCAGGAGGCGGAGACACTCGGCTACGATGGGTTCTGGGTCACCGAGGAGTCCGGCAAGGAGGCGTTCACGGTTCTGGCGCTCGCGGCGCAAGCGACCCGGCGCATCCGCCTGGGAACGGGGATCGTCAGCTTTTACTCCCGCACGCCCACGCTCCTGGCGATGGCGGCCAGCACGATCCACCGGCTCTCAGGCGGCCGGTTCGCCCTCGGGATCGGAACGGGCGGGATCGGGTTCATGGAGCGGGGGCACGGGATCGCCATCGAGCGCCCCTTGCGGCGGGCTCGAGAGACGGTGGCGATCGTGCGCGGGCTCCTCACCAGCAGGCGCTTCTCCTACGACGGGACCTGGTTCCACGTCCGGGATTTTCACCTGCGGGAGGGGCCGATTGACGGAGCCCTCCCGATCTATCTCTCGGCGCTCAACCCCAAGATGGTCGGCGTGGCTGCGCAGGTCGCCGACGGCTTCATCGCGAACTGGCCGACGGAGGAGGCGCTCGGGGAGTTCCGCCCCATCGTCAAGCGCGAGGCCGTGGCGGCCGGGCGAGATCCCAAGGACGTGAAGATCCTGACGCTCCTGATGACTTGCCCGGAACCCCGGGACGAGGGGGCGGTGAACGCCATGCGCCGCGGCCTCGCCTTTTACTGCGCTTCGCCGCACTACCATCACATCGCCGAGATCTCCGGCTACGGGCGGGAAGCCAGGGAGGTGAAAGCGGTGTGGGACGCCGGCGACTTCGCCCGCGCGAGCCGCATGGTGACGGACGCCATGGTCGAGAAGTTCAGCCTGACCGGCTCGCCCGAGGCCTGCCGGAGGAAGCTGCGCTCCCTGCTGGACGCCGGCGTTTATCCCATCATCTATCCCGTGCCGCGCCGCGACCTGACGGTCGAGGACCACTTCGAGGCGATTCGAATGGCGGCGACCTACGTGTGACCGGAAGCTGACCGATGCTTGAGGGGTTTGTCCCCTTTCCTCCGGAGTTCGCCGCCCGCTACCGCCAGCGGGGCTACTGGGCGGATCGGTCCCTCGGGAGCGTCTTCGACGAGGCGTTTTCCCGCTTTGCGGACCGGCTGGCCGTCGTGGCTGGAGCGGAGCGGGTCACCTACCGGGAGCTGGCGCGGCGGATCGAACGGCTGGCGCTCCACCTCCTGAAGCTCGGAGTGCAGCCGCTCGACCGGGTCGTGGTGCAGCTCCCCAACGTTCCGGAATTCGTCTACCTCTACTTCGCGCTCCAGAAGATCGGCGCCATCCCGCTGCTGGCGCTGCCGCCTCACCGCTACCACGAGATCCACACCTTCGTCGAGCTGGCCGAGGCGGTGGCCTACGCCTTTCCCGACCGCATGGGGGATTTCAACTTCGCGGAGCTGGCCGGGCGGATCAAAGCGGAGTACAAAAGCGTTCGCTTCTTGCTGGCGTCGGGGGAGAACCCGCCGCCCGGCGCGCTCTCCATCAGGGAGCTGCTGGAGCGGGAGAGCGGGGTGTCCCGCGAGGCCCTGGACCGGATCGAGATCGATCCCACGGCCCCGGCGGTCTTCCAGCTTTCGGGCGGGACCACCGGCGTCCCCAAGATCATCCCCCGCACCCACAACGACTACGCCTACAACTCGAAGCCCATCGGCGATCTGAACGACATCAGGCCCGATGACGCGCTGCTCGTGGTGGTCCCGATCGCGCACAACTTCCCGCTGGCCTCGCCGGGGATCCAGGGCTTCCTGATGCGGGGCGCCCGCCTGGTCCTGAGCACGAGCGTCCGCGCCCAGGACGTCTTCCCCCTCGTTCAGCGGGAGCGGGTCACCCACCTGGAGCTGGCGCCGACCCTCCTGATCCGCTGGATCAACGATCCGCTGCTCACGGAGTACGATTTCTCCTCGGTCCGCGTCATCAACACCGGCGGGCAGAAGCTCCAGCCCGAGGTGAAGCGGCGGACCGAGGAGCTGATCCCGAGTAGCAAGGTGCAGGAGATCTTCGGAATGGCCGAGGGCCTCCTCTGCATCGTCCGCCTCGACGATCCCGACGAAGCGCGAATGGAGACCGTGGGCCGGCCGGTCTGCCCGGACGACGAGATCAAGCTGGTGGACGAGGAGGGGCGGGAGGTTCCCGACGGGGAGATCGGCGAGCTACTCTGCCGGGGGCCGTACACGCTGCGGGGGTACTTCCGCGCTCCCGAGCACAACGCCCGCGCCTTCACCCCGGACGGCTTCTACCGAACGGGCGACCTCATGCGGCGCCACCCCTCCGGGAACTTGATCGTCGAGGGGCGGAAGAAAGACCTGATCAACCGGGGCGGCGAGAAGATCAGCGCCGAAGAGGTGGAGAACCTGATCCTCTCCCACCCGGCGGTCCGGAACGCGGCCTGCGTGCCGATGCCCGACCCCGTGCTGGGCGAGCGGATGTGCGCCTACATCATCCCCAGGTCCGGCGCCACCCTCACACTGGAGGAGCTTGTCGGGTTCCTCACCGGCAAGGGGCTGGCCAAGTTCAAGCTCCCCGAGCGGATCGAGCTGGTCCCCGAGTTCCCCATCTCTCCCTTCGGCAAGGTCTCCAAGCTGGCGCTCACCAAGCGCATCGCCACGAAGCTCCAGGCCGAAGCGACCCCCTCACCTTAATCCTCTCCCCCTTCGAGGGGGGAGAGGGAAGGGTGAGGGGCCAATTGATGAGGGGCCCAAGTCGCCTAATGCATGGCGGAGCCGCCGTCCACCAGGATGGTCTGGCCCGAGGTGAAATCGCTGTCGTCCGAGCAAAGGTAGACCATCGTCCCGGTCAGGTCTTCGGGGACCTCGTCGCGTTGGAGGCACCGGGTCTGCACCACCGACTGGTGGTACTCCATCTGCTGGCGATGGTTCTTGACCGCGTCACTCAGCGTGAGGCCGGGGGCGAGGGCGTTCACCGTGATCCCATACTGCCCCATCTCGCGAGCCAACGCGCGGGTGAACGCCACGACCGCCCCCTTGGACGTGACGTAATGGAGGAAGCGGGGAGTCCCCTTGAAGACCGTCCCCGAGGCGATGTTGACGATCTTTCCCTTCCCTTGCTTTTTCATCTGCGGGAAAACGGCCTTGGAGCAGAGGAAGAGCCCCTTCACGTTCACCGCCATCACCAGGTCCCATTCGGCCACCGGAATCTGGTCGAAGGGCTTCAGATCGATCTTCCCGAAGACGGCCGCGTTGTTGACCAGCACGTCGATCCGTCCGAAGGACTCGATGGTCTTGCGGGCCATCTCTTCGACGCTGGCCTCGCTCGACACGTCGACCTGAAGCGGAAGAGCGGCCCGGCCTTTGGCCAGAATCTCGTCGGCCGTCGGCTTCGAGTCCAGGATATCCGCGATGACGACCTTTGCACCTTCCTCTGAGAGGCGCGAGGCGTACGCTCGCCCGATCCCCTGGGCACTACCCGTCACGATGATAACCCTGTCCTTCAGTCGCATGGCTGACCCTCCTTCTTCGTTAGAGATTCTGACCCTTCCTCTCTTGCTTCGCCGTATTATAGATGAGCAAGTACAAATTGCCGAATCCGCTGTAGTTCCTCCTCGCGGAGATCCGTTACTTCCTGAGGAGAAAACACTCTCATGTCATAGCGCGCGTCTCTTGAATCGTCTTTAAGCTGTCGATAATCGGTGTAAATGTTCGGATTTTGTTGGAAGACGGTGACCCGATGGAAAACCCGATCGATATCGCCGTATCCCGAGATATTCATAAAGTAATGCCTGGCAGCGAGCGCTCGAATGTAGTGCAAAGCAGCATAAAAGATTACGGTGACCGCCCAATCCAAATAGGGAGTATTTGTCAGGTCGAATATAGCAAGGAATCGCTCGTTGTGTCGCGCTTGACGCAGATGGGTCTGCTCCGTGGCCATAAATGTACGAGGCGATCAGGCACGAGACTCCCGGTAGAAGACAATTCGCCCGTAAAGATCATCGGGCAGGAGGCCGCGGACTTCAGCGCTGTCCAGAGAGACTACATTGAAATCAAACGTTAACTCGGGAAACTCCTGCATCAGTCGGAGTTCCTCTTCGTAGATGCACCGTCGAATGTGCTTTGCCCGCCGGCTGATGAACGTCCAGACTAGGTAGACGTCCCCTTCAACTGAATAAGCAACAGCGAGGACGGCAGCGATGCGAGCAACTCGTTTTGCAAAGAGGTGGCTTGCTGCCTCGATCCCTTTCCCTTGCGGGGACGCAGGCTCTATCACATCCCAATGGCTTTGACCTGCCGTGACCGTAGGAGGTGAGTGTCCCTTCGTGGGCCATTTAAGCTCTCGTGTTACATAAGTGCTGGAGTCCGGGAGGTAAATTGCAGCGGTGGGCGGTTCAAAGGAGGGATACGGAACTGAGCTTTTAATCGTCAGTTGCCTGGATTCTTCTCCAGAACTCGTGGATGTGACTCCTATGGTAAAAACGATCGCAATTCTTGCAACGATCGTGTGATCGGCAACCAGATCGGTATTCAACTTACAGTCCTTTTTGATAGGAACAGAATGCTCCGAAGAATCTCAGTCCCATTGCATTTAAGGACCAAGCTGTACTCTCCTTCCGCGGGAAACTCGAAACCTCCTAGCGTATACGTGCCCTGCATGGAGTGAAGCTGCTCTTTGCTTGTTTCGACCGGTTCAAGATCAGCGAGAATTGATCCATCGGTTCTAAGAATGGCTACACCGACCCGTCCTGGACCGGGGATAAGACAGCGCCAATAGATGGCGAACATCGGGTGGACGACAGGGAAAGTTGAAGACCAAATCCGATCGAAGATCCCGTAGAGCGTGATCTTGCCGTTAGGGTCATGAGCAACCGCGTCACACGCCAGTAGCGCTTGTCCTGAGGCTGAAGCCATTTATCCCTACTTTAGCAGAGCTGCTTCAAAAGTCGTGCGGCCCTTTTTGGCTCAGAGCGCGCGGAGCTCCGGCATGACCTCCTTGGCGAACAGCTCCATGCTCTTCCGCGTGAGGTCGTGGGGAAGCGTGCCGAACTGGAGGAGCGCCACCGCGTTGCCGAATCCCAGCTCGGCGTGGGCGGCGCGGATCCGGTCGGCGACGGTCTTCGGACTCCCCGCGATCACGTACCCGTGCTCGCTCAGCTCGTCGAAGCTCCGTTTGCCCCAGTCGAATTTGTCTTTGGAGGTGAGCTGTTTCATCATTGACGGAAGCGTCATATAGCCGGGCGGGAAGAGGAACTCCGCCGGCATCTTGAGCCCCCGCCGGAAAAGCCAGAGGAGATGCGGCTCGGCCTCTTCGCGCGCCTGCCGGTCGGTCTCCGCCACGTAGATGGGCGCCATCCAGCCGAGTTGGCTCGGCGGGCACTGATACCCGAACTTCTCGCAGTACCCCCGGTACTCGGTGTAGACCTTTTTGATCACCTGGAGCGAGGAGTAGACCATCAGGTACGGGTAGCGTCGTTGGGCGGCCCACTCCGCGGTTTCCGCGCTCCCCTGCGACGGGATCCAGATGGGCGGGTGGGGCTTCTGGATCGGCCGGGGCCAGACATTCACGTAGCGCAACTTGTAGTGCTTCCCCTCGAAGGGGAAGGGGCCCTCCTCAGTCCAGGCGCGGATGATCAGGTCATGGGCCTCCATGAAGCGCTCGCGGGAAGCGGCCGGGCTCATGGAGAAGGAGTGGTACTCGGCGCCGATGCCGCGGACGAACCCCGAGATGATCCGTCCCCCCGTCATCACGTCCAGCATGGCCACTTCCTCGGCCACGCGGAGCGGGTGGTCCCGGAGCGGGAGCGCGTTGCCCAGGATGGCGATCCTGACGCGCGAGGTGCGCCGCGCCAGCGCCGCGGCCATGATGTTGGGGGCGGGCATGGTGCCGTAGCTGTTCTGGTGGTGCTCGTTGACGCAGACGCCGTCGAAGCCCAGCTCCTCCGCGTACTCCATCTCGTCCAGGTAGCGGTGGTAGAGGTCGTGGCCGCGCTCCGGGTCGTAGTACTTGTTGGGAAACGTCACCCACGCCGAGCGGTGGGCGGTGTCGAAGTCCTCCGGGAGGTGCGGCCACGGCATCAGGTGGAAGAAATAGAAGTCCATAGCGGCTCCTCTCTCCGGCTCAGGATGTCGCGTTTACTTGGCCCACTTCCCCTTCATCTCCTGATAGCCCGGCATGGCCATGTGCGCCTCCGGGCTCCATTTCCAGAACTGGCTCACGTTGGGGTAGGAGCCGATGACCGAATTCTGAAGCGCGCCGTCCTTTTTCTCAACCTTCCGCACGTAGATGGTCTGGACTGGGTTGTGGTAGGCGTCAAGCCTCACCTTCCCGCGCGGGGCGTCCACCTCGACCTTCTCCAGCGCGGCCAGGAACGTTTCCTTGTTCTCGATGTTTCCCTTTACCGCCTCCAGCGCCTGGACGATCATCTGGGCGCCGGCATGGGCCGACTCCGCGCCCAGGGTGGCAGGCTTTTTGTACTTCGCTTCGTACGCCTGGAGGAAGCGCTTGTTCTGCTGGGTATCCAGGGCGGCGCTCCACGGCATCGTGGTCACAATGCCGAGCGCGTTGTCTCCCTCCCGGGGAAGGAGCGCCTCGTCGGTCAGCGCCACCGGCCCGATGAGGGGGATCTTTCCCTTGAGCCCGTACTCGGCGTACTGGTTGACGAAGCGAATCGCGTCCGAGCCGCCGAAGAAGACTGAGACCACGTCGGCGTCCCGCCTGACCTGGGTGAGATAGGGGGCGAAGTCCGGGGCCCCGACCGGCGGGTAGAGCTCCTGGATCACCTGGCCGCCAGCCTCGGTGAAGACGCGCGCGAAGCCGCCGATCATCTCGTGCCCCGCCCCGTAGTCCGAAGCCATGAGCACAGCCTTCCGGTATCCCTGCTTGTACGCCCAGTCCCCGAGAGGATGACCGTTCTGGCTCCCCGACCAGGAGGAGCGAAAGATATAGTCGCTCCTGAGCTTCTGCATCAGGTCGTTGGCGGCCGCAATGGTGAACATGGTGGGGACCTTCTGGGCGACGATGTACGACCGGAGGGCCACGGCCACGGGGGTGGCGACGAGTCCGGCCAGTATGTGGACCTTGTCGCGCTCCACCAGCTTCCGCGCCTTGGTCAACCCCTCGTCCGGCTTGTTGGTCCCCTTGGTCTCGAAAACCAACTCGATGGCGCGGCCGCCTGCGCGGTTGCCGACTTCGGCCATGTAGAGCGAGAAGCCGTCCCGCATGTCTATCCCGACCTGAGCGAAAGGTCCGCTGTCAGGATAGATGAAGCCGATCCTGACCGGCCCTTGCGCCTCCGCGCTCCCCAGGAGACCGGTTACGCCGATCAGGAGGAGCAGCCCGACGATCGCCCGTCGCCTCATCGCCCTCATGATACCCTCCTCGCTCACCGGTTAGGAGATAGCCGCCGAGCCGTCAGTCAGCGCTTGCCCTCGACGCTTGGCGAGAAATTCGGTGACCGTCCGGACGAAGCCGTTCGGGTCATCCAGCGGCGGCACGTGGGCGCAGTTCTCGAGCACGGTGAGCCGCGCCCCGGGGATGGCGCGCTCCCAGGCTCTGCCGATCTCGAGCGGGAAGAGTTTGTCTCCTTCACCCCAGACGATCAGCGTGGGGACCCGGATGCGCCCGAGCCGGCGGGGAAGCTTGGGATTGTGAAAGTAAGGGTTCCAGGCCAGGCGCGCCAGAGTCGCCCGCTGGCGGAGCATCACTTCCATCTGCTCGGGCGCCGGATCGGCCGGAAAGAGCGCCGCGGCCGTCTCCGGTTTGGCGAAGATGTGCTGGACGACCTCCTCGGGGGTCATGGCGAAGAGATCGGGGACCTTCACGCCGTCCACCTTGAGTCCGGCCGCGTCCACGAGGACGAGCCGGTCGATCCGGTGGGAGCAGAGCGTGGCCAGCTCGGCGGCGATCCATCCGCCGAGCGAGAGCCCCACCACGTTGACCTTCTTGAGCCCCAGCCAGTCGAGGAACTCCTGATAGTAGTGGGCCATGTCGTCCACGGAATCGAGCCACGGCGGATCCTCTGAGCGGCCGAAGCCGGGATGCGCCGGGGCATAGACGGAAAAGCGCCGCGCCAGCTTTTGAAGGAAGGGAAGCCAGATCCCGGCGCCCGCGGCCCCGTGGAGGAAGAGCAGGGGACGTCCCTTGCCGCCCCTCAGCAGTTGGATCTTCGCGCCGCTGATCTCCACCAACTCTTCGGTGTGCCCTGGCCCGCTCCCGCGCATCATCGGTCCTTTCGCCGGCCTTGATCGTCCGCCCGACTATATCACTACTTGTTCCACCACTTCCAGGTCTCCTCCTGCGAGGTGAACGGCAATCGGTCGATGATGGCGTTGACCAGCCGCGTGCCTTGCCGCTCCACCCGCATCACATAGAGGGGGGTGATCACCTGCTGGTAGCGATCGAACTGGATCGGGCCCCGAGGCGGCTGGATCTTCGTCACCGCGCTCCGGATCGCGTCCCGGAACTTCGCGCGGTCGCCCACTTCTCCTTTCAGTATGTCGATGGCGGCGCTCACGAGCTGCACCGATGTGTAGGTGTGCTCGGCATACCGGGTGGGCCAGGACCCGTACTTCGCCTCGAACTCCCGGACGAAGGCCCGGTTCTCCGGCGTGTCCAGCGTGGCGCTGTAGTGCCCCACGCTGACGATCCCCAGTGCCGCGTCGCCCAGGGTTGGAAGGAAGATGTCGTCCACCAGCGTGTTGTACGCCAGGAGCGGGAGCTTGTCGGCCAGCCCGTACTCCCTGTAGGCCTTCACGAAGCGGATGGAGTCGGCTCCCGCGAACCAGGCGTAGATCGCGTCCGCGCCGAGCCCGCCCACCTGGGCCAGATAGGGGGCGAAGTCCGGCGTGTTCAGGGGCGCGTAGATCTCCTTCACGATCTGCCCGCCGGCCTCCTTGAAGCCGGCCATGAACGCCTCCGCCGAGTGACGTCCCGCGACGAAATCAGCGGCCATCATGACCAGCTTCCGGTGGGGGGTCTTCTTGTAGATCCAGGCAGCCATGGGGTAGTTTCCCTGGTCCGAGGTCTCGGCGACGCGAAAGATCCACGGGCTAGCCTTGCCCGGCGCGGTCAGGTCGCGCGTGAAGGCGATGGGCACGACGAGCGGGATCGCCTGTGCGTGCACGTAGTCGCGGATGGCCAGGGCCACGGCGCTGTTCACCGGCCCGATGAGGACGTCCACTTTGTCTCGCTCGACCAGTTTCCGGGTCTTGGTGAGCCCCACGTCGGGCTTGAACTCCGTGTCCTCCTTCAGGAGCTGGAGATCGCGCCCGCCGGCCTTGTAGCCGATCTTTGCCAGATAGAGCTCCCCTCCCTTGGTCGCGTCCTGGGCGACAGCCGCGGAGAGGCCGGTGTAGGGCATGATGAGGCCGATCTTGATCGGAGGCTTGGGGGCCTGGGCAAACGCGATCAGGGGAAGCAACAGGACTGCCATCAACGCCAGGGTAAATCGGGCGATCAACCGCATGATCGTTCCTCCTCCCTTTCAAAGGAATCCGGGGATTGCGAATAAAAGAGCGGTGGGGCGACTCTATGGCATGGGCCGAGCGGCTGTCAAGGCGTCGACTTTCAGGTATAATGCCCCGGTCGGAGGCGAGCGATGACCTACTTCGTCGGCGTT
>CAYJUC010000098.1:8979-11420 GCA_964372605.1 uncultured bacterium | reverse complement strand
GGCGCGCCGCCACTTACGTGGATAAGATCTTGAAAGGGGCCAAGCCCGCCGACCTGCCCGTGGAGCAGCCGACCAGGTTCGAGCTGGTGATCAATCTGAAGACGGCGAAGCAGATCCGGCTCACGATTCCGCAGTCCGTTCTCTACCGAGCAGATAAGGTGATCAAGTGATTGTAGATTTTCGATTACTGCTAACGCACTTCGTCTGCAAAGAAGATCGCGTGAAACGCTGAGGAGAGGGATATGACGCGGGAGGAGCTGGTGGAGCGGGTGCGGGGGCTGCGGCGAGAGGTCGCCCGGCTGAACGAAGATACCTGGAGTCCGGCGGTGGAGCGGTCGCTGAGGCTCGCGGACATGTACTTTCACATGGCCCTCTGGCATCTGGGCGAGGTGGAAGAGGTGACGCCGGAGTGCGTCTCGCCCGCCACGCCGATTTAACTCACCGAAACCAGGAGGAAATCATGGATGCAGGCGCGGGTTTGACCGGTCTCGGGCTCTTTCCACGGTTCTCCGACGCCGAATACGCGCGGCGGCACCAGGCCGTTCGTGACGCCATGGCCCGGGAGGGGCTGGACGCGCTGATCGTTTCGGGCGGCCCGGGCTCGCCGGAGGTGACGTACCTGATCAACTACCTTCCGTTCAGCCCGTGCTGGCTGGTCTTCCCGCGGGAGGGAGAGGCCGCCTGCTTCCTCCATTTCTACAACCACATCCCCTGCACCCAGGAGCAGGCGATCATCAAGGACATCCGCTGGTACGGCCCCGCTCCCACCAAGACGGTCGCCGACCACGTGAAGGAGAGCGGACTCGGGCGGAGCCGGATCGGGCTGGTCAGCCTCAACGCGATCTCCCACAACCACTACATGGATCTGACCCGCCGCCTGCCCGAGGTCGCGTTCACCGAGTTCGGTCCCCGGCTTAATCAGATCCGATGGGTGAAGAGCGAGGAGGAGCTCGCCTACGTGAGGCGGAGCGGCTACCTGACCGATCTCGTCTGCGAGGCCCTGGAATCACAGTTGCGACCCGGCATGACGGAGCACGACGTCGTCGCCCTCATGTACGGCGCCTACGCGAAGCACGGCGGCGAAGGGCAGGTGCAGTTCGTCGCCTCCACGAGCATGGCGGAGCCCGATCGCCACGTCCCCTGGCAGCGCGTGACTCCCCGCGTCATCGACGTCGGGAGCGTGGTCATCACGGAGCTGACGGTGGGCTACTGGAGCTACTGGACGCAGATCCACCGTCCCTTCGCCATCGGCCGGGAGCCGGCCCCCATCTTCCGCGAGCTGTTCGACGCGGCCTTCGAGTGCTACGAACGGATCCGGCGCATCTGCAGGCCCGGCACCACCAGCGAGGAGATCGTGGCCGCCAGCTCGGTGATCGAGGAGCGCGGGTTCACCACCTACGACAGCGTCTTCCACGGGGAGCGGGGGAAGTCTCCCGAGCTGGGGACGCCCTCGGCGGTTCACCCGCTGGAGCCGTGGACCCTGGTCGAGAACATGGTCCACGTGATCCAGCCCAATCCCGTCACCCGGGACTACCGGGCCGGGTTGCAGCTCGGCGCCGCCGTCGTGGTGAAGCCGAACGGCGGGGAGGCGCTGCACAACTATCCCTTCAAGTTCCCCGTCTGCGGCGTCTAGGCGCTATTGCTTTCCTGCCTTTTTGCCCGGAGCGGAGAGGGCCTTCAGCTCCGACTCCCATTTGTCGAGAACAGGGACGACGGCATCGAGCTTCTCCTTGGCGCTTGCAGGATCGTCGCCCGCCGCCGCCCTGGCAGCTTGAAGAGACTCGCTGATGCTCGTGGCGGCGGCCGCCCAAGCCTGCTTCTGCTCGGCCTTGAACTTTTTCGCACCCACCTTGGCCTTCCCTTCAAGCTCCAGCCACCGCTCCTCTGCGTCGCGGAGCTGCTGTTCCACCTGGGATTTCATGACCGCCTTCCCGGTCTCGACGGCTTTAGCAGCCCTTTCCGCCAGCTCCCTGGCCATGACGTAAGCCGTCTTGGCCTCGACGTACTTCCTGGCGCCCATCTGGCTTTCGGCCGCTTTCAAGGCGTCGGCGGCCGCTGCGAACTCAGTGGAGGCGTACATCTCCGCGCCGGCGGTCTTGGCGGCACTCACTGCCTGTTCGGCAGCCTTCTTCTCAGCCCCAGGAGGCGATGCACATCCGAACGTGGCAAGGGCCGCGGCGAGGATTAGAGTGGCGGCCAGACGGACAGCAGGCGTGCTCAGAGCTGTGCTCATGGGTGAAGTCCTCCTTCGGCTCATGGTTGTCAGACAGATCTCAACGCTGCCACTCTAAAACCACTGTCAGAGCCGCGCCGGTGTGACACGGCCCGGTCGTGTTTCATTGGCAGCGCTTTCCTCCCTCACAGATGTTCCGCAATCCCCGTGCCAGGGCGAAAACGTCAGTAGTCCCGGGAAGCTTTGAAGGAGCGTCCCGCTATGATCG
>CAYJUC010000098.1:0-8879 GCA_964372605.1 uncultured bacterium | reverse complement strand
GGGCGAAAACGTCAGTAGTCCCGGGAAGCTTTGAAGGAGCGTCCCGCTATGATCGGGCGGTCGCCCTTGGCGGTCCTGCAAATCTTGCAGGTTATACTGGCGGTGAGAGATATCGAACCCGACGGGCTATTAGTGTGCTCGCCGGCGTTATCGCAGCAGTTATCAGGGCAAAGACGGCCGGGAAGGGGGTGCCATTTGGTCGGTCGACCTTTACGGGGGATAGGCAAGGTCTCCGGACGACTCGGACGTCCCTATCAGTCCCCGAGCCCAGGCACTCCCACTGCAATTTTTGCGGTAGCGCATGGGTCGCCCCGGGCTGTGAAGACTCGGTATCTGAAATCTGGCGCGGAGATGGCCCGTTGGCATGCGGTGTGCGTCAACGGTCGATGAGAGAGCAAACCCCAGGGAACAAGTTCGCGAGGAAGGTCGGTGGGTAATCGGCTTTGCGCTGCGACCATGGCTGCTGGGAGCCTCGTGCTGTTCGTGGGGGTAGGACGGCCGCTGAATCTGGCGCCACCTGCGCCCAGTCGCGCGATGGTGCAGGCATCGATAGAGCAGTTTGTGGATCTTGCTGAGCTGGAAGACGTGCGTTTTGATTTTGATAGTGCTCGGATTAGCCCCGATGGGCTGCGCGCGCTGAAAGCCAATGTTGCGCGGCTCAAGCGAATGGCACCGGTCAGGATTCTCGTGGAGGGGCACACCGACGAGTGGGGCTCGGAGGAGTACAACCTTCGCCTCGGAGAGCGCCGCGCGCTGGCGGTCAGGGACGCTTTGATTGCGCGTGGATGGAGCGCGTCGGCGATCAGCTCCGTGTCGCATGGCCATGCCCGGCCGCGTTGTCTGGAGCACCATCGGATCTGCTGGGCAGAAAACCGTCGTGCGCACCTGCAAGTGTCTGGCGACCGGATACCGATTCCGCGGCCCGGCTCGTCAAGGAGACGAGACCACATGGAGAAAAGCCGCCCACAGCGTTGACCAAGGCGCGCTCGAGCTGGCTGCAATTCTTGCGGTCGAAGTGTATTCACCGCAGGGCGGCGGTTTATCTTTTCCCAATCTGGCGCAGAGATATTGCACTGGTATGGATAATGCTATTCCACAAAGCAGGCGAAGACTGATGGGTCTCTACCTAGGGTCCTCGGCTGGTCGAATGTTACCGGCGTGGGTTGAAGGGACGATCACACCCGGCGAGTACCGGCGGGCGATGGCTCACGTCCTCCAGACCCTGCGGGAACCTCCTGAGCTGTCTCGGCGTTGCTACCAGCGGGCGCTTTCCTGCCTTCAGACGGAGCGCTTCGCGGCCGCCGCGGTGTGCCTGGCTGACCTCGTCAGGCGCGAGCCCCGCAACCACATCGCTCACCGGCTCCTCGGCATTGTACTGCTTGCCCGGCGCCATCTGAGCGGGGCAACGGACCACCTCGAGATCACCTACCGCCTCTTGAAGCGACAGGCAAGCGTTGAGAAAACGCTGGAGGGGTGTCTCCGGGTGCAGTGCGAGGCAGCCCTTGTGCGATATCTGCTGATCCCCCTGTACACCGAGACGGGGCGTCGCCGGAAAGCGCTGGCCATCGTGGCGGAGGACCAGGGGGGCGCGGGAGGAAGGGGAGCGGGCGAGTGAGCAGGCCCGGCGCAGGTCGGCTGAGAGCCGGTGAAGGAATGGATCACGAGCTCACTTGGCCCGCACCGCCTCAGGGATGCTGACGGGGCACGAAGCCGCATGAATCACGTGAGAGTTCTGGCGGACCACATCGGCCCCCGACCAGCGGGGAGTGAGGACGCCGCCCGGGCGCGGCGTTACATCATGCGGGTCGTGAGGGACCTCGGGTTTCTCCCTGAGGTCCAGCCGTTCTTCGTGACCGTTCCGCGGTGTGACGCCTGCCGACTCACGACTGAAGCCGGACGGGTCATTCCATGCCTTCCGGCGATCGGCTCGGCTACGACACCGGCGCCTCTCCAGGGTGTCCCTCGCCCGCTCCGACCGGTTTCGTCGGCCGCCCCCCGTGCTCACGGGAATTCGAACGGGGCGTTTCTGCTCTGTCCGGTGGGATCCCGTACTGGAAGCGACTACGTCCGCTTCGCGGCCGAACAGGGCGCCCGCGCCATCCTCCTCTACCACGACGGGGCCCCGGACCTTTACTCGGAGGTTCTGCCGGGCTGCGATTGGCGGGTCCCAGCCGTGACGATCCGCCGGACCGACGCCCTGTGGCTTCAGGCGGAGCGCCCCGTGCTTCGCCTCACGCTCACGCGGACACGGGTCAAGAGCTCCTGCTCGAACATCATCGTGGAGGTCGGACAGGGCGGACGGCCTCTGCTGTTCCTCGCTCATTACGACACCAGGCCCTGGAGTCCCGGGGCCCTCCGGAATGCCTCGGGCGTCGCCGCCCTCCTGGATCTCTTGAGCCGGATGCAGGGGTGGAGCGGGCCACGGGCCGTGCTGGGGTTCCTGGACGCCGAGGAGTTCGACGCGGCGGGTTCGCGCCACTGTCGCGACACTTTCCGTGCAGTCGGCACCCTGAGAAATCCCCGCGGGGTGGTCTATGTCTCGCGGTTTGGCCTCCGCGGTATCGCGGCTGTGCCGGAGGCGCCGTCCTGGGAGCCATCGATCCTGAGGGTGGCCAGGGGCTTCGCCGGCGAAGAAGGCCTCCTCCTCCCCGAGGAGGTGATCAAACCGGGCGACGCGCTCGTTCCCCCGCGGGTGTGGCCGCATGCGACGATCGCCCTTAGCGGGCCATCGGTCGCTGTGCAGCACACGAGCGCCGATCGGCCAGGCCTGCTCAACCCGGAATTCCTGTCGCGGGCCGTTGCGGTGCTCGAGCGCCTGGCGCGAGCCGCCTGAGATTAACCATTCGTGACATGGCCCGACAAACTCGGTATCGAACTTCGTAAGAGAGGAGGTGACATCGATGCGACAAAAGCAGCCGACCCCCGGCCCCACGCCCGGCGGAGGCCCTCAGCCAACGAGGCCGCCGACACCAGGTCCGACGCCGACCCCGGCGCCGCCTGGCCCGGGACCCAAGCGGTAGAACCTGACTGAGTCGAAGCCGCCGTCCTGGGGGAAGCGGTCCTGAACCGCTTTCCCCAGGGGTAACTTCAGCGGGAGAGATCACAGTGAGACTCCCATGCTCGTGGAGTGCGGTAGCCTTCGGAATCCTGATCGGGTCTACGCTAGTTCCGGCGCAGGACGTCAATGCGCAAGGAGCATCGACCGTACACACGATCTTCATGACCGCCGTCGAGGTCAAAGGGGCAACAACCAAAGACAAGCTCGCGCCGCCCCCTGTGAACCCCGCGGACATTTCCAAAGGGTATGGCTTTAAGCCCCCGGGGGCAGCAGACAAGGCCGTCCCGCAGCGGTGGGAGGTTTCAAGCTACTTATTGGCCCCGGGGTTCGTTACAGTGCAGCGGGGAGATGCGGTCGCGCTCACCGTGTTCGTGGTGAACGGGGACGAGCACGAAGTCCGAGTGCTCGCGCCTGATGGTCAGATAGTCGTACCCAAGACCACATGGACCCGTGGCCGCGAATACCAGCTGTTCTTTGTGGCCGAGAAAATGGGCTCCTACCAGCTCAGTTGCTCAACCCATGCTCCCACGATGACCGCAACCATTCTGGTGCTGCCACGATAACAGCTGAGTTGGCTCGGCGATCGGCTGCGCTCTGAGGGATCAGGCCAAGGCATGGAGATTCGGGAGGCCGGCCGCGCCGAGATCAGAAAGCTGACGCAGGCGCCGGAGGCCGCCAGCCTGGGGTTTCCATCGGGGGACTCCCTCCACAAGCTTCGTCGCGACCCGAGGATCCTCATGCCCGTCGTCGTCGCGGGGCCCGAGGTTGTGGGCGTCGCGATCGCGGAGGTACACACCGACCGAGGAAATCGTGTCGGCAGGATCCGATGCCTGGCCTCCCTCGTCGGCGAGGGAGCGGTGGACGGGGCGATCAAGGCCGCCCTGCTGACCTGGCTCGAGCAGAAGTTCCGGCGGCTCCACGCGGACGAGATCGAACTCATGGGAGACCAGCCCGCGGAATTCCTGGCCGAGCTGACCAAGGCTGGGTACCGACTTGAGGCCCAGGGGCCCGGGGATCCCGTCGCGGGCTCGCCTCCGCGCCTGGTGAAGCTATTGAAGCCAGCCGAACCAGCGCAGGCCGGCGCCGGTCCTGTTCGGGCGAGACGGGGAGTGGTAGCATAAAGTTCGTGGAGCGCACGCGGGTCAAAAGCCCCAGGGGCTGGCGGGCGAACGTGAGGGCCGTGCCCGACCCGCCTGGCGAGAGGACCGGCTGACCGTGTTCCGGCCCACCTCGCCACGCTCTCTGTTTGGCTACGTCCCGCTCCGCCTGGTGCTGGCGGTATTCGGCCTGTTCGCGCTGCTGCTCGGCCTCGCGGTGCTGGCCGGGATCGAATACGAGAAGCACGTGCTGGGAGACCCAACGGTGTCCTCGCCCGGGGGGAAGTGGGTGGATCTCCTCGAGGTGCTCGGCCTCCTCCTGGTGCTGGCGGCCGCCGGGATTCTGGCCTTCGCCACGTTTCAGAACTACCGGACGATCACCGAGACCTTCGAGCGCTCGAAGACCCTGATGCGGAACATCCTCGACAGCATCCCGACCGGAGTCGTGACGCTCGACCGGTCGGGGCGCGTCACCTGGCTCAACGGGGCCGCCGAGCGGCTGCTGGGGTTCCGCGGGGCCACCGCCGTGGGCCGGCTCGTTGAGACCCTGATCGAGGGGGCGCCAGGCCTGGTCGCTTGGGTCTGCTCCGTCCTGGCAGGCGAGGAACGCCAGGGTGAAGCTGACTTCTCCCTCACACGCGGTACGGAGCGCCGGTTCATGCTCAGGGTCTGGGCCTCCGACCTCAAGGGCACCCCTGGCGGACCGGAAGGCCTGGTCATCCTGCTCCGCGACATCACCGAGATGAACCGCCTGGAGCTCCAGCTTCGGCGCTCGGACAAGCTGGCAGCGCTGGGGACGCTGGCCGCCGGAGTCGCGCACGAGGTCAAGAACCCGCTTCACGCGCTGAACCTCAACCTCCACCTGCTGGCCCAGGAGCTGGCGTCTCCCGGGCGCTCGGACCAGACCGTCAAGGGCTACCTGGAGATCCTGCGCTCGGAGATCCAGCGACTTCACCGGATCATCGACAACTTCCTTCGATTCTCCAAGCCCTCGATCCCGGAGGTCAGGCCGCTGGACCTCAACGCTCTCGTCGAGCGGGTCCTGAGCCTCGTCGCCTTCGAGGCGGCGGATCGGGGGGTCGCGATCGAAACGGAACTCGACCCGGCTCTGGCCACAGCCCCTGGGGACGAGGGACAGCTCTCCCAGGTGGTCCTCAACCTCACCATCAACGCTCTCCAGGCGATGCCGTCGGGGGGGACGCTGACGGTCAGGACCCGTCTTCAGGACGATCAGGCGGAGGTCGAGGTCAGGGACACCGGCGAGGGGATTCCCGCGGAGTATCTGCCCCACCTCTTTGACCCCTACTTCACGACGCGGCCCGGAGGGGTCGGGCTGGGACTTGCCATCACCCATCGCATCGTTGAGGGACACCACGGGACGATCGACGTTGAGAGCCAGGTGGGGAAGGGCACCGTCGTCGTGGTGCGCCTCCCCCGGCAAGGGGTTCCCATCCTGGCCGTCCGGGAGCGCTGATGACCGCGCGTGTGCTCATCGTCGACGACGAGGTCAACATCCGGACGGCCCTGGCCAAGATCCTGGAGAAGGCCGGGTACGAGGTCACGGCGGCGGAGAGCGGGGACCAAGCCCTGGGCTTCCTGCACGAGGCTCCGTTCGACCTGGTTCTCACTGACCTGAAGATGGTCGGCACGAGCGGCATGGAGGTTCTCCGAGCGGTGAAGCAGTCACACCCGGACAGCGAGGTGATCCTCCTGACAGCCTACGGCACGATTGAGAGCGCCGTCGAGGCCATGAAGCTGGGGGCGTACGACTACCTCACCAAGCCGCTCGATCCCGAACGCCTGACCCACGTGGTCGCCAAAGCCTCGGAGTATCGGGCCCTCCGTGCGGAAGTCCACCAGCTCCGCGAGCAGATCCGCATCCGGGAGGCCCTCCAGAAGGTGGTGGGCCGCAGCGCCGAGATGCGCGCCGTCCGCGAGCGGATCCGGCAGGTCGCGCCGACCCTCGCCACGGTGCTGATCACGGGGGAGTCCGGCACAGGCAAAGAGGTGGTGGCCCGGGCGATCCACACTCAGAGCCCTCGAAAGGCAGGCCCGTTCGTGACCCTGAACTGCGGGGCCTTGCCGGAGAGCCTCCTGGAGTCTGAGCTCTTCGGCTACGAGCGCGGGGCGTTCACCGGCGCCCAGGCGACCCGGGTCGGCCGAATCGAGCAGGCCGACGGCGGCACGCTCTTCCTGGACGAGGTCGGAGAGATGAGCCCGAAGACCCAGGTGGACTTCCTGCGGGTTCTCCAGGACCGCGAGTTCCGCCGGCTCGGAGGCACACGCCCGATCACGGTCGATGTGCGTTTCATCGCCGCGACGAACAAGAACCTCGAAGACGCGGTCAAGGCGGGGACCTTCCGTGAGGATCTCTACTACCGGTTGGCAGTGATCCCCATCGGCCTGCCGCCGCTCAGGGAGCGTCCCGAGGACATTCCTCTCCTGGCAACCCTCTTCCTGCGAGAATTCTGCGCGCAGTACCAGCGCGAGGAAAAGGAGCTCGTACCGGCAACCCTTCAGGCTTTCCGGGAGTACTCCTGGCCGGGGAACGTCCGCGAGCTTCGGAACTTGATGGAGCGCCTGGTCGTGACGGTGAACGAGCGGGTGATCCGCTCCCTCCATCTCCCCTCGACGATCCTCACGGGAGACCGGAGCGAGCGGACCATCACCATCCCCCTGGGAGTTCCCCTCCACGTCATCGAGGAACAGATCATCCGGAAGACCCTGAGCGATCTGACCTCCCACCGGGAGCGGGCCGCGAAAATCCTGGGGATCAGCCCCCGCGCCCTGCACTACAAGCTCCGGCGGTACCAAATCGAGCAAGGTTCCGGTGCAGATCAGCCCGGCCGAAACGACTCCCGCTGATAGTTCAGCGTTTTACCCGACATTCCTTCCCCTCCTACTGTTCCCTCTCCCGACGCCTCCTGCAAGTTTTGCAGCCGGCTGAAACCATTAGCGTTCCAGGGGTTGGAGGATCGTCCGCCACAGCGCTGAAGCTCTCAAAAAGATGGCGAAACTGTCTGTCGGCATGAATGTTGCTGCGTCAACGCAGTATGGCGCTCATCGTGCGAGCCTTTCGACTGCGGTCGGCGTATGAGATCGAAGCGCTGAAGGTGCTCGCCTCCGGCGTCGCCCGGCGACTGAAGGCCCGAGTGGTGCTCTGCAAACAGGTCAACGACCCTCAGATCCTGTGGGTCGGGGATGCCGGGAGCGAGGCGGACCTCGATGGCACGCCCGAGGTGACGGCCGGCACCGGGTGGGAAGTCTCATCGCCCATCGCCCTGGAGCTGGTCGACGAGTTCTACCATTTCCCTCCCTGCTCCTACCAGGTGTGGGAACTGGAAGTCCGCGCCTCGGCCGAGGAGCAGATCCAGACGCTGAGGGATCTGCTCCGCCTCTCACGGGCGGTCCGTCGGTACCCCGTGGTGGCGGGGTTCTCGGTCTACCGGGCCCTGGAGCCGCGAGGAGTCTTTGTCGGCTTTCTCGCCCTGGGGTGGGGAGTCACTCCCACGTACCTCCTCTGGAACGGACTGGTCCCCACCGCGGTGAGTGAACGCATCGCCCGGGACGCTCTGTGGCGTCCACTCTCACTGGTTTGCGCGCTGAACGGGCGGGCTGGGGATCGCCCGGCGAGCGCCGGCCAGCCGATCTTCCACCTGCCATTCTGGGCAAGGAACCACGCCTCGTTTGATCCCGAGGAAGGATCGATCGGAGTCCCGGTCCCAGGGAGGTTCACATGAGGCTCCGCGCATCGAGTCGGTGGGTGATGGTTGGTCTTGCAGGCGTCGCGCTGGTCACAGTCTTTGGCTGCGCCAAGAAGCCGGTGTCGTTGGGGGTGGCTAGCCCGGCGGCGACGCTGGGTGGAACGGGCGGGGTGTCCTCGGCTCAACCGGGGGCCACGTCCCCGGCTGCCGCCGCACCAGCAGCCAGCGCGAGCCGCCCGGCCGTGCCTCAGGCGCCGGCCATAGCGGCGGCGCCACCCTCGCCGGTGACTTTCCGGGAGCACCCGGCGCTTCAGGATCTTCACTTCGCCTTCGACAGTTATGAGGTCCGTAACGACGCGGCGGTCATCCTGGACCGTAACGTCGAGTGGCTCAAGGCCCATCCTTCGGTGAGGGTCCTGATCGAGGGGCACTGTGACGAGCGGGGGACCACCGAGTACAACCTGGCCCTGGGCGAGCGCCGCGCCAAGTCCACGCGGAACTACCTGACGGTCCACGGGATTCAGGCCGACCGGATCGCGCTGATCTCCTACGGCAAGGAGCGCCCGCTCTGCACCGAGCGCGCCGAGACCTGCTGGGCCAAGAACCGCCGCGCCCACTTCCTGATCAAGGAATGACGGACATGAGGCGGGGCGCCGGCACCACCTATGTCGTCACCTGCGGGCTCTGCGGCCAGACGTGGCAGTTGGGCAAGGCGAGCGACCACGAGATCCGGGAGTGCCTCTTCTGCGGGATACGGGGGGCGCTTCGCTTGGGGCCCCGGCAGGCAGAGGTCGAGGGCGCGCAGTGGGTCGAGGCGTGGCTGGAGCCGGTCAGTCACTGACGCCCGCGATCGCCGGCGGGGCTATGCGTGGGATCACTCTCCAAAAGAGTTCTCGTAACCGCAGATGCGGCTGATGCGGCTGCGGGCTGTTTCCTCCCACCCGGGCAAGAAGGCGGTCATCAGGCTTTTGAACAGCTTTCCATGGTTGGGCACGCGGAGGTGGAGCAGCTCGTGAACGA
>CAYJUC010000097.1:0-11552 GCA_964372605.1 uncultured bacterium | reverse complement strand
AGCGCCTCGCCGTCTGGATCTGCTACAACGTCGAGCACTTCAAGGTCGATACGCCAGCGACGGCGATCGCGCCGGGGCTGGCACATCTCAAACCGGATGTCCTCAACCACGCGTGGCGGGACTACGGCCTGCGGGTGGGGATCTGGCGCAACTACGAGCTGATGGACCGGCTGGGATTGCCCGGGTCCGTCACCCTCAACGCGGAGGTCTGCCTCCACGAACCGGCCGTGGTCGAGGAGATGGTCAAGCGGAACTGGTGCATCCTGGGCCACGGGATGACCAATTCCCAGCTTCTCGCCACCCTGCCCGAGGCCGAAGAGCGCCAGGTGATCAACGACACCCTCTCGATCATCCAGCGCGCGACCGGCAAGCGCCCCATCGGCTGGCTCGGGCCCGGCCTGGCCGAGAGCTTCTCCACGCCCGAGCTCCTCGTCGAGGCCGGCGTCAAGTACGTCTGCGACTGGGTCTGCGACGACCAGCCGTTCCTCCTGAAGGTGAAGAAGGGCCGCCTGATGTCCGTGCCGTACAGCACGCACATCAACGACATCCCCCTGATCCTGGATCAAAAGCTCTCCGACGAGGCGTTCTGCCAGGCGATCTGCGACCAGTTCGATGTCCTCTACGCGGACGGCGCCACGATCCCCCGCACCATGGGCATCGCGCTCCATCCCTTCCTGGTGGGGGTGCCGCACCGCTTCAAGCACCTGGAGCGGGCGCTGGCCTACGTCGCCGGCCACAAGGACGTGTGGTTCTGCACCGGCGACGACATCGCCAACTGGTACGAGGCCGAATACTGCCGATAGTGGATCCAGGGGGGCCTCGGCGGCCCCCCCGGACACCCCCCCAAGATCGGTTGCGCGGGCAAGCCCGCGCTCGAACGGAGGCGAAATCCGATCCGGCAGGGCGCGCGGAGCAACGTCGTTGACAGAGGGCTGCGGCCCTGATAGCGTCCTCTCACAAAGGCTTGCGACAACCCCGTACCGGGGAAAAGGAGGAGCAGCGATGAGCGTTTCGAAGGAGATGGAAACCTTCTTCAAAGAGCGCGGCTTCGGCCTCACGCTCGGCTTCGGGGAGACTCCCGCCCTAGTCGCGATCGACTTCATGCGCGCGTTCACCGACCCGGCGCTCCCGCTCGGGTCCAACCTGGACCGGGAGCTCGCCGAAACCGTGCGGATCCTCGGCGCCGCCCGCGAGGCCGAGATCCCCGTCTACTACACCGCCGTCTGGTACGAGGAGAAGGACCTCCGCGACGGTGGGGTGTGGGTCAAAAAACAGCTCAAGGGTGCCCAAACGCTCAAGGCCGGTACGCCCGAGGTGGAGCTGGACCCGCGGCTCGGCCGGCGCCCTGAGGAACCGATCATCCTCAAGAAGTACGCCTCGGCCTTCTTCGGCACCGACCTCGTCTCCCGGCTCAACGCGCGGCGCGTGGACACGCTCATCATCACCGGCTGCACCACCAGCGGGTGCGTCCGGGCCACCGCGGTCGATGCGGTTCAGAACGGGTTCCGGCCCATGGTGGTCCGCGAGGCGGTGGGGGACCGCGCCCAACCGGCGCACGAGCAGAGCCTGTTCGACCTGCAGGCCAAGTATGCCGACGTGGTCTCCGTCGAGGAGACGATGGCATACCTGTCCAGGCTCAAAGCCCGCCGGTGACGAGCTCGCCCAGAGAGAGGAGGACTGGCATGAGCCTTCGGCGAAGCGTCGCAGTTTCGCTAGTCGCCTGCTTAGGGGTCCTGATGCTGTGGAGCGCGCCCTCCGCGGCCGCGCCCTCCGGGCCTCCAATCCGGATCGGCGGCACGTCGGCGATGACGGGCCCTCTCGCGCCCCAGGGCCTCATCCACAAGATCGTCGGGGATATCTACGTGGAGCAGCTGAACCGGAAGAACGGGCTCCTCGGCCGGCCCGTGGAGTACATCATGCTCGACGACCAGTCCAAGGCCGAGGTGACCCGGTCCCTGTACGAGCGCCTTATCACCGTGGACAAGGTGGACCTCGTGATCGGCGCGCTGGGCACAGGGCTGAACATCGCCGCCATGGCCGTGGCCCAGCGCTATCAGAAGATCCTGGTCACCGCCACGATGGGAATCCCGAAGCTCTCCACCTATGACATGCATTTCTCCACTCAGGCTATCGGTGCCGAACCGGAGAAGGCGTTCCCGGAAAAGGTCTTCGACGCCCTGGCGTCGACCGGGAAACCTCCCAAGACGATTGCCCTCGTCACGAGCAAGTTCCCCTCCGTCCACTTCATCTCCGTCGGAGCCCGCGAGGTCGCGCAAAAGCGCGGCCTGAGTGTGCCGCTCTACCTCGAATATGAGTTCGGCAACCGGGATTTCGGGCCGATCGCCACGCGAATCAAGGAGGCGAACGCGGATTTTCTCTGGGTGGGCGCAGTGGGTTTCGAGGGCAACATGCTCCTGGAGGCGCTGAAGAAGATCGGGTACACTCCGCGCGGGCACCTCTATATTTTCCCGGCTTCGGGCCCCATGGCCCAGTTACCCGAGGCGAAATACGCGCTGGCGCTGACTGTGTTTGCCGAGCATCCCCCGTTCACCGATAACCCGGTTGCGGCCGAGTTCGTCAAGTTGTACAACGAGCGCGCCGCGAAGGCCGGCATGCCTTACACCAAAGTGGAGCAGACCGCTTCCATCACGTACTGCATGTGGCAGGTCCTCGAAGCCGCCGTGAACGCCACGAAGAGCCTCGACGACAAGGCCCTCGCCAAGTGGCTGAAGGTCAACAGTGTAGACACCGTGATCGGCAAGCAACGGTTCGACCACCCCACCCATTTGGGCTTTGGCGACGATCTCCTCAAAATCATGCAGGTCCAGGATGGCCGCTGGGTGGTCGTGTGGCCAAGGCAGTGGGCCGCGCCGGGGGCTAAATTGATCTATCCCAACCCGTGAGTGGACGCAAAACAGGAGGGGGCGATGAAAAGAGGCGGGTTCGCTCTGTTCGCTCTGGTGATAGCGCCGGCCTTGGCGTTCGGCGCACTGGCCCTGTTGGTCCTGTCCGTCACGACGCCGTCGCCGGCTTACGCCCAGACGAAGCCTCCCATCAAGATCGGGTTCCTCACCACCTTGACCGGAGGCCAGGCCGCCGGCGGCAAGGAAATGGAAGACGGATTCCGGATGGCTCTGGAGGAGACTCGGGGCGAGGTGGCGGGGCGAAAGATCCAGCTGATCGTCGAGGACGACGAGCTGAAGCCTGACGTCGGGCTCACCAAGACCCGGAAGCTGATCGAGAACGACCGGGTTCACCTGCTGGCCGGCATCCTCCACAGCGGGGTGTCTCTCGCCGTGGGGAGCCATGTTGCCACGAAGGGGACCCCCTTGATCGTGACGAACGCGATCGCCAGGGCGCTCACCCAGGAGAAGCGAAGCCCCAACATCTTCCGCACCTCGTGGGCCGGGGGCCAGGCGTACTTCCCCTTCGGCCCCTATGCGGTGGGGAAGCTCGGCTACAAGCGGCTCATCCTTTCCTATGCTGACTACGCGGCGGGCCAGGACATGGCAAACGGCTTTGCACCGTACTTCAAGGGGGCCGGTGGGGAAGTGGTGGACACGGTCGCGCCGCCGCTTGGGACCGCCGACTTCGCGCCCTATCTGGCCAAGATCCTGTCGAAGGCCGGCACGGCCGATGCCGTGTGGGCCTGGTTTCCCGGCGCCGACGCCGTCCGCTTCGTGAAGCAATATGTCGAATTCGGCCTCAAGGAGAAGATCCCCCTGATTGCCGGCGGCTCTCTGGTCGAGGAGCAGGTGCTCCCCGCGCAGGGCCGAGCCGCCCTGGGGATCATCAGCGCGGACATCTACACCCCGACCTGGGAGAGTCCCGAGAACCGGGTATTCGTCGCGGCCTTCCAGAAGAAACACAACATCACCCCGAGTCGCTATGCCGACCAGGGGTACACCGGCGGCAGGGTGATCATCGAGGCGCTCAAGGCCGTGAACGGGCAGGTCGAGGATGTTCCGCGGTTTCTGGAGGCCTTGAGGAAGGTCGAGGTGGTCACCGGGCGCGGCCCGCTCAGGTTCGATTCGCATCAGCAAGCGATTCTCAACGTTCAGATTCGACAGGTGCGAGAGGTGGCAGGGGGGATTCACAACGTGGTGCTCGAGGTCATCCCGAACGTCGATCAGTACTGGAAGTCGCCGCGCTGACCCCGCGCCCGTGCGCGGCGTCCCTCAGCGGCGCGAGGTCCCGAGCGTACAAAGCTCGATCAGCTCGACTCCGCGGAAAGGCTCGAAGATCTCCGGATTCCCCCTGGCAACCGCCTCGAGGCCCTCTCAGGCGACCGGAAGGGGCAGTACAGCATCCGGATTAACGAGCGGTTTCGAATCTGTTTTCGCTGGTCCCAACTCGGGCCATCGGACGTAGAGATCGTGGATTACCATTGAGGCGGGTAGGAGGACTTGCATGGTTCGGGTTCCCACGCACCGAGAGCCGACCCATCCGGGAGAGATGCTGCTTGAGGAATTCTTGAGGCCGATGCGGCTTTCGCAGCAGGATCTTGCTCGAGGGATCCGCGTTCCGTATCAGCGGGTGAATGAGCTCGTCAATCGGCGCCGCGGTGTCACGGAAATCTAAAATTCCCCACTTGGGGTAACTGAAAACTCCCCACCCCCCGGGTTCACTCCCTGGCCTCGGCGGGGCGGACGAGGCCGGTCTGGAGCTTGTCCTTGAGCCGGTAGGAATTGCCCCGGATGTCGACGCCCGATTTGACCCGGCCTCCTCCAGCCGAGCCTCCGCGTCTTATCGCGGAAATCCTCGCCTGACCGGGCCGCCCGTCGTGGCGCCGTCGCCATCCGCACAGGACTGCCCCGATCCCTTGCGAGGCGCCCCCGCAACTTCGTGCTTGACTCCGTCTTCATCCGCGGTGTATCAGGATGACTCAGACGGAGGCCTGCTCCGGCCTACTCAGGGAGAGGATTCCTTATGGATATCACCCAATTACTTGCCTTAAGCGTCGAGCAAGGGGCGTCGGACTGTCATTTAAGCTCTGGCGAGCCGCCGCTGCTTCGTATCGACGGAGATCTAAAAAAGCTCGACCGCCCTGTGTTGACCAAGGACGAAGTCCACGCGATGGTGTACGAGATCATGAACGACGCCCAGCGCAAGGTTTTTGAGGAGAGCCACGAATGCGACTTCTCCTTTGAAATTGGTGATATCGCCCGCTTCCGCGTAAACGTGTTCATGCACCGCAGAGGAGCAGGAGCGGTCTTCCGTATCATCCCGACCAAGATTCGCTCTCTTGAACAACTGGGAATGCCGCCTATCCTCAAGCAGCTCTGCAATAAGGAAAAGGGGCTCATCCTCGTGACGGGTCCGACGGGATCAGGAAAATCAACTACGCTTGCGGCCATGATCGACTATCTCAACGAAACGTTTGAAGGCCATATCCTCACGATCGAGGACCCGATCGAGTCGGTCCACATATCGAAAAAGTGTTTGATTAACCAACGAGAATTAGGCCCCCATACCCATTCATTCGCCAACGCACTGAGAGCGGCGCTACGCGAGGACCCGGATGTGATCCTGGTCGGGGAGATGCGCGATCTTGAGACCATCCAGCTCGCCCTAACGGCCGCTGAAACCGGGCACCTGATATTGGGAACGCTCCATACCTCGAGCGCCCCAAAGACCGTGGACCGCGTCATAGACGTGTTCCCTCCGAGCCAGCAGGCCCAGATACGCGCCCAATTTGCCGAGTCCATAGAGGGGGTCAGCACGCAGACTCTGCTCAAGAAAAAGGGTGGAGGCAGGGTGGCCGCTCTGGAACTCATGACCGGGACAGCAGCGGTGCGTAATCTGATCCGCGAGGGAAAAGTGCACCAGATACTCGGCACCATCCAGGTCAGCCAGAAAGACGGGATGCAGACGATGGACATGGCCCTCATGGATCTCGTGACGCGCGGCATCGTGAGCAAAGAAGAGGCTCAGTCAACGAGCATGAACCCCAGCCTCTTTGGTGATGGCGGCTTCAGCAGGGGGCGTATAACCGGCGGCCGGTCTTAGGCCCACTCCCGGCAGGGACACAGGCTGCAGCGGCGCTCGCCGCGCCCGTGAAGGCCTTTTATGTCGCCGACCGCGCGCTAAAGTACGCGGCTGAGCTGGGCGGAGCCAGACAGCCAGCGCTCCGGTATGCTCGCTGCCCGCCGGGGAGCGTTTCATTCACAAGCTCTGAGGCAAGCCGCGAGACTGCCCCGTTTTCTGGGCAGTCGTGCCCGAAAAGTGCCCAGGGTTCCTGACACACGTCTCGGCGGCGAGTCCGAGATCCGCGACCAGCGTTGGCCCTGCTGCCCGCCCCGATCTTGTGCGCGCTGCGCATGGGCAGGGCAGCCGACCAGGATCGTTTCCCGGCTTCAACTCTACTCTGGAGCGCGGATGCCGTCCTCCGATGCTGCACCATGTGAAGACGCTCGCCAGGAGCAGACGTTCGGGCTATATACAGGACACCTGATCCAGACGAGACTCTATCCACCGGCGGCGCCGAATCGCCGCCGAGAGGCGACTTCCGACGTCGCGGCGCCGACGTCGGCGCGACCTCGGCTGCTTCGCGAAGGGGCGGCTCACGTCCTATGCCGCCCGCGCGTTCTACGGCGTTCCCTTCGGGGAGGCCCCAAGGGTCACGGCACGGCGCCGGCCTCGAGGTGGTCTCGCGGCACCGCCACGACGTTCACGAAGATGTCTTCGCCGGGCGCGGGCGCGTCCAACCGCTGGAGCTGTCCGCAGTCGTCGGTCCGGAAGAAGTCGTAGCGCCGGGCCTCGAGGAAGTTCCAGGTGCCCGTAAGCTCCAGGCCGGTCAGGCGGGCGACCGCCGGAGCCATCTCGAAGATGACGGCAGGCCGGGCGCGCCCGAGGAGCGAGGTCATCCCCGAAGCACCAGCTCCTCGGCGGTCCTTGCGCCGACGGCAAGGCGCTCAGCAATGCGCAGGCGGTGGCGGTGAGCCCCGACGGCAAGCACGTCTACGTGGGGACGGAGGTCAGCAACGCGGTGGCCGTCTTCTCGCGAGAAAAGTGAGCCCTACGCACCCTTGCTTTCTTTGATCGCGGTATCGGCCCCCCCTTGGGGCCCGCGGGATGTACTAACCCCGATCCGACAAAATATTCCGCTCCTTGAACGATGCGTCGAACAAGCCTTCCCTCTCCCCTCGCGGGTGTTCGGACCCGAGTCAAGGGTAACAAACGTCCCCCTGATGGAACTCGAGAAAGCTAATTTGGAACGCCGCCCGGAATCGCCGGGCAAAGGCGGGGCCGGGGGAGCGGCCAGCCGGCCGAGCCGGGGCCGAGGGTGTCCCGGACTCCTGCGGTGCTACGGCTTGAACTTCCCCCGGGCCGTGTAGAGCGTCTTCACGGCCGGGTCGATGCCGATCGTGCAGGTCGCCGGCTGACCTTTGCACTCCTGCCCCGCCCACTTGTTGAACGAACCGGTCGTCGGCTTCGCCTCCAAGGTCACCGTTGTTGCCGCATCGTAGGTTTCGAGTGCGCACAGGAAATCATCTTTAGAATCCTCAGGGCAGGTGCAGGTCGTCGTGGCGCCGCCGCCGTTCGGGGTGATGTCGATCGTGCCGGCCGCACCCTCCCGGCAGTCGATCTCGACGCTCAGGGTCTCGCTGCTGCTCTGGCTGATCGGCGTCTTGATCTTGATCGTGTCGCCGAAGACGTCGCCGTTGTTGTCGGCGCTGACCTTGAAGATCGTCGTGAGGTTCCCCTCCTTGAACGGGATCAGGTCGATGTCGACGGTGGCGCCGGCGTCCTCGAAGATGGTGCCCAGCTCGCACACCAGCTCGTGGTCCTCGACGGTGCAGCTTCCCTGGCTCGGCGCGTGATCCTTGAGGAAGGCCTTCTTGGGGAGCTTGGCGTAGAGCCTCGCGTTCATCGCGGTGTCGGGGCCGTGGTTCTTGATGTCCGCGGTCTGCGTGAGGACCTCGCCCGTGGTCCCGCCGGAGGGCGAGTTGACGGTCGATCGCAAGTTCGCGTGCGTCGGGTCCGCGTCGCACTCCACGAGCTTGAAGCTCAGCTTGCCGGAGCCAGGGCCGGTCACCTCGGCGCTCAAAAACCCCTGGCCCAGGTCCGAGGCCGAGCAACTGCCGTCCGGGTGGGCGTGGATGTTGAGGACGCCCGAGAAGCCACCGTCGATTGGGGACACCAGAATGGAGACCAGACCGGAGGCGGCGTCGGGGTCGAAGATGTCGCACGAATCCTCGACGCCGGCCGCCGTCGTCTCCTCGACACCGCCGAGGCTCATTCTGATCGTGAGGCGAGCCTCCGGTCCCGGCGCCGGGGTCAAGGTCACCTGGAGCTCGTCGCCCGGCAAGGCCTTCGGCGCGCCCCCCGTGATGCTGCACACCGCGCGGCCGCTCGGGGCCGAGGTGGAAATGCTGTACTGCACCTCGACGAGCGATGCGGCCGGACGGGATTCGAGGAGCAGGAGACTCGCTGCCAGGACCGGGATCGCGAGCGCGCGCGCTTGCTTCATGGTTCTTCCCTCCACCAGTCGTTCGACCCGCGTCCCGGCTCCCTGCCGGCGACTTCCGCGGGCCGGCCCCTGGGTGGCGGGAGTCTATGACAGATCCGGCGCGTTTCCACCACCCGCGGCGCGGCACCGGACCAGAGCGCCCGGAACCGACGGGCGAAGGCGGGGCCGGTCCCGGACTCCTCGTGCTCGAAGAAGACGTCAGCCGCGCGCCACCCGCCCATCTCGCGTACCGTTGCCGCCCAGCGGGCCAGGTCGGCGTCACCGTAGCCCTCGTCGCGCAGCCGCAGGTAGCCGAAGTCGGCGGTGGAGATCAGGGCGGCCTCAGCGCCTGCGGGGGCCGTGCCGCGGAGTGGTCACTTGTCGTTGGTGAAGAAGCCGTGGACCACGGCAAACGCGCTAAAGGCGTCGAGGAGGTGGCCCACGCCAGCGCAGAGGATGAGCCCCGGCTTGATTCACGGCCCCGTTCGGCACGGTGACCGAGCCCGCAAACCCGCCGGCGAATGCGTCGGCAACGCCGGCGTCACCCGCGACGACCACGCCGATCCCGGGGATGGAGAGTCTGAAGAAATAGCGCCGGCCGGGCGTGGCGCCAGACCCGAAGAAGTTGACGCTGGTGATCACGAGAACCTTGCCGGGCGGAATGACGAACGGCTGGCTCGACCCGTCCGCGAGGCGCATGGCATCGACCGCCCTTTCGTTCGCCCCGCAGGGTGCTCCTGGAACCGCACTCGTCGTCAGAGTGACGATCTGGCTCGCCTTGGCGGGGGTCGCGGCAGCGTGACTCGGCGCGGCAGCGAGTGCACTGATCAACAGGGCCGTGACGGCAATCGGGCGCATGGCGGATGCTCCCTCAAGAGGAAGCTCCTCCTCGCACCATACGCCATCCCGGGCCCTCGCCTAAGGTTCGAGGTCCTCCAGAAGGCTCTGGGCGTGCTCCCGGACTTCTTCGTCCCTGTCGTTCCGGGCGAGACTGCTCAGGAGCTCCCTGACTCGCGGGTCCCCTTTGCCGTGCTCGCTCAGCAGCTCCAGGGCCTGGAGCCGAAGCGTGGGTGTGCGGGTGGCCGCGGCGAACTTGAGAACGGGCTCGAGGGGCACGGATTCCTGGCCTTGCAGGACGCTCAGCGCGCTCTCCAGGACCTCGGGGTTGCGCTCCCGTTCCAGAACCTCCAGCACGGTCTCCCGGGCCAGCGCCTGATCGGCGCTCTCCGCCAGCCTGTCGAGGGCCGCGGACCGTTCGGCCGGGTCTGGATTGCTGAGGGCTTCACTACGGAGCCGGGCGATCTGAGCACTCTCCGCCGCTGCGCCCCCAGGCGATCGGCTGGTCTGCTTCGCAATCCGGGGACTCGGGGGCGGTCGCGTCGTCCCCACCGCAAGCTTGCGGAATTCCCCTCTCCCTTTCAGATAGACCCGGGCCTCGGTGAGGCCGGCCGGGGAGTAGACGAGGACGAAATTTTTTTGTCGAAGCAGGTGGCGCAGACCCTCCTCGATGGGGAGGGCCTTCAAGGTCACCGTGATCTCCTCGCGGGCAGCCTGGGCATCGAGGGCGGCTTCAAGGAAGAACTGGATGCCGCTCAGGCGGCTGATCTCGATCAGGATCTCCTTGAGGGGGACCGCGCGGGCGTTGACCGAGAGACGGGCGTCCTGAAGGGTGACCGCGACACGGGGAGTTTCATGAGCGCGGGCCGGAGCGCAAGCCAAGAGCAGGAGAAGCAGGAGCGTAGCTCTCAGGACTCTCACCGGTGCTGTTCCCCCTCGGTCAGCCTATTCGTGTCCCACGGCTACTACTGTTCCTACACTCTGTCAAGCGCATTCTTCAATATTCACTGGGGCGGGACCGGGTGCGGTCACCTCCGGCATGGGAAAATGGGACGAACAGCGACGGTCGAGGGCGCGCTGAGCTTCAGCCGGGTGTGCGGGGAGCGGAGGGCGCGTCGGCCGGTCGGCCTTGACGCGAGCAGTCCGCCCTGGTAGCTTTGCCAAAGACGCGCGAAGGACCAACGACACGGGAGGGCATCATGCGAGTAATCGACTTCCAGCATCACTTCGTCCCGCGGGAGCTGGCGGAGCGGCGGGGCGCCGGCAAGGGGGCCAGCCACAACGTGATGGAGGGCGGGATGCGGAAGGTGACGCTCCACGGGAAACTCTACGACCCGGAGGAGCAGCTCCGCGACATGGACGAGGGCGGGCTCGACGTGGCCATCCTCTCCTGCGTCATCGGATGGGACCGCCCGCTCGAGGATTGCCGGCTGATCAACGACACGTACGCGGCGCTCCAGCGACGGTATCCCGACCGGTTCGTCGGGCTGGCCCACATCCCGCTCCTGATCGACAAGGGGGCGGCACTCTCCGAGCTGGACCGGGCGATCCGCGAGCTGGGCCTGCGCGGGGTGACCATCACCTCCCAGGTGAACGGCCTTCCCCTCGATTCGCAGGAGCTCTGGGATTTTTACGCGAAGACAGTCGAGCTGGGCATCCCCATCTTCGTCCACCCGTCCATGCCGCCCCAGGGGTACGAGTGGATCAAGGAGTACGACCTCTCGCGCATCGTGGGGCGCGAGCTGGACCTGACCCTGGCCGTGTCGCGCCTGATCGCGGCCGGCGTGCTCGACCGGTTCCCGGATCTCAAGATGGTCATCGCGCACTTCGGCGGCGGGATCGCGGCCATCAAGGAGCGGATCTCGGCCAAGGCGTACCGGTTCGGGACCCCTTTGAAGCGCTCGTTCGATGAGTACTTCGACCTCTTCTACTTCGACATGAGCGGGTTCGAAGGCGGACCAGCCGCCCTCCGCTGCGCGCTCACGGGGATCAAGCCGGAGCGGCTGGTCTTCGCGACGGACTACCCGCAGGATTTCACCGGCGCGACCACCGACACGAGGAAGGGAGTCAAGGACATCCGGAAGTACATCGAGGAGATCCGGGGCCTGCCGCTCCCCGAGGACGCGAAGGCCAGGATGCTGGGCGGAACCGCGGCGGAGCTTCTCGGCCTCCCCCGCTAATGCCTGGCCCGCTGTGCCGCGGGTCCTGTCGCGGCGGGCCGCCCCAGCGGGGGGGGGGGGGGGGGGGCGGGGGGGGGGGGCGC
>CAYJUC010000096.1:0-11568 GCA_964372605.1 uncultured bacterium | reverse complement strand
CCGCAGCGGTCTCCATCCTTCAATCCAGCTTCGGCGATCTGGGCGCCGGTCGAGACGATGCTCAAAATCTGTTCGAGCGCGGGCTTGGCCCGCGCAACCCCTCTGGGGGAGGTTCGGAAGGGGGGCAAAGCCCCCTTCCGAGGTATCGAGACGCGGCGGGATGAGCCAGCCCCAAGGGTACGACTACTTCGATGTGGTGGCGGACGTCGGGGTCACGGCGTGGGGCCCGACCCTCGCCCTAGCCTTTGCCCAGGCGGGGCTCGGACTGTTCGCCCTCATCGTGGACCCGAAGAGCGTCGCGCCGCGGGAGTCGCGGGAGGTGCGCGCCCAGGCCGACAACCCCGAGGCGCTCCTGGTGAACTGGCTGAACGAATGCCTCTACGTCCACGACATCGAGGGGTTCGTGGTGAACCGGATCGAGTTTCCGGTCTTCGAGGAGAAAAAAGTCCACTCCCTCCTCTGGGGGGAGGAACTGGATCGTGAACGGCATCGGGTGGGCATCCTCGTGAAGGCCGCGACCTTTCATCAACTGACCCTGATGGAGAGTCCGAGAGGGTGGGAGATCAGGGTCATCCTCGACGTGTGATCACTCCGGGCTCAGCCCGGCTGTGGGAGAAATAAGACAAAACCACCGGACTTATTGTCTCATTTCAGCAACGGCCGGGGATGAGCCGAGACACCACGGCTTTCTATCCTATTGAAAAACAGCTTCTTTTAAACATGGCACTCCACTTGCTAGTTCACCAAGGGGTTTTTGTGAAGACGGCCGCTCTATAGCATGGATCTCCAACAGACGATCGCGAAGTCAGTGACTGTGGAAGGGATCGGGCTTCACTCCGGTCAGCCATCCCGGATCACCCTTTCGCCGGCGCCATCTGGTTTCGGGATTGTTTTCCAGACCTCCACACCCTATCGAACTCTGATCCCCGCCACTCCCGAGAACGTCGTGGACTCCCACTTCGCCACGACCCTCGGAGTGAACGGCAGTCGCGTTCAGACCGTCGAGCATTTCATGGCCGCCGCGGGAGCCCTGGGGATCACCAACCTGCTGGTGGAGGTGGAAGGAGACGAGATCCCAGCGCTGGACGGAAGCGCCAGGCCATTCGCCGCACTCCTCCGGGACGCCGGGCGGGTGGTCCAGTCTCTCCCGCAGGAACCCTTGGTGATCACCCAAGCGATCCGGGTCGGCGACGAGTCGCGGTGGCTCCAGATTCTTCCCAGTCGGGAGTTCCGGATCAGCTACACTCTCGACCTCGACCATCCGGCGGTTCCCACGCAGGCCGCTTCTTTCCTCTGCACCGAGCACGTCTTCCTGGATGAGCTGGCTTCCGCTCGGACCTACGGTTTTCTGAAGGACGTGGGGACGTTGCGGAAAAACGGCCTCGCCAAGGGTGGCTCCCTCGAGAACGCCGTGGTGGTGGGCAAGCGCGTCATCCTCAACGGGGATCTGCGCTTCCAGGATGAGTTCGTCCGCCACAAGATCCTCGACCTGATCGGAGACCTGGCGCTCCTGGGGCGGCCCGTGCTCGGGCACGTGGTTGCCCGGAACGCCGGCCACGCCCTCAACCACCAGCTGGTCCTGGCCATCCAGCGGACCGCCCGGGAAGAGCAAGCCCGTGACGGGGCGGTTGCCCGCCTTGACCGCCAGGGATCTCGGCTCGCGCCCGACCTCGCAGCCCGCTAGATCCTCGAAAGGGGCCCCGATGGCCCCCTCCGAGGCCTCCCCCCAAGGGGGCCAAGGGGGCTCAGTCCTTCCGCTCTCCTCCGGCCGGCGCTATAATGTTTCGTCTGACGTATGCGCGCGCCGAGCCTCGCCGCCGGAATCAGGAGAGCGGCCCCACCGGGCCCTAGAGCGCTTTGCCTCGCGCTCCTCCTGTGCCTCGCCATTCTGGCGACCAGTCCGCCCGTCTCCGCCGAGCTCCGGATCGCCGATTTCTCTCTGGGCCTGAACGGCCATGAATTGACGGTGTACGTGATTCTTCTGGGGGCGATCCCTCCGGCGCTCCTGGAGGGGCTCGGGAGCGGCATCCCGGTCCACGTCCGCTTTCAGGCGGAACTCTGGCGGTACAGCCGCTTCTGGGTCGACCGCCGGATCCTCTCCAGGGTCATCGAGCGGCAAGTCCTGTACGACGTCGTCACGAAAGCCTACAAAGTCCTTTCGGTCGCGGGAGAGACTCGGGAGCCGTACCTCACCAAGGACCTCCGCGAAGCGCAGCGGGTCGTCTCCGACTTTCGCGGGCTCAAGCTCGCCGCGGGAGCGACCCTGAGCCCCGAGGAGGTCTACTACATCCGCGTGCGCGCCGAGGTCGCGGCCAGCGGGGGCAGCCCCCCGCTCTCGCGGTTCCTCCCGTTCATGGGGAGCGGCGAGGAACAAACCCCGTGGGTCTCTTCCTCCCTGCTGACCGTGGCGACGACCCAATAGGACGGCGGGGACATGCCTCTCACGGGGGAACACGAGCGCCGGAAGCGGAACCTCCTGATCATCAGCGGGGCCCTGGTCCTGCTGGTGGTCGCCACGCTGGCCGAGGTGGGGATCCGCTCGCCCCGGATCCCCTCCGCCTCGAACCTCATCGTCTTCGCCCTCTTCAACCTGAACCTGATTCTCTTCCTCCTGCTTCTCGTTCTCCTCTTCCGGAACCTCGTCAAGCTCTCCTTCGAGCGACGGCAGAAAGTCCTCGGCTCCAAGTTCAAGGCGAAGCTCGTCCTCGCTTTTTTGTCCCTGGCGTTGACCCCCGCGATCCTCATCTTCATCATCGCCTCGAATTTCATCAACACCTCCATCGAAGGGTGGTTCAAACCCCAGGTCGAGCGTCCCATGGATCAAGCTGTCGAGGTGGCGCAGGCCTACTACCAGACCCTGGAGGTCGGCGCTCTCCGTAATGGGCAGGCCCTCGCCCGGGCGATCGGCCGGGACCGCCTCCCGGGCGGGGAGCAGGAAGAGGAGCTGGCGGCCTATCTGGCGGAGCAGCGGGCCGAGCTCGGCCTGGCCACCATCAGCGTGTTCGACTCCGGAGGGCGCGAACTCGCGCACGCAACAGACCCCGCCCTCGCCGCGCTCCGCGCCAGCCAGATAAGCCCGGAGCAGGTCAAGCGCGGACTGGGAGGGCAGGAGGTCACGGCCGTCCGGGAACTCGATGACGGCGATCTGATCCAGGCGGTGGTCCCCATCTGGAGCGACGCCGGGGACGAGCGCCAGGTTCTGGGCGCGTTGGTGGTGGGCACCCATCTGCCCCAGCGTGTCGAGGAACGGCTCCGGGGGATCTCCCAGGCCTTCCAGGAATACAAGCAGCTCAAGCTCCTGAAGAATCCCATCAAGGGGATCTACATCCTGCTCTTCCTGCTGATGACCCTCATCATCGTCTTCTCCGTCACGTGGTTCGGCCTCTACTTGGCCCGCGGCATCACGGTGCCGATCCAGCTCCTGGCGGAGGGGACCCGCGAGGTGGCCGCCGGCAATCTGAAATACCGGGTGAACGTGCGCGCCAACGACGAGATCGGGATCCTGGTCGATTCCTTCAACCGGATGACAGGAGATCTGGGGCAGTCGAAGGAGAAGCTGGAGGCGGCCTACCTCGATCTCCAGGCCAAGCACGGGGAGCTGGAGGAACGGCGCCGGTACACGGAGACGATCCTCCAGGCGGTGGCCACGGGAGTCGTCTCGCTGGATCCGGCCGGGCGCCTGACCACCGTCAACGGGGCGGCGGCCCGCATGCTGGGGCTTCCCGCCGAGGGCGCCGTCGGACGCCCCTACCGGGAAATCTTCCAGGGACCCGGGTTCGCCGAGGTGATCGGGCTCATCCAGCGAATGGACCACCTCCGCGAAGGAACCCAGGAGCGGGAGATCCGTTTCCGCCGCGGCGGGTACGCTGTGACCCTCTTGGGCTCGGCCACCGCGCTCCTGGGCCCGAGAGGGGAGTACGCGGGCACTGTGCTCGTGTTCGACGACCTGACCGAACTCCTGAAAGCGCAGCGGCTGGCCGCCTGGCGAGAAGTCGCCCAGCGGATCGCCCACGAAATCAAGAACCCGTTGACCCCCATTCAACTTTCCGCCCAGCGGCTTCGCCGGCGCCTCCGAGACAAGGTGGCCGATGAGCGGAAACTCCTCGACGAGTGCACCGACACCATCATCCAGGAGGTCGACGGGCTGAGGCAGCTCGTGGACGAGTTCTCGCGCTTCGCGCGGATGCCGGCCTTGAACCCCAGGCCCACGGACCTCCACCGTCTCCTGGACGGCGTGGTGACGCTCCACCGGGAATCCCACCCGGCGCTGACGTTGAACGCCGTCTTCGCGCCGGACCTTCCCCTGGTGGAAGTGGACCCGGACCAGATCAAGCGCGCGGTCCTGAACCTGGTGGACAACGCCGTGGAGGCGGTGAGCGGGGCGGGGGAAGTGGTCGTCCAAACGCGCTGGTTCCCGGAGGCCGGCCGGGTCCAGATCCTGGTCAGCGACAACGGGGTGGGGATCCCGCCGGAGGACAAAGAAAAGCTCTTTCTCCCCTACTTCTCCACCAAGGCCGCCGGCACCGGGCTGGGCCTCTCGATCGTCCACCAGATCGTCACCGATCACCGTGGGGCCATCTGGGTGGAAGACGCCCTCCCCAAGGGGAGCCGGCTCATCATCGAGCTTCCCGTAAAACTTCCGGACGCCCGACCGGAGGGATGACCCGTGGCCGCGGAGAGCATCCTCATCGTGGACGACGAGCGGGCGATCCAGACCTCGCTGAAAGGGGTCCTGGAGGATGAGGGCTACAGTGTCTGGGCGATGGGGAAAGCGACCGACGTGCTGGCCCGGATCAGCGAGGAGCCGCCGGACCTCGTGCTGCTGGACATCTGGATGCCCGGCATGGACGGGCTGGACCTGCTCGCCGAGATCAAAAAGGTCCTCCCGGAGGTGGCGGTGATCATGATCTCGGGCCACGGGACTATCGAGACCGCGGTGAAGGCCACCAAGCTCGGGGCCTATGACTTCATCGAGAAGCCCCTTTCCCTGGAGAAAACCCTCCTGGCGGTGGCCCGAGCCCTGGCGCATACGTGCCTGGAGCGAGAGAACCGGGCCCTCCGGAAGCAGGTGGAGCGCCAGCACCAGATCGTCGGCGACAGCCCGGCGATGCGCGAGCTCCGGCGCCAGATCGCGATCGCCGCTCCCACCAGCGGGCGGGTGCTGATCTATGGCGAGAACGGCTCCGGGAAAGAGCTGGTGGCGCGGGCGATCCACGCGTTGTCGGTCCGGCGCGAGAGTCCCTTCGTCGAAGTCAACTGCGCGGCGATCCCCGAAGAACTGATCGAGTCGGAGCTTTTCGGGCACGAAAAAGGGGCGTTCACCGGCGCGGTGACGCGACACCGGGGGAAGTTCGAGCTGGCCCACGGCGGCACGCTCTTCCTGGACGAGGTGGGGGACATGAGCCTGAAGACCCAGGCCAAGGTTCTCCGGGTCCTCGAAGAGCAGACGTTCGAGCGGGTGGGAGGGAAGGAAACCATCAAGGTGGATGTCCGGGTCATCGCTGCCTCAAACAAGAACCTCCCCGAGCTGATCAACGCGGGCCGATTCCGGGAAGACCTATTTTATCGCCTCAACGTCATCCCCCTGGAGGTGCCCCCGCTCCGGGCGCGGAAGGAGGACATCCCGGCGCTGGCCCACTATTTCCTGTCGATCCTCTCGGACGAGCACGGGAAACGGACGAAGACCATTTCCAAGGAGGCGCTGGCGTATTTCCTGCAGTACGATTGGCCGGGAAATGTCCGCGAGCTCCGGAACATGGTCGAGCGCCTCATCATCATGGTGGCGGACGACGTCGTCACACCCGAGCACTTGCCTCCCCCCCTGATCCCCGGCGTCACGGTGGAGGAAGCGGGGAAGCAACGATCCCTCCGGAACGCTCGGGAAGCCTTCGAGCGCGCCTACATCATGGCCGAACTCCACGCCAACGGGGGGAACATGACGCGGACCTCGGAAAAGCTCGGGATCGAGCGAAGCCACCTCTACCGGAAGCTCCGGGCTTACGGGATCACGCCCCCCAGGCCCTCCTGATTACCCAGCGGCGGGCCCCCGGGCCTGTCGGCCACGCCCGCCTGGTTGAGCAGGGCGGGCCCCCAGCCCGGCGAAGCGGGCTGGGTTGCGTGCCGGGGCACAAACGCCTTGACAAAAGGGCTCCGGATGCTAGCATAAAGTTCGAGCTTGCTCCTTTAAGTGAGCCCGGTGAGGTTCACAAGGGGAATCGATGCAACCGATCCGAAACACGAAGCCTCTTCCTAGCCGGGAGGAGGTTTTTTTTTGATCCGCTGAAGGTCGCATGACGGCGCGAGAAAAAGCCCAAGTGCTGGACGAGGCCGGGATCGACCGGGCGCTGACCCGGATCGCCCATGAGATCCTGGAAAAGAGCCAGGGAACCGAAGGGCTCGCCCTGGTGGGGATCAAGACCCGGGGGGTGACCCTGGCCCGCCGAATCGCCGAAAAGATCCGCGCCATCGAGCGGCGAGCCCCGCCGGTGGGAGCGCTGGATATCACCCTTTACCGCGACGACCTGGGGATGCTGACCGAACAGCCCGTGGTGAAAGGCACGGAGGTCGATTTCCCCCTGAAAGGGAAAACCGTGGTTCTCGTCGACGATGTCCTCTTTACCGGGCGCACCATCCGCGCGGCGCTGGATGCCCTCACCGACCTGGGGCGGCCCAGGATGATCCAGCTCGCCGTCCTGGTGGACCGGGGGCACCGCGAGCTGCCCATTCGTCCGGACTACGTGGGGAAAAATCTCCCGACCAGCCGCCGGGAGACCGTCGCCGTCAAGCTCACGGAAGAGGACGGCGTGGATAAAGTCGTGATCCTGGAACCGACCTCCTGAGTTCGGGTCACGACGGCTCGACACAGGATATATGACCAAACGCGACCTGATTTCCATCGACGATCTCTCAAACGAAGAGATCGTGGAACTCTTCGGCATCGCGGATGAGATGGCGAAAATACATTCCCAAAGAACGTCGGTCAGCCTGCTCACCGGGAAGATCATGGCGACCTTGTTTTACGAACCGAGCACGCGAACCCGCCTTTCCTTCGAAGCCGCCATGAATCGCCTCGGCGGCAGCGTGATCAGCTCTCCGGACATGCGGGCGTCGTCTTCCGCCGCTAAGGGAGAAACCATCGCCGACACAGCGAGAGTGGTCTCTCAGTACGCCGATGTGCTCGTCATCCGCCATCCGTGGGATGGCGCGCCGAAAGTGGCCGCTCGCCACGCTGAGGTTCCCGTTATCAATGCGGGAGACGGCTCCCATGAGCACCCAACCCAGACCCTCTGCGATCTCTACACGCTGCTGAAAGAGAAGGGCCGGATTAAAGGGCTCACGGTCGCTCTGTGTGGCGATCTGAGATTTGGCAGAACCATTCATTCTTTTGCAGCCGCGCTTGCGCGTTTCGGCGCCGAACTGATCCTCATTCCGGGCGAAGACCTCGAGATGCCGGACTATCTCTTACGAAGACTGGCGATCAAATACGATCAGAAGTTGGAACGCGCAAACCTGACGTCTCTCGCAGAACGGTTCCGGCATTTCGACGCCGTGTACATGACCCCGAGAGATCCGCGGCAGCAAACTTTATTCTCCGCCGATGAGCTCCAGGTCGACGTTAAACGAGACCTTTCCAAGCGGATTCCGAGGCTCGACGTGGTCTACATGACGCGGTACCAAAAAGAACGCATGACCAGAGAGGTCATCGCGCGCGGCTATCCCAGGCTGGACACCGAAATTCTGACCAGCCCCCCCCTGAGGGATGCGATCGTCATGCACCCACTTCCACGAGTCGATGAAATAGCCAAAGAGCTCGACGCCGACCCGCGGAGCAAATATTTCGCGCAAGTCTCGTATGGTGTCGCGGTCCGCATGGCCCTGCTCCGCTTTTTGCTTGACCCGCCTCGGCCCGGGTTCCCCGGAGTCGATATTCCGCCGCCGGACACGCTGTCTGTCTATAAGAGCCGGTCGGCCGGCGAGCCCGCTTGCCCCAATGAGAATTGCATTTCGACGCGAGAACCCGACGTCCCGCGAGAGTTCTTCATCCTTGCGAGGGAAAAGACATCTGTGACCCATCGCCTCATTCTCGAATGTTGCTATTGCGCATTCGAACTTTCGGTCTCTGTGGTTGGTAACAGAAAAACCAAAAAGTTCTGCCAGTATGATCCGGCCCTGGAAGAATTCGTCGAGCACTGGCTATCGCAGGACACGCTGATCCTGTTCGCAGGAGAAAGTGAGGCGAAACGCCTCGCCTTTACCCCCTATCTGAGGGGTCCTCAAAGACAATTGATGGCGCCGGGCGATGTCGCCGCCACCATCGAAAAGCTCGCAAAGGATATTGCATCGGCAGTGCCGGAGCTCAAAGATTTGTGCCTCATAGGATTGAAGAGCCGGGGCGACATTATTGCGAAACGAATAGCGGCAATCATGGAAAGAACCTTTTCCGTAAAAGTTCCGAATGGCTCGCTGGATGTCCTGCCGTTCAGAGACGACGTGCACACCGAAAGGGAGCCGGTAACCGGGTTCGATTTTAGTGTTGACAATAAGGTTGTGGTGCTAGTAGACGATGTTCTGTACAGCGGTCGCACGACAAGCGCTGCCATGAGGGGGATCCTGTCGGGCATTCAGCGTGGGAGACCCCGGCGCGTGATGGTCGCGGTTCTCATAGATCGAGGCCACCGAGAGCTCCCGATACAACCCCAGTTTGTCGGGAAACACCTGCCGAGTTCGAAAACGGAGCGAGTGGAGGTGCGACTCAAAGAGCTCCACGCTAAAGATGAGGTGGTCATTTCCAATATCCTGATCGACAACGAGTCGGACAAGACATCAACGTGATCCAGCCCGCCCTTCTCGCGCTGGCCGACGGCCGGATCTTCCGCGGCCGAGCCCTCGGCGCCGGAGGAGAAGCAGCGGGCGAGGTGGTGTTCAACACCTCGATGACCGGCTACCAGGAAATCATGACCGACCCCTCTTACAAGGGGCAGATCGTCGTGATGACCTACCCGCTCATCGGAAACTACGGGATCAACTTCGAAGATGTGGAATCCGGGCGCCCGTGGGTGGAAGGGTTTGTTATCAAAGAAAGCTCGCCCATCCCCTCGTCATGGCGCGGCCGGATGACGCTGGACGAGTACATGAAGCAGCACGGGATCGTGGGGATCCAGTCCATCGACACTCGGGCCCTGACCCGACACCTGCGAGATCGGGGCGCGCAGGAGGGCGTCATCTCCACGCTCGATCCGGATGCCGACCGCCTGGTCGCCAAAGCCAGAGCCTCGCCCGGCCTGATCGGCAAGGACCTCGTCAAAGAGGTCACCGTGAAAGAGCAGCACGGCTGGGAGGAGGCGCTCTGGGACCAGTCGAGGGGGTACCAGCGACCGCCCGCGAAGCGATTCAGAGTCGTCGCCTACGATTCGGGGATCAAGCGTAACATCCTGAGACAGCTGGTTTCCGTCGGTTGCGAGGTCACCGTGGTGCCGGCCTCCGCGCGCGCCGAGGCAATCCTGGAATTGAAGCCGGATGGCGTGTTCCTCGGGAACGGCCCCGGCGATCCCGAAGGGGTTCCCTACCTGATCGAGTCGGTCCGCCGCCTCCTCGGGAAGCTGCCGATCTTCGGCATCTGCCTCGGCCACCAGATCCTGGGGCTGGCCGCCGGGGGGCAAACCTACAAGCTCAAGTTCGGCCATCACGGCGGAAACCATCCGGTCAAGGACCTGTCCACCGGAAAGGTGGAGATCACGGCCCAGAATCATGGCTTCGCGGTGGACCCGAAGTCGGTTGAGCCGTTCGGATTCCGCGAAACCCACGTCAACCTGAACGACGGCACCTCGGAGGGAATGCGCCACGCGGAGCTGCCGGTCTTCTCCGTGCAGTACCATCCTGAGGCGTCCCCCGGGCCCCACGACGCCAATCATCTCTTCGCCCGGTTTGTGGACGTCATGGTCAAGACGAAGGGGGGTTGATCTAAGCTATGCCGAAGTACCTGATCTCGTACCGCAAAACCGAGGAATCGGGGCAGAAGCCCGAGTGGAGCAGTTTCACCACGGACAGCGACAGATCCCTGGAGGCCCATGCCATCATGGAGCGGGTCCAGAAGCGACTGAGCGTCCTCGGCGAGCAGCTCTGGGGAAACGGCGAGGTGGTCTGGATCGGCTCCGGCCCGCTGGACGATATCCTCTACAAGCGCGAGGAGGCCGCCCCGGAGACATCCGTGATCTACGGACTGGTGGAAGAGTAGCCCCTGGCGCCAAGGAAACAGAAGCTTTACCTTGAAACTTCTGTTTTCGGATTCTTGGTTGGAGACCGTGTGCTTTCCCAGAGAGGACCGACGGAACGTCTCTTCCAGGAAATCGCGGAGGGTCATTTTGACGCGTTTATTTCAGACGAAGTGCTTCGAGAACTGAGAAAGACACCCGAGCCACTGAGGGCTCAGCTCTCCCGGATCGTGACAAAGCATGGCTTGCGTGAGCTGGAGGTCAACCAGGAGGCCAGGGAGTTGACCGCAAGGTACATAGAGGCGGGGACCATTCCGGCAAAGGTGGAGCCCGATGCTCTCCGTATTGCCATCGCCACGGTTCATGGTGTTGGAACCTCCAGCACATTGTGAAGACCAAGACGCGAAGAGAGGTGAACGCCACCAATGTCCTTTGGGGATACAGAAGCCTTGACCTCGCCACTCCAGAGGAGGTGATCACCTCGTGATCAAGGATGGGCACGACTTCCTGGAATGGCTCCACCAGATCCGGGAGGAGCACGCGCGCGAGCAGGAGAAACTCACGGACAAAGAAGTGGTTGCCAAAATTCAAGCTGAAGCTCGGGTCTTGCTGGAACAGGCAGGGTATACGCTCAAACCGGCTCCGAGCGGCCTGGGCAATCTGATCGTCAAACGCGAGGACGCCTGAGTGCCCAAGCGCACTGATATCCAGAAGATCCTGATCATCGGCTCGGGCCCGATAGTGATCGGGCAGGCGTGCGAGTTCGACTACTCCGGGACCCAGGCGGTGAAGGCCCTCCGTGAGGAAGGGTTCGAGGTCGTCCTCGTCAACAGTAACCCCGCCACGATCATGACGGATCCCGAGATGGCGTCCAGCACCTACGTGGAGCCGTTGACCCCGGAGATGCTGGCGAAGGTCATCGCCCGGGAGCGCCCGCAGGCTCTCCTCCCCACCCTCGGCGGCCAGACCGGCCTGAACCTGGCCGTGGCGCTGGCCGAGGACGGGACCCTCGATCGCTACGGTGTCGAGCTGATCGGCGCGACGCTCCCCGCCATCCGGAAGGCCGAGGACCGGAAGCTCTTCAAGGAAGCGATCGAGCGGATCGGACTCCTCCTGCCCGACTCCGGCTACGTGCGGAGTCTCGACGAGGCCGGAGAGATCGCGCGGAAGCTGGGCTACCCGGTGATCATCCGGCCGTCGTTCACGCTGGGCGGCACGGGCGGCTCTGTCGCCCGGAACCCGGAGGAGCTGGAGGAGGCGATCCGCTGGGGGCTCCAGACCTCGCCGGTGGGAACGGTGCTGGTGGAGGAGTCGGTCATCGGCTGGAAGGAGTTCGAGCTGGAGGTGATGCGCGACG
>CAYJUC010000095.1:1784-11594 GCA_964372605.1 uncultured bacterium | reverse complement strand
GCTGGCAGAGACGGGCGCAGAGTTCGGTCCGGATCCGCCCGGCCCGCCGATCGGTGATCCTCCCCGCGCTGTCCACCGTGCAGAAGTTGCCGCGCGCGGCGACATCTCCGGGCCTGAGCTCGAAGTCGATGCCGAGGGCCTCCAGAACGCCGCGCCCCACCTGGAAGCGAATCGGGTCGTAGCCGAAAAGCCCCAGATGCCCGGGCCCGCTCCCGGGAGTGATCCCCGGCCCGACGTGGCTGATCAGGCCGCAGGCGGAGCCGGCTGCCAACGCGTGCAGGTGGGGGAGGCGCGCTGTCTCCATTTCGGATTTTCCGCTCTCCGGGCGAGGGAGGCCGCCCAGGCCGTCCAGCGAGAGCAGGACGATCTTGGTGGTGTTGGGGATCACCAGGGGGAGGATGAACTCAAGCTCCATGCCATAATCATTAGCATTTCAGGCCGGCGGACTCAATCTTCTCGTTGAACCCGGAATCCGTTTGCTATAGTTGTCCAAAGGCACCAGCGTCTTTCATCTGCCCATGGAGAGATGATGAGGTCCGTTCCCGGAAAAACAGGGCGACGGAAGGTCGGAGGGCGCCGCTCTCGGCCGTCCGCGCCTTCGAGAACCGCCGCCTACTTCCGCTGGACCGGCGATCTGTTTGACACCCGGAAGATCTTCGACAAGCCCGAGGCCCTTCAAGGGATTCGAGTCCTCGAGCTGACCACCCTGATCCTCGGCCCCACCACCGCCGACTTCCTGGGGGAATTCGGCGCCGAGGTGATCAAGGTGGAGCTGCCCCCCGGGGGAGACACCATGCGGTACGTCACCCCCGAGGCCACCTTCTGGAAGAACGCGGCGTTGGGATTCCTCCCCGAGAACCACGGGAAGTACCATGTGGGGATCGACCTGCACACCGCCGAGGGCAAGGAACTCTGGAAGCAGTTGGCCTCCAGGTCCGATATCGTGGTGGAAAACTTTCGAGCGGGGACCCTGGACGGGTGGGAGATCGGGTACCGCCAACTCAGAGAGGTCAACCCGCGGCTCATCTACGTGGCCGACTCCGGGTTCGGCCAGTGGGGCCCATTCTCTCAGGGGCGGGCCTCCTACGACGCCGTGGCCCAGGCGGTCAGCGGCATGATCGGGATCACCGGGTTCCCGGGGCGCCCTCCCATTCTCTGCGGCATCTTCCTCGGCGACTGGTTCGGGGGGATCATGGCCGCCACCGCCGCCCTCGTGGCGCTCTACCACCGGAACAAGACCGGAGAGGGGCAGTTCATCGACTACGCGCAATCGGAGGGGCTCATCCGCTCGCTGGACTGGACCTGGGTCCGCCACGGCTTGACCGGTACGGACCGCGGTCCCGTCGGAAACAAGGACGAAGCGCAGGTGCCCGCGGAGATCTTCCCGTGTCGGGACGGTTTTGTGGCCATCGCCGCTCCGCGCGCCGAGGAGTTTTACGGGCTCTGTCGGGCCATGGGGGCGCGGGAGATGGTTCGGGACCCGAGGTTCAAGGATCTGGCCTCCCGCCAGCTTCCCGCCAACCGTGAGGCCCTCCTCCTCCTGATTCGGAACTGGGCGGCGAAGCGGACACGGGTGGAGATCGAAGGGCTCGCCGTGAAGCACGGCTTCGCCGCGGCCCGGGTGGCCACCGGAGAGGACCGTTATCGGGATGACCACCTGAGAGCACGCGGCACGGTGTGGGGTTACGAGGATCCGCTCTACGGTCCCATGGTGGAGCACGGCCCGGCTCCCAAGCTGTCGGAGACCCCGGGGAGGCTGCGCTGGGCGGCCAAGCCTGTGGGGTGGCACAACGAGGAGATCTTGACCCGCCTGCTCGGGCTTCCGCCGAGCCGGATCAGGGAGCTGGAAGCCCAAAAGGTCGTCGGCAAGTGGGCGGACCGTCCGGGCGCCAAGCCCCCCGACGGGTGGACCGCGGGAAGGAACGGGTCGTGAGCGATTCCCAGGATTCCTGGTCCCGGGTCGCCAAGGGGATGACTGATCCGCGCCTGGCTCACGAAAAGCCCGAGGCGCTCGGTGATCTTCGGGTCCTGGACTGCTCCAGCGGGAATTTCGCCGCGCTCTTCTGCTCCTCCATCCTGGCCGAGTTCGGCGCCGAGGTGATTCGCGTGGAGCCGCCGGAGGGTGACGTGGCCCGGCTCTTCTCGCCCGAGGGCCTGCGCCATGGAGGCACAGGGCTCGCCTACCTGGTGGAGGCGCGCAACAAGCGCCACATCACCCTGAACCTCGAGCGTACAGAGGGACGACAGCTCCTGGCCCGCCTGGCTCGCCATGTTGACGTCATCATCGAGGGTTTCCGTCCCGGGCAGATGGACGCCTGGGGGATCGGCTACCGACAGCTCAGCCAGCTGAACCCCCGGCTGATCTATCTGGCCTTCTCCACCCACGGTCAGTTCGGGCCCAAGGCTGCCTCGGCCATCCCGGATTACGACATCACCGACCAGGCGCTTTCCGGCGTCCTGTACACGACCGGCGAGCCGGAGGGGCAGGGCCCGCCGGAATCGGCGGTGCCGACCAAGCAGGGGAACTGGATCGCCTGGTACGCCGGCGGCGGATGGGGGGCCTTTGCGGTGATGGCGGCGCTGGTGTGGCGGTGGTCCTCCGGGAGGGGGCAGTTCATCGACTGCTCTCCGGCTGAAGCCGAGATGCGCTTCACCGACTATGACGTCCACTGGTACCACTCCCATCGGCGGGTGCGAGAGCGCGTCGGGGCGCTGAACACCTGCGTCTTCCCCTACACCCTCGTCAAGACGCGGGACTCTTACTCTTTCATCGCCGGCTTCTCCGACATCAACTGGACCGGGCTCACGAATATCATCGGGCGGGCGGACCTCAAGGAGCGTTACCCGACCACGCGGGACCGGCTCCAGAACTCGAAGCTGCTTCACGGCGAGCTGGAGGCCTGGGCCGCGGGTCTCACTTCCCAGGAGATCCTCGACAGGGTCCAGGACTACATGCTGGAAAAGCGCGGGCCCGGGACAGTGGTCACGGCCCCGCTCAATCGCCCCGCCGACACTCTGGGCGAGCCTCACTGGTGGGAACGCGGCGTCTTCCAGAAGGTGGAAGATCCCGACTACGGGGAGCTGCTCCTTCAGGCGCCGCCGTGGAAAATGTCCCGGACTCCGCCCCGGATCAAGTGGGCATGCCGGCCGGTGGGGGCCGACAACGAGACCGTCTATCTCAGATACCTGGGGCTGGGGAAGGAGCGTCTCCGGACCCTCAAGTCCCGTGGCGTGGTCTAGCGCGGATGCGCGCGGGGAGAGCATGATGAACATTCTTAAAGTCCTGAGCGTGGTGCTGGCGGTGCTGGTGGGGCTGTCCGGTCCGGTGACCGTGTCGGCCCAATCGAAGGAGGCCGGGACTCCGTCCACGACCGCCGCAGAAACTGCCAAGACGCAGGAGACCGGCAAGGAGGATGGAAAGGATATCGCCTACAAAGTCGGGGCCGGGGTGGCCACGGCTGTCAATATCCCCATGCGCGGTGCCCTCTGCGTCCTCGGGGGCGTCGCCGGGTTCCTTGTGCTGGTGATCACCTTCGGGAGCGGCTATCGAACCGCCGCGCGCGCGGCCGAAGAGGGATGCGGCGGCCCCTGGGTAATCACGCCCGCGCACTTGAAAGGCGAGCCGGCCAAAGACGACAGCAGCAACTGATGCGGGATCACGCCGGGGAACTGGTGGATCTTGGAGACGACGATGCGTCGCGCGGGTAGCTGGAAAGTGTGGGTGCTCTTCCTCTTCCTCCTGGCGGGGCTCGGGGTGGGGATCTGGGGGACGCTGCGGGCGCTGATGCCGGCGAAGGGTGTCTACCGCGTCACCGGCGTCTACAAGGATCGGTGGGGAGAGACCATGATCCTGGTCCGGCACGACCCGGTGCCGGGGCTCATGGAAACCATGGAGTTCATGTCGTTCTTCGTGGAGTCCAAGGAGCTCCTGGATGGGGCGAAGCTCAACAAAGGCGACCGCATCCGGTTTACGATCAAGCAGGTGCCGGACAAGCTCCTCATCACGAAGATCGAAAAGCTCCCATGAGCAGTGTTGACCTGGAGGGAAAGCTGGCGCTCGTGACCGGAGCGGCCAGCGGGATCGGAAGGGCCACTGTGGAGGCGCTCCTTGGCGCTGGCGCCTCTGTGTTGGCCTTTGACGCAGATGGAACGGGCCTCCGGACCGCCTCTGACGAGTGGGCCGCGGGTAAGCGGATACACACGAGCGTCGGGGATGTGGGAGAGTCCCGGGACGTCGCGGCGGCCTTCGACTCGGCTGAGCGCACGGGTCTACCGCTGGTTGCCCTGGTGACGTGTGCCGGGATACACAGCCACGCGTTGGTGGAAGATCTGTCGGACGACGAGTGGCGGCGGATTCTCCGCGTCAACCTGCGCGGGACCTTTCTCTGCTGTCGAGCGGCGGCGAGGGCGATGATCCCGCGGCGCACTGGCGCGATCGTGACGATCTCGTCCAGCATCGCGTACACCGGGATGGCTGGACGGGCCCACTACGCCGCGTCCAAGGCCGCGGTGTCGGCGTTCACCAGGTCGCTGGCGCTGGAGCTGGCCGGCTCCGGCATCCGCGCGAACGTGATTGCTCCGGGAGCGATGGACACCCCGATGCCCAGGAAGATACCGGGCCGCGCAGAGGCTGATGTGCAGCGTTCTCTCCTGAAGAACCCGCTCGGGCAGATCGGCACTGCCAGGGACGTGGCCGAGCTGATCCTTTTCCTGCTCTCCGCGCGCTCCCGCCACATCACGGGCCAGGTGATCCACATCAACGGTGGTGGGTTGATGCCATGAGGCACGGTCGATGATCGATCTGTCGGGTCGGGTTGCTCTGGTCACCGGGGCGGGCAGCGGCATCGGCCGCGCTACCGCGCTCCGGCTCGCCCGGGCGGGCGCACGGGTGGCGGTCGTCGACCTCCGTCAGGAGCGCGTGGAGGCGGTCGCGCTGGAAGCCTCGAGAGCCGGCTACGAGGTCGAGGGGGTCGTCGCCGACGTGGCCCGGCCGGAGGCGGTGAGCCGGGCAGTCGGGCGGACGGTCGATCGCTGGGGGGCGCTCGACGTTCTCGTGGCAAACGCCGGCATCGGCGGAAGAGCGCTCGTGGCCGAGATGGACGAGGCGGCGTGGGACCGGATGATCGAGATCGATCTCGGCAGCGTTTTCTACACGGTGCGCGCCGCCCTTCCGGCCCTCAAGCAGAGCCCGCAGGGCCGGATCATCTGCACGGCCTCCTTTTTCGGCGTTGTCGGCAAGGAGGGCATGGCGCACTACTCAGCCGCCAAGGGAGGGGTTATCGGCTTGGTTCGCTCGCTGGCCCTCGAGCTCGGGTCATATCGGATCACCGCCAATGCGGTCGCGCCGGGGCCGGTTCAGACGGCGATCGTTGAGCGCACGCCAGAGGAAATTCACGCCTGGCAGGCCGAGCTTCCGCTGGGACGGTTAGGCCAGCCGGACGACGTCGCCGGCGCGATCCTGTTCCTGGCCAGCGACCTGTCATCCTGGATCACCGGGCACCTCCTCCAGGTCAACGGCGGTATTTTCATGCAGTGAAGTGGGAGCGGATCCGGCCGTGCCATCAGCGTACGGTGGGATCGTTTCCGGCGGAATAAGGCCTACCAGCGAAAGTAGTCCTTTAGCGTGTAGCCAGCGTCTTTCAGGATTTTGGCCAGTTTGGGTCGGCTGAGTTCTTGGCTTTCATGCGCAGCAAGACTGATCCGACGACCATCTGCATGTCGCCAGACCCGTTGGCTGGATTCTTGCCGATCTTGCTCCCATCCATGCGCGCGGAGGAACCGCAGCAGGTCCTTCAGCTTGGCCACGCACAAACCATAATCGTCTCGGCTTCGGCTGGTACGCGGCGTGGCGGAACGGGCAGAGGATCACCATAACGAAGGGTGCTGCGAAAGTACGCCCGCAGTGCACCCCGTAACTTCCGGCGGACTCCGGCCTTTGTGGGCGCGATGGCAGTCACAGGCAAACCCTCTGGCCATGCCATCCACCCTGTCCGGTCGCGCTGATACTTAACCGGAAACTCATAGATCAGCGGTTCAAGTTTTTCGGTTAGAGCAGCGGCTTTTGGCATATGTTGTTTGTTTCTTTAGCTCAGCAAGTCTAGCACACTTCCTTGCCATCAGCGGGTGGCCGAAAGGGTTCGGACGTAGGCCACCAGCTCCCGGATCTCGGCATCCGTCAGGTGAAAACCGAAGGCCGGCATCCCGGGTTTCCCGATCGGGGCGCCCCCGTGCTTAATGAGGTCGGCGAGATACTGATCGGTGAGCCTTTGCATGCGGGAGCGATCGGAGAGGTTGCCGGGCCGGATCAGAGAGAGCGTGGCGTTCCAGGAGCCGCGGCCGCTCCTGCCGTGGCAGGAGGCGCAGAAGCGCGCGTAGAGTTGCTGGCCAGCGGGGGCGCCGGGCGGGGGAGGGGCCTCCGGGAGGAAGATCGCGATCAGGATTGCCGTGAGGGAAATCGCCGCGATGAGCCCGGCGGCGAGGCCGATGCGTCGCATCCAGAACGCCTTCCCCTCCGAGTGAACTAGCGGCGCATCCCGAGCAGCTTATCCAGGAGCCAGACCAGGCGCTCCAGCTCCCCGACCTGGCTCAAGCGGAGGAGCCACTCGCGCTCCGACGGGAAGGCGTGGCGGAGCCCGTCGAAGATCACCACCCCTCCGGAATTCGGCACCGATCGCGCCAGCTTCAGGCTTTCCGTGAAGGGAATGGAATCGTCGCCGCGTCCGTGGGCAATGAGCAGGCGTGCCCGCACGCCGTCGATGGCCACCGCCGGGGAGAGCCGTTCCAGCGCTGCTTGGGCCGCGGGGCTGAGTCTGGCCAGGAGGGCGGGGACCCGATCACGCTCGCGGTTTTCAACGAGGGCGAACAGGTCGCGCCCCTCGGGGCCAAGCCGCCCGACCTCCGACCGAACGGCCGTTTGGGGGTTCGCCAGCTTCCGATCGACGATCCGCTGGAGCCGGCTCCGCTCGTCCCTGTCGGTGACGTAGGGGGTGAGCGCGGCCAAGAGCTTCCAGCGGTTGTACTCCTGCTGGCGGGTGTGGAAGAAGATCCCGCCGTCCTCGAACCATCCTGTGGTGATGAAGGAAACCACATGGAGGAGATGGTAGTAGCCGCCCAGGCTGCCCACCAGCTCCACGCGATCCCGGATCGACGGATCGGCGGCAGCCAGGAGCGCGGGTCCAGCGCCGAAACTCACCCCCACGATACCGAGCGGAGAGGGCGCGAGCTCCGCCAGCTTGGTCACCGCGCGCACCACCGAGCCCACATCGTCCTGGGAGAGGTGGAAAGCCCTGAGTCCCTCGAAGTCCGGCGCCAGCACGATGAATCCGGCCCGCGCGAGACTCTGGGCCACCCGCTGGAACGCCGGGTGGGATTTTCCGTAGCGGGAGAGTCCGTGAACCAGGAGAAGCCCGCCGCGGGCCTGCCCGGGAGGGCGGTAGAGATCCGCCACGCCGCCGTTCACCAGAACCTCGGTCTGGACCGGCTGCTGAAAGGTGGGCGCCCATCCGGGGAGGAGCAGCTCAAGCGCCAGGAGGTGCGCGCTCAGGAGACGCGCGAGGCGTGGCGCCGCCAGGAGAACGAGCAGAGCGAAGGCGAAGAGGAGGCGCCGCGCTAGCCCATGGACCCGCACTAGCCCACTCCCGGGATCAGGTCGAGCAGTGTTCGGCGCACTCGCTCGTCTCCCGCCAGCTCGATGCCGGAGCCTCGGAGGATTACGCGCCCCTCGTCGAGGAGGTAGGCCCTGTGAGCCAAGCGGAAGAGACGTCGGACGTGCTGGCCGGCGGCGAGAATCGTCATTCCCTCAGCCGCAATGGACCGAATGGTCTCGCAGAAGCGGTTGATGACCGGCCGGGCGAGCCCGAGGAATGGATCGTCCAGACAGAGGAGCCTGGGCCGTCCCATGAGCCCTCGGGCCAGCGCCAGCATCTGCTGCTCGCCGCCCGAGAGCGCGCTCGCCGGAACCGATTGCTTCTCCTGGAGGACGGGGAAAAGGAGAAAGACGACGCCGAGGGTTTCCTCCCGCCTGGCGCGCGCGCGCGGGAGAAACGCTCCCAACTCGAGATTCTCCCTGACGGTGAGCTCGGCGAAGAGCCGGCGCCCCTCCGGAATCAAGGCGATCCCGCGGGCCGCGATCTCGTAGGGGGGGAGCCTGTCGATCCGCTCCCCTTCCAGTCGGATGGTCCCGGAGCGGGGCGGAAGGAGGCCGGCGATGGCCCGGAGGAGCGTGGACTTGCCGGCTCCGTTGGGTCCCACCACCGCGACAAACTCCCCGGCCCGCACCTCGATGGCGCAGCCCTTGAGCACCAGTAGATCGTCATAGCCGACGTAAACGTCCTCCACCGACAGGAGGGGTAAACTCATTCGTCCTCCTCCCCCAGATAGGCCTCCGCGACTCTGGGTGAGGCCAGGACCGCGTCTGGCGCGCCGTCGGCCACCACGGACCCCTGGTCGAGGACGATCAGCCGGTCAGCTACCTGGGCCAGCACTCTGAACGAGTGTTCGATGGCAAAGATGGCGAGGCCGCGCTCGCGGAGCCGACCGTAGAAGCGGATCACCTCCTCGCGCCCCTTGGGGGAAAGACCGGAGGCCAGCTCGTCCAGGAGGAGGAGCGTCGGACGGGTGGAAAGCGCCAGGGCCAGCTCGAGACGCTTCGCTTCGCCGAGGGAAAGCTCCCGGGCCTGCCAGTAGGCCTTGTCACCGAGCCCGACGGTCGCGAGAAGCTTTTCCGCTTCCCGCCGCCTGTCAGCGGAGCTTGGCTGGCGATGCCGGGAGCGAAAGGTGATCCCCACGAGAACATTGTCGAGAGCGGAGAGGTGGGCGAAGGGACGGGCGATCTGGAAGGTGCGACCGAGGCCGAGGCGCGAGCGCTCCACGGGACCGGTCTTGGTGATCCGCATCCCTCGGAACCAGACTTCGCCGCCGGTCGGGCGGAGGAGCCCGGAAAGAATGTTGAATAGCGTGGTCTTCCCCGACCCGTTGGGGCCCAGGAGTCCCACCAGCTCACGTTCCTCGATGGCCAGATCCACCCTCCGCAGCGCGAGGAGGCCGCCGAACGCTTTAGAGACTCCTCTGCTCTCAAGCAGCGCCACGGGGCGTCCGCCTCGTCAGGAGCCCGGCCAGGCCGCGGGGGAGGTAGAGCACCACGAGGATCAACGCGAGCGCATAGGGGATCTGGTGGAGAACCGGCGCGTACGGGTGGAGGAAGAGCTCGCTCAGGAGGTAGAGGCCGAGCGCGGCGGCCGGCGGTCCCAAGAGCGTGTGAAGGCCGCCGAAGGTGGCCATCACCAGCGGGAGGAACGAGTAGGAGCGCCCGAAGACCAGGTCGGGCTCCACGACGCGGATGGTGTGGGCGTAGAGCGCTCCTGCCAGGGCCGTGAAGAATGCGGAAAGGACAAAGGCCAGGAGCTTGTAGCGGATCGAGGAGAGCCCGAGCAGTTCCGCTCGCTCCTCTTCTTCTCGGATGGCCGAGAAGGCGAGGCCTACCCGGGAATGGAGGATCGCGGAAAGCACGGCCAGGACCGCCAGCAGGAAGGCCAGCGAGAGATAGTAGCCACCGGCCCGGCCCCGGGTGAAATCCACCGGCACCTGAGAGAGCGCGGGGAGGGGCGGGATACCGATGAGACCGCTGCCACCGCCCGAGAGTTCCGTCCAGTTCTGCGCGATCCCGCGCCAGATTTCGGCATAGGCGAGGGTGGCCAGAGCCAGGTAGGCGCCCTTGAGCCGCGCCGAAACCAGGCCGATCGCCACGGCCCCGGCGACTCCCGTGAGGCCCCCCAGCATCACCGCCCACCACGGCGACAGTCCGCGAAGCGA
>CAYJUC010000095.1:0-1684 GCA_964372605.1 uncultured bacterium | reverse complement strand
TCAGTGCCCCCAGCCGTGGGCCAGCCCTCTGGAGCGGGTGAGGAGGGACCCCAGCAGGATCGTTGCGACCATCAGCTCGCGCCACCGCGGCCCCGCCCATGCGATGGTCACAGCCTCGATCATGCCCAAGAGGATCCCCGCGGCGAGCACCCCCCAGAGACGGCCCACGCCCGCCCAGATGGCCAGCACGATGGCAAGCAGCGTCAGCTCCACCCCCGCTGTGGGAGAGAGGTAATGGAGCGTGGCGAAGAAGACCCCGGCGATCCCGGCCAGGGCCAGCGCGAGGAGAAATGTGGTGCGGCTGGCGCGGTCCACGTTGATCCCCAGAAGGGCAGCGGCCTGGCGATCAAGCGCCGTCGCGCGGATCGCGCGCCCCCAGCGGGTGCGGGTGAGTCCGAGGGAGGAGAGGCCGACCGCGGCAAGGCCGGCCGCCGCAGCGAGCAGTCGCCCGTGGTTCAGGTGGACGGCGCCGACCCTGACGCTCTCGGTGAAGGACCGGCTCACGATCAGGCGGTAGTCGCTCTTCCAGAGCGCCGCCATCACATTCTGGAGGAGCAGCGAGAGGCCGAAGGTGAGGACCAGGCTGTTCAGCTCCTTCGGCTCCGGGACGCGCTGGAGGAGCCACTCCCAGAGAAGTCCCAGCGGGAGCAGCGCCGCCGCCACAGGGAGGAGAAAGATCGGATGAAGGCCGGAGGCGACCCAGAGCCAGTAACCCAGGTAGCCGCCCAGAATGACCAGCTCGCCGTGGGCGAGGTTGAAGGAGCGCGTGACCCCCAGGATCATGGAAAAGGCCAGCGCTATCAGGGCATAGAAACACCCCAGCAGTACACCCGACACAAGCGCCTGGATGAGCGTGTTGAGTGACATTGACAAAAATGCCTCCCGATAGTAACGTTCACCACCTCGCACGTCAAGGTGAGGAGGATCGACGGGCCATGATCTACGCCGGGACGATTGGTGAGGGGCTCTGGCGGAGCGACGATCTTGGCCGGACTTGGCTGCCGGAGTCGGGCGTCCCCGGCGCGGCAAAGATTTACGCGCTCGCAGGTTCGCCCGACGGCGGGCAGCTCTACGCCGGCGCCGAAGGCGGCGTCTATCGGCGCGACGGGAGGATGTGGAGCTCCCTTCCGCTCCCGAGTCCCGAGCTTCAAGTGTGGGCGCTCGGGATTCACCCGAGGGAACCGTCGACGATCCTGGCCGGTTGCCGTCCACTGGCGCTCCTGATCTCGGAGGACGGGGGCAAACACTGGTCCTCGCTCCCTCTCTCCCTGCCCGCTGGGACGCCGGAGCCGCACACGCCGCGGGTCACCACCGTCCTCTTTGACTCGGCAGAGCCGGAAACGGCCTGGGCGGGCGTCGAGGTGGGCGGGGTGTTCGTGACCCGCGATCGGGGGTGGACGTGGGTCGCCATCAACCGTGACCTTCCCTCGCTCGATATTCACGCTCTCGCGCTCGCGGGAGACCGGACGCTGCTGGCCGCCACGCCCCGCGGGGTGGCGGTGTACGGCGGCGGCCGCTGGACCACGGCGGACTCAGAATCGCCGGACCGCTACTTCCGCGCCCTCGTCTCCAAGCCGGCGGACGCCGGGACACTCTACGCCGGGCTGGGGAACGGGCCTCCCGGGACGCGGGGGAGTGTGCTCGTTTCGACCGACAACGGCCGGAGCTGGCGGCAGACCGGCTT
>CAYJUC010000094.1:0-11618 GCA_964372605.1 uncultured bacterium | reverse complement strand
GTTCCCTCGCCCCCGGTGGGGGAGAGGGTCAGGGTGAGGGGGCCTGTCAGACGCGCTGAGCAATTCACGAAAAATGTGCGCTAGGTCACTCGGAGGGGGGGTGAGGACGGCGCTCCGCCGAGCGCCCGGCTCGGAGGCGCTGCGTCTCGCTCTCGTCGAGAGCCAGCGTGCGAGGGTCCAGCACGATACCGTACTCCTCTTTGGCTTTCTCGAGGGAGAGCAACCCGTTGATCACATCCTCCCGCACTCGCTCCGCCGGCCGCTGGTAGGGGTCCCCGTAGCCGCCTCCTCCCGAGTACATCACCTGGAACACATCTCCCTTCCGCGGTCGGTACAGGGTCGTGCTCGTGACCTCTTCGACGGCGCTATCCTGTCGGTGGAGCTTCACGATACTCTTCGGAGCCGGATGTCCCCCTTGTAGCCCATAGGGCGCCGTCTCCTCGGTGACGCCGCCGATTAAGACGGCGAGGGTCGTATCCTCCGCCTCGAAGCGGACTCGATAAGAAACTCCGTGGCCCCCGCGCCACGTTCCTGCTCCGCCGCTGTCCGGCCAGTACTGATATTCTAGAATGGTATGAGGCGTGACGAGCTCGTACAGTTCGGGGTCCGGGGCGCGGGATCCCCCCATGACGATCACCCCCCCGATATGATCCCAGCCATCAAACCCGTCGGTCGCGCCGGCGCCCCCCTTGCAGAAATGGTGGATACACGCGAAGGGCCGCCCCGTTCTGGGATTCTGGCCGCTTCCGATGCCGGAGCACGATCGAGCCCACGCCGCCTGGGCTCGTTCCGGCGCCGCCTGCGATAGCGCCAGCCAGGCCGCTTCCACGATGGCTGCCGCGGTAAGCACCGTGCAGTACGTGGTCGGCGCAGGCTTCTTGGGATGGACGACAGAACCCTCGGGCGCAACCACTCGTATGGGCGACAGCGACCCCTCATTGAACGGGATGTCGGGGTCGAGGGTGGTGAACACCGCCTGATAGCAGGCCGACATCGTGTTGGCCAGGGGACTGTTGACGAAATGGGGCACCTGGGGGTCGGTCCCTTCGAAATCGAGCGTCATCCCGTCGCCCGCAATGGTGAGGGTCAGGCGGATGGTCAGAGGGACCTCCTCGCCGGAGTCAGGATCATGGTAATCGAGACGACGCTCGGCCCGATACACGCCATCCGGCATCCCGGCGATCTCGGCACGGACGCGCCGCTCCGAAGCACAGAGCCATTCCTCGATGGTCTCCCCTATGGTCTCGGGGCCGTATTTATCAAGCAAGGCCCTCAGCTCCCGCTCGCCGATGCGGGTCGCCCCAACCATGCATTGAAGATCTCCTTCGACCAGGAGCGGGTAGCGCACGTTGTTGATGATCATGGTCCACAGATCGTCGCATCGTTTCCCTCCGGCGTACAGGCGGGAGGGCGGAATCATCAGCCCTTCTTCCCAACACGTGCGCGCGCCCGGATTGTAGCCACCACCAGCCCCGCCCCCGATGTCCGTCTGGTGGCCCCGGGTGAAGGCCCAGAAGCGGAGTACTCCACGGTGGAACACGGGTCGGACGACCGTGACATCGGGTGGGTGGTTGTTTCCCCAGTACGGATCATTCAGGATAAAGACGTCTCCATCCGTCACGGTATCGTTGAAATGTCCGGCGATGGACTTGAGGGCGACCGGAGTGGATCCAATCAGCACCGGGATATACGGCGTCTGCGCCACCAGGCGCAGCCGCCGATCGAAGACAGCGGTCACGAAGTCACGGGCCTCCGCAAAGATCGGCGACCGGGAACTTCGAAGCATACTTTCGCCCATCTTCCGGCTGATGCTCGTCAAACTGTTCGTCACCACACTTCTCAGGATCGGATCTACGCCCATGCGCTCCCCTCCTACGAGCTGTCGCGGCTCGCGCGCCCGTCAGCGCCTTCGGCCGAGAGCAGGTAATTGCCGAGCGGATCACAGAGGAGCCGGTATCTCTGTGGCACCACGACCGTCGTGGACGGCTCTTCGACGATCGCGGGTCCACGGATCACGTTGCCATTGCCCAGTCGAGAGCCATCGTAGACGGGGACGTCTCGAAAGGATCCATCCAGAAAGGCGGAGCGCATGCCCTTGAAAGCCGGAGAAGGATCTGGCCCACGATACGGCTGGTCGGCAAACGCCGGCTTGTCAATGCGCCCGACCGCGGTCATGCGGAGGTTCACCGACTCGACAGGCGCCTCGGGCATGGCGTAGCCGAAGAGCTCTTCGTGTCGCTTATGGAATGCCGCGACAACCGACGCCAGGCTGGAGCTCGACACCTCCTCCTCGGTCGGCAGCAAGACCCGGACCTCATGAAATTGCCCGATGTACCTCAGGTCGATCCAACGCTGAACCTCGATGCGGGCGCGCGGAATGCCTTCTTTCGCCAATGTGTCGATCGCCCTCGTCGTGAGGTCGGTGTAGAAGACGTTCAACCGCACGAAATCCAGCTGCTCGATCGACGCGTGGAAGGTCTGACTGAAATCGTGACGGAGGTCGGAGAACAGCATGCCCATCGCGCACAGGAGTGAGGCCGACTTGGGAATGAGAATGTGCGGGATGTCAAGGCGACTGGCAATGTCGGCGGCGTGGATCGGTCCGGCGCCGCCGCCGACCACCAACGTGAACTCTCGCGGGTCGTACCCCTTCTGAACGGAGACCACGCTGATGGCCTCCGCCATTTGAGAGTTCACCACTTCGAAGATGCCCGAGGCGGCGTGAAGGAGGTCGATCCCCAAGGGCCCCGCGATCTTTTCCGTGACAGCCTGGGCGGCGCGCTTCACGTCCAGCTCCATCCGCCCACCCCAGAACCCCTGGCCGTCGAGATAGCCGAGCAGGAGGTCGGCATCGGTGACCGTCGGCTCCTGACCCCCCAGGCCGTAGCACGCGGGCCCGGGATTGGCGCCCATACTCTGAGGGCCGACTCGGAGCAAGCCCAATTCGTCTATCCACGCGACGCTGCCGCCACCGGCGCCGATGGTGTGGATATCCAGCATGGGAACGGCGATCCGATAGCCCGCGATCTGCCCCTCGACCGTGACGTCCGGCGTGCCATCTCTGGCCATCGAGACATCAAAGCTCGTGCCTCCCACATCGATGGTGATGAAGTCCCGCCGGTGGTGCCGATCACAGTAGTATGCCGCCGCCCTGGGCGCCGCGGCCGGGCCCGACAGCGCTGTATGGACCGCAAAGCGGGCGGACATCTCGGGAGCCATCACCCCCCCGTTGGACTGAACGATCAGCAGGGCGCCGGCAAAGCCATTCCCCCGAAGTCGGTGCTCCAGCGACCCCAGATAGGCCGCCAGCAGCGGACTCACGTAGGCATTGAGCACCGTGGTGCTGATCCGCTCGTACGCCCGCACTTCGGGCAAGATGTCGCTCGAAAGGGAGATCGCCGCTTCGGGAAAGTACTGGCCCAGCAGCTCCCGCGCCGTCCTCTCATGGTCCGGATTCAGGAAGGAGAACAGAAATGCAACCGCCACGCTTTGCACTCCCTCTTCCTGAAACCACCTTCCGGCCAGCGAGGTGGCCTCCCGGTCCAGGGGGACGAGCTCGCTTCCGAGGCTGTCGATCCGTTCACGGACAGGAATAATCCGTCGGCGAGGAACCAGCTGGGGCGGAGGAGCCTGGCGAGAGTCGTACTGCCGCTCCCGTATCCCGCGTCTCATGTTCAGAAGATCACGGAAGCCCTCCGTGGTGAGCAGTCCCACCCTGGCGCCACTTCGCGTCAACACGGCGTTGGTGGTGACCGTGGTCCCATGGATGATCACCTCGGTCTCTCCCAGAAGCCGGCCCACAGTGACACCGCGCTCCGCGGCCGCTTGCTCGATCGCGGCGAAGACTCCCCGGGGAAGGTCATGGGGGGTGGTCAACGCTTTGTAGAACCGCGGGGCCCCGCCGCGATCGGCGACGATGAGATCGGTGAACGTGCCCCCGGTATCGATGGCCATTCGCGCCGCCATCCCTAGGATACTCGGAGGGGGGCGGTGCCCCCCTTCCGAACCTCCCCCCTGCAGTTCGAGCGTGGCAGGTTCAGCCATGCCGCGAGGCAGGCCACCCGCCGCGCGAGGACCGAGTTGACCGTCCCGGTCGGGCTCGGCATGTCGACCATGTCACTCACGAGACGCAGAAGCGTGTCCTCATCAAGCCCCCTCACCCTGACCCTCTCCCCCACCGGGGGCGAGGGAACCGAAAGGGCTCCCTCTCCCTCCTGAGGGAGAGGGCTGGGGCGAGGGTGCAGAGCGCGGACGCGAATAATCCGGCCTAGGGGCTGGCCAGGTCAGGTATCCAAAGTGCTGGGCGCAAACAGACTCTCCGGCGTGGCTCGGGTTTTGGTCAAACCCTGCTCAAAGGAGTATTGGCATATCGCTTCCACAACCTTCCGATTGGCCCCCAGGCCGTAAGGATACGGGTCGTCACCCATGAGGGCACGCTGCTCTTCCAACGCATGCCTGATCCATGGAAAGCTGAAGAGTTCCCATTCCCCGATGTTTTTGTAGAACTTCTCTTTCGCATCGCAAAAGGCTCTATACAGGCTTTGCGCCGCCCATCGATTCTGCTCATAGACATCTCTGCGAAGAACAACCGTATGCATGATTGGAAACAGACCGGTTCGGCGATAGTAGTCCACCTCCACCGTTTTGTAATCCTCGAACAAACGCCGTACGTTCTGGACAGGCCCCGTGAAATCCCGCAAGCTGCTGCGGCAGATGCCGGACGGGATATCCTGGATCACAAAGGCGGCGTCCAGCTTTCCCTCGACGAGCAGGCTGAATTGGCTCTCGCCATTCGGAATCGTCTGGATCGAAACCCCCGGCGGCGGCTTGAAGCCGGTCGCCCTACCGTGACTGCGCATTCCTCTGCCCCACCGCTCCGCAAACCACGCGATTTTGGCAGGATGGACCCCGTATTCGTGTTGGAGAATGCCGCGTATCCACAGGGCGGCTGTGATCTGATATTCCGGAAGTCCCACTCTCTTCCCGACTAGATCCTGCGGCTCCTTGATGCCGGATTTCGTGTTGACGAAGAGTCCGTTATGCCTGAACGTTCTGGACGTAAACACCGGTATAGCGACGAACGGGTCGTCCAGTTCCCTGGACATCAGGTAGGAGCTCATCGACATCTCAGATGCCTCGAACTCCCTGTGGTCCAGCATTCGAAGAAACGTGTCCCCCGGATGGGAAGGAATGAAGTTCAGATCGATGCCCTCGGGGGTAACCTCTCCGTCCCTCAGAGCCTCAACCCGATCGTACGGCCAGCACGCAAAGCTTATGCGCAGAAGCGACATGACGAATCTGCCCGCGCCTCTAGTCGTCGGAGGGGGCCTCGGCGGCCCCCTCCGAGACCTCCCCCAGAACCGGTTGCGCCGGCGGAGCCGGCGCTCGAAGCGCTGTCTGGTCCATGGCCGCCGTTACTTCGACAAGCTTCTAGAGCTATGGGAGGTCGCTCCCCGTGGAATCTCGAAGTCGCCGGCTGGCTCTGCGCCGTCCGGATCAAGATCTGAGACGCGGGCGGGCATCCCCCGGGCCCTCAGGAGGAGCTTCCGCCACGCGATGACCTCGGCATCGGTGCCGGACAGCTTTTCCGGCGTGTCGTACCGCTGCGGCGCCATGACCCTGTAATCCTGCGTCGAGAAATTCGTGTTCATGAGCCAGTTTTGAAACCCGTGAAAACGCACGGTGGACCAGAGCCGACCCAGCGCGGTGCGGTGCCGCACGGCGTGGTAGTAGACCACGCGCGTGGTCTTCAGATCGACAGGCACGCAGCAGCGCGTGTACATGTACGTGTCCATGTTGAAGCGGAACATGCTCGGGAGATGGTGTCCGCCGGATCGAGCGCGCGCCCCGTCGATCATGGTGTGCATCCCCCACTCCTCGTCGGGGTTGAAGGGCGCGACCGTTGCGCGGCGGGAGATCCTCCAGCGGAACGCCCAGAGCCAGAAGTATCGCCACCGGTGCTTTGGCCAGAAGCCGTTCACCCCCGGATAGAACTCCTGAGCGGGACGCTTTGTCGGGTCTTCGGGGAGGTGGCCGATCACCGCCCGGTCCTTGACGAATCTCGGGCGATAGCCGAGCGGGCCGAACTGTAGGATCGGCTCCAGGAGCTGGAGCAGCGCGTTCCGGTGCACGTACATCACGTGGCTGTCGAGCGCGTTCTCCAACGCCACGCGCCAGTTGACCGGCCAGTACTTGATGTCATGGAAAACCAGCGTCTCCGGTCCCTCGAAAAATTCCTGGGGAACGTCTTCCTCGATCGGCACGGGCGTACCCTGTCCCATCCAGACGAAGACCAGGCCCTTGACCGTCCGCGTGGGATAGGCCCTAGCCTGCACTTTGCCGGGAATCCTGCTCTCCGGACCTTCGGACAGCACGGCCGCGCAGTTTCCGTGTTCGTCGAAGACCCAGCCGTGATACGGACAGGCGATTGTGCCCTGGTAGTGGCAGTCGCCGTGCATCAACGAACCCCCACGGTGCGGGCAGACGTTGGACAGGGCCACGACCCGACCATCCTTGCCTCGGAAGAACACGAGGTCGTCGCCGAGCATCCTGAGCCCCGTGGGCTTCCTCCTCCCGACCTTGCGTTCCGGTAAAGCCGGATACCAATACTCGCGCAGGCCGAGTGGCGGGATCAGGTCTCGCATCTCCGACGGATTCATCGTCAAGTCCTCCCTTCGCTCCCCCTCACCCTGACCCTCTCCCCCGCCGGGGGCGAGGGAACCGAAAGAGCCCCCTCTCCTTATCTAGCGCTGCGAGGCGCCGCGGGCGATCACGTCCACGACCGCGTTGTAGACTTCTCCCCCTGCCTCGCGAACTTCCTGGAAGTAGAGAGTCGTCACCGCGTTCTGGTTTCTGTCGAACCTGAACGGCCCCGCCGGCCCCATAAACTCCACGGTCCTGGCCGCGCTTAAATACCGCGCGGTCTCCTCGACCTTCCCCTCGACTGCTTTCAGGCCCTCGAGCGCGACCCGGGCGCAGATGTACCCGGCGTAGGCGTCGTTCCCGGTCATTTTCCCGGTCTTTTTACGGAACGTCTGGACAAACCGCTTGTTCTCCGGGGTGTCCAGGCCATATGGGTACGCGCCGTAGCTCTTGATGCCAAGCGCGGCTCTGCCAATGGCCGGGAGCATGCTGTCCCCGGAGACCGCCGCGTTCGTGACGATAATCGGTAGCCGCCCCTTCACGCCGTACTCCTCCAAACCCTTGATGAACCGGACCGCGTCGCTGCCCCAGATCGCGGCGCCCACCACGGCGTCAACCGTCTCCGGCTTGATCCTGGCAATGAAAGGAGCGGCGTCAGGGGTACCCAGGGGGATAAAGATTTCCTGGACCACCTTCCCGCCGGACGCCTTGAGGCCGTCCAGGAACGCGCCGACCTCGGCGCGCCCGGCCACGTAGTCGAGCCCCACCACTGTAATCTTCTCGTAGCCGAGCTTCTGGCGAGTATATTCGCCCGCGGGGAACTGGGGCTGCTCCGCCGACCACGAGGTGCGGAACAGGTTGGGCGCTTTGAGCTCTCGGGTCAACGGCGGGGCGGTAGCAAAGACCAAAAACCAGGGGGTACCCTTCGACGCCAAGTAGTCCCGCATCGCGAGAGCCACGGCGCTACTGATGGGGCCGAGGACGAGATCGATCCTGTCCTGCTCGACCAGTTTCCTGGCCTTGGTGATCCCCACGTCCGGCTTGGCTTCGGAATCCTCGACCACCAGGGTGATCTTTCGGCCGGCCACCTGGTACCCGACCTCGTCGAACGCGACCTCCATTCCCGCCTTTGCCACGATGCCCAACGATGCCAGAGGTCCGGTTAGCGGAAGGAGCACCCCCACTTTGATCGGGGGCCTGGGCTGGGCTGCGCTTGACGTGGTGAACCCGGCCACAATGGCCGCGGCCAGCAGGATCGCGAGACCCTTGGCATTTCTCACTTTGTGACTCATGCCTTTTCCTCCACGTGGGGTGTTGGCTCGGTCCGATCGAGAAATCCGCGGCGCGCGATCAACCCTCGGCCTTCCTCAAGGGTTTCCCCTTGGAGAGACTTCTTGTCCGGAGCGGATGGTATAACCTCGACCTGAAGCTGTCAAGAATTTGGCTGATAACGAGCGGATGCCGCCCGCATTCGGGCTCCTCCCTGCCCCTCATCCTGCCTCGGGCCGGTGGTGGATCAGGCGGTAGATCCGATCCGGCGAGACGGGGAGCTCCCGCACCTCGACGCCGAGCCGGGCCAGGGCGTCGGCCACGGCGTTGGCGACCGCGGCGATCGCCCCGACGGTTCCGCCTTCCGCCATCCCCTTGAACCCGCTCACCGTGACCGGAGGCGGGGTGTCGATATGAAGGACATCCGTGAGCGGCAGCTCCGTCGCGGTAGGCACGAGATAGTCCATGAAGCTCGTGGTGAGGAGCTGCCCCTCCCCGTCGTAGACCAGCTCCTCGTAGAGCGCGTTGCCGATCCCCTGGGCCACGCCGCCGTGGACCTGTCCCTCGACGATCAGGGGGTTGACCATCGTCCCGCAGTCCTCGACGACCAGGTAACGGAGGATCTCCACCTGCCCCGTTTCGGCATCCACATCCACAACCGCCAGGTGTGCCCCGTTGGAGAAAGTGGCGGGGGGCGGGTCGTAGTAGTGGGTGGCCTCCAGACCAGGCTCGAGCCCGTCGGGGAGTATGCCCAAGCTGGGCTTGTAGGCCCCCCGCGCGATCTCCCGGACGGTGACCTTCCGCGAGGGCGTCCCACGGACGGAGATCTCCCCGCGCTCGATGACCAGATCCTCCGCGGCGGCTTCGAGACAGTGGGCGGCGATCCGCATGATCTTCTCGCGCACCTTGCGGGAAGCGAGGATGAGCGCGCCGCCGCTGGCGACCATGCTCCGGCTCGCGAACGATCCGCTCCCGTAGGGGCAGCGCTCGGTATCGCTCTGAACGACCGCCACATCGCCGATCGGCAGTCCCAGTTCGTCCGCGAGAATCTGCGCGAAGGTCGTGGCGTGCCCCTGCCCCTGGGAGGCGGCGCTCACGAAGGCCCGCGCCTCACCGGTCGGCTCCACCCGGACTGTGGCGGCGTCGTGGCCCACGAGCTGGATCATGCCGCGCCGCTTGAACGTCAGGGACCCCATCCCCGTGAACTCCGTGTACGCCGCGATGCCAACGCCGCGGTACTTCCCGTCGGAGCGCTGACGCGCTTCCCGGCGCAGCTCGTCGTAGCCGCTCGCCTCCAGGAGCTTGTCGAGCGAGGAGACGTAGCTGCCGCTGTCCAGCACGAGACCCGATGCCGTGGCAAACGGGAAGTCGCCGGGGCCGATGAAATTGCGCCGCCGGATCTCCGCCAGATCGAGTCCCGTTCGCCGCGCCACCATGTCCACGACTCGCTCACGCACGAACGTGCCGAGGGCCATCCCCACTCCCCGGTAAGCCCCGGTGGGACACTTGTTGGTGGCGACCCCGTAGGAGTCATAGCTGTAGCCCCGGATCCGGTAGGGACCCGGAATAATCCCGGCCGCCGTCTGCGGTTCCAGAGCCGCGCTGGTCGGATAGAGGGAGTAGGCCCCGATATCGGAGATGAGCCTGGCCTTGAATCCCAGAATGGTCCCGTCCCGCTTCGCCGCGACCTCGATGTGGCCGACGTGCTCACGCGCGTGGGAGCCGGCCAGGAGATTCTCCCGGCGGTCCTCGAACCACTTCACCGGGCGCCCGAGACGCATGGCCAGGAGGCAGACGGCGACGTCCTCGGGGTAGAGGTGCATCTTGGCTCCGAAGCCGCCGCCCACCGCGGGAGCGATGACGCGGATTCGCGACTCGGGGAGATCGAGGGTCTCGGCCAGGCCGGTGCGGAAGAGATGCGGGGCCTGGTGTGAGACCCAGACCGTGAGCATTCCGCTTGGCCCGTCGAGCTGCGCGGCAACCCCGCGATTCTCCATCGGGGTGGCGCTGCAGCGCGAGTGGCGGAACGTCTCGCTGAACCGGATCTCCGCCTCACCAAAGACCTGTTCCACCTTCCCGTTGTCGTGATGCAGATGGATGAGGATGTTGTCCGGCAGCTCCTCGTGAAGCCGGGGCGCGGCGGCCTCCATGCTCCGCTCGGCGTCGGTCACAGCCGGGAGGGGATCGTAGCTCGCGCGGATCCGCTCGAGGGCGTCCTCGGCCCGGTAGCGATCCGTGGCGGCCACGGCGGCCACCGGCTCGCCGACAAACCGGACTTTGTCCTTTCCCAGGACAGGCCAGCCGCTCGGCTTATATCCCGGCGCGGTATGCTCCGCCCGGATCGGCCGGGCGAGGCCCGCCACCGCCTCGCCGGTCAGGACCGCGACCACGCCAGGGGCGTTGAGGGCATCGCGGACGTCCAGCTTGGCGATCCGCGCGTGCGCGTGAGGGCTCCGGAGAAATGCGACGGTGAGCATCCCCGGCAGCCGCAGGTCATCGAGGTAGCGCGCCTGCCCCAGGAGGAACGTCGGGTCCTCAAGGCGTTTCATCCGCGTGCTGACATATCGTTCCGGCATTGGCGCTTACCTCCTCGTTCAAGCCTGAGATCGGGTTCAGTGCACCCGGGCCACGGAAGCGCGGCGCGTGTCGAGCGTCCCGATTCTATGCCCCGGCCGGCCGAAGCGAGCTTTTCACCCGCGGCGCGATCAGGGGCAGCAAGATCAGGATGAGCGCGGCCAGGAGAAAGACGCCGGCCAGCGGGCGGGAGAGAAAAATGGCGAGGCTCCCCCTGGAGAGCAGGAGCGATTGCCGGATGGACTCCTCCGCCATGCGGCCGAGGACGAAGGCCAGCACCAGGGGGAGCGGCTCGTACTCGAACTTCTTCATGAGGTATCCCACCACCCCGAAGGCCAGCATGATGACGATGTCCCATGGGTTCGACGACACGCTGTAGACGCCGATCACGCAGAAGAGGAGGATCAACGGGAAGAGGATGCGGTAGGGGACTTTGAGGAGCTGGACCCAGAGCCCGATGAGGGGGAGGTTCAGGACCAGGAGCATGACGTTCCCTACGTACATGCTGGTCACCACACCCCAGAAGATCTCTGGGTGCTCCCTGAGGAGGAGCGGCCCTGGCTGTACCCCGTGGACCAGGAACGCACCCAGGAGCACCGCCATCACCACGTTGGGCGGGATCCCCAGCGTCAGGAGCGGGATCATGGACCCGCCCGTCGCCGCGTTGTTGGCCGATTCCGGTCCGGCCACCCCCTCGATGGCGCCCGCGCCGAACTTCTCCGGGTGACGGGAGAGGCGCCGCTCCACCCCGTAGGAGACAAACGTCGGGATGATGGCGCCCATCCCAGGCAGGATCCCCAGGAAGAAGCCGAGGAAGCTTCCCCGCGCGATCGCGCCGGTGGAATCCCGCCACTCCTGCCTCGAAGGGAGGAGCCCCTTGATCTGCGTCTTGAAGACCTCCTGCGCCAGCGGCTTCTCGAGGTTCAGGAGCACCTCGGCGACCCCAAAGAGCCCCATGATCATGGGCACCAGACCCACCCCGTCCATCAGCGTGATGCTCCCGTAGGTGAAGCGGGGAGTGGCGAAGATCGGATCCAGCCCGATGGTGCCCAGGAGCAACCCCAGGAGGGCCATGGCTGCGGCCTTGAGCCTCGAGCCGCCCGTGAGGTGTGCCACCAGCGTGAAGCTCAGCA
>CAYJUC010000093.1:0-11638 GCA_964372605.1 uncultured bacterium | reverse complement strand
GTACTTGGCGAGGCGCATGAGCCGGCCGTAGTCCTCCACCACCGTCTCAGGCTTCGTCCTCAGCACCGCCACTTGCGCTCGCACGGGTCTTCTGCTCCTCGCCGAAAGTCAGCAGATTATTTTAACACGCCGGGGAGGAGGCCGTGATCAGGGCAGGCCGTAGATGATCAGGACGACGGCAGCCGCCCAGAGGGCGGAGTTCACGAGGAGCGCGCGGTCGCTCAGGAAGAGTTCGGAGGGATTCCCGCCGAGCTCGCGCCGGTAGAGGAGATAGAGGTACCGGAAGATCCCGTAGAGGACGAACGGGAGCGTCAGCGGGAGGAGCCGCGTCCCGAACCTGCCGACCGTCTCGGGTGACATGGTGTAGAGCGCGTAGGCGGTGACCGTGGACGCCGTGACCACCGCGATCATCTGATCCAGGAGCTGCGGGCTGTACTCGGCCAGGATGGGCCGGTGATCCGGCGCGCTCTCGTCCAGCGTCAGAAGCTCGTGGCGGCGCTTCCCCAGGGCCAAAAACAGGGCGATGAGGACCGTGCAGATCAGGAGCCAGCCGGAGATCTCCACGTCGATCGCCACCGCCCCCGCGACCGCCCTGAGCACGAAGCCGATCGCCACGGTGAGGACGTCGAGGATCACCAGGTGTTTGAGTCCCGCCGAATAGATGGTGAGGAGAACGACGTAGGAGAGCGCCACGATCCCGAACGGAAGGGAGAACCAGAACGACAGGGCCAACCCGCCCGACAGGAGACCGACCCCCACGCCCAGCGCCGTGCCCCGGCCGAGCGTCCCCGAGGCCACGGGCCGGAAGCGTTTCCGGAAATGGAGTCGATCCTTCTCGTAATCGGCCACGTCGTTGAGGAGATAGATGCCCCCGGAGAGGAGGCAGAAGAGCGCGAAGGCCGCCAGGGCCGGCCAGAAGCGCGGGGTGAAGAGCTGCTGGGCGAAGACCAGGCCCGCGAAGACGAACAGGTTTTTCACCCACTGCTGGGGGCGGAGAGAGACGACCAGCGAGCGGAACAGGCCCGGGCTTGCGGGCAAGCTCACCGCGGGCCTTAGAGCGTGATCACGTGAGGGCGGGGAGTCGGGACTCGGCCGGTGGCGTTCCGGGTGTCCACCACCAGCGCCGACTCGCGAACGACCCGTTCGTAGTCAAACTCCGGGTGATCGGTGAGGATCAGGACGAGGTCGCGGGAGGGGAGATCCAGCGCCTCCCACCGGACCGAGACCATCGGTTTCCCATTGAGGGTGAGAGCGGGAACGTGGGGATCGGTAAATGCGACACGCGCCCCTTTCAGGATCAAGTGCTCCAGGATTTCCAGCGCCGGCGACTCCCGGATGTCGCCGACCCCGGCCTTGTAGGCCACCCCCAGGACCAGAATATTGGCGCCCCGCACCGTTTTCCCGCGTCCCTCCAGAGCCTCGGCCGCTATCTGGACCACGTAGACCGGCATCTGGCTGTTGATCTCGTCCGCGAAGTTCATGAACTTGGGCTCGTAGCCGGCCAGCCGCGCTTTCCAGGAGAGGTAGTAGGGATCCACGGGAATGCAGTGCCCGCCGATCCCCGGACCCGGATAGAAGGGAAGGAGGCCGAACGGCTTGGTGGCCGCGGCGTCGATGACCTCCCAGACCGAAAGTCCCAGCCGGCGACACATGATCGCCAGCTCGTTGACGAGCGCGATGTTCACGCTCCGGAAGATGTTCTCGAACAGCTTGACCATCTCGGCCACCCGGGGACCGGAGACGGGCACCACCCGGTCGATGATCTGGCTGTAGAGGAGCTGGGTGAGCCGGCCGCACGCCGGGGTCACCCCGCCCACCACCTTGGGGATCATCCGGAGGTCGTACCGCTTGTTCCCGGGGTCGATCCGCTCCGGTGAGAAAGAGAGGAAGAAATCCTCACCGACCCTGAGGCTCCGGGCGGCGAAGCGCGGCAGGAGCACCTCCTGGGTCGTTCCCGGGTAGGTGGTGGATTCCAGCACGACCAGGTGCCCCGGGCGGAGAACCCCGGCGACGGCCTCCGCCGCGGCGACAATGTGGGAGATGTCGGGCTCCTTGTGCTTCCCCAGTGGGGTCGGGACGCAGATGATGATGGCATCGACCTCGGCGAGCGCTCGAGAGTCCTGGGTGACGGTCAACCGCCGAGCCGCCACCAGCGTGGCCAGGTCGTCGCTCTTGACGTCCTCGACCGGGCTCTCCCCGGCGCGAAGGCGCTGGACCTTCTTCGGATCCACGTCCACGCCGGTCACCAGGAAGCCCGCCTTGCCGAAGGCCACCGCCAGAGGCAGGCCCACATAGCCCAGCCCGATCAGGCCCACCCGGGCTGACCGTTCCTTGATCCGCTGCTCAAGCGCCTCTGCCGTGCCGCTCACGCCGGCCATTATATTCGCTCCCCCCCTTTGGCGCACAGATTGATCGAAGAGGGGCTTCTCCGGTTTCTGGAGGACGGCTCGGGGGGGGGGCGAAACCCCTCTTCGACTCAATACCCGCTACGGCCGCCGACGGTGCCCAGCCCGAGCAGGTTGACCGACAGCCGGAATTCATCCTCCGAATTGTGACGGTTGATGTACTCCACGGAAATGGCCCAGCACTGGAATCGCAGATCCACGCCGATCCGGTTCTCCACCGCGACGCCGGCGCGGCTGTCCCAGTTGGTCGAGCCGCGCACGTCCAGGAAGCTCGTGAGCTTCGCCTGAAGTTCGCCTTTGACGAATTCTATGGCCGCCCGGTCGTCAAAACGGGTGCCGACCACGGCCGTCACATCCCGGATCGTGGCCGAGACGTCGCTGTTCACGCTCCGGATTCCCCCACCGTACACGTCATAGCGCGCGTCGCCCCTGAACCGGAGCTGCTGGCTGGGCTGGACGAGCAGGTCACCCACGAGGTCACTGAAGCGCTCGCGCTGCTTGTTGGGGGTGGATAGGAAGTCGTGGGTCTGGCCCACGGCGAACCGTATCAGCTCCCAGCGCACTGCCTCCTGACCGGGCCCCGCCACGGTCTTGGCGTTCAGCCGGTTGGTGACCGAGTAGGTGACCCGGCGGATCTGGTCGAGGCGATCAATGCCCAGGTCCGCCAGCGGAGTGGCGAGTGGGTTCACCACGCCGGCGCCGGGGTCGAAGCTCGGAATGTCTCGCTTGTTCACGCCCCGGATCTCGGTGATGTTGACCCGCGGCTCGATCAGGTGCTGGAGGCGGGCGATCCCGGCGGTTCCTCCCGCGTCATAGATCCCCGTCGCGCGCGCCTGGAGGTCCGCCCCCGCCTCGCCCAGACCACGAATGAAGGAATCGTCTCGGGTTTCTTCCACCAGGAGCCCGCCCTTCCGGGTCACGCGCATGCCCGTCACCCGCGTGTCGTAGTAGGTCGCGCGGCCCCCCACGAAGGGAGTCACGGCGAAGTAGCCTGCGGCCGACAGGGGCAGGAAGAGCCGCGGATGAAGGTCTGCCCGCCGGCCACTGGACCCCACCTCCCTGACGAAGTTGGTAAAGCTGGATTCGACCTCATAGAGGAGCGCCCCGGCGCCGGGCAGCGGCTGGCGCGCTCCGTTGAGCTTGATCTCGGGCAGCCGTTGAAGCTCCACGGGCCTCCGGGTCGTGAGATCCTGGTAAGTCTGCGCGTTGCCCACCAGGCTCCAGGACTCCCAGCGCTGGGAGACGAAGACGTTGGACTGGACCCGCTGGAGGCTCCGCTCCCTCAGGCTGTCGCCGTATTCGCGAAGATAGCGATCGTCGCTGACGAGGTTGACGCCGGCCTTGACGGAAAGGCTCGGGGTGATCTGGGAGTCGTGCGTGAAGCCGACGTTCCCCCGGTCGGCGTCGCGACGTAGCGCTTCACGGATGAAGAACCCTCGAAGGCTCCCACGGGAAGACTCCGACAGGACGTAACGGTACTCGCCGCCGAGCCCCACCCCTCGCTCGGTGAAGGTGTCCACGCTCAGCGTGAGGTCCTGGCTGTCGCTGATGGCCCAGAAGAACGGGATCTTGGCGAACGCCCCCTTGCGGCTCGAGGCGCCCAGCGTGGGGAGGAGGAACCCGGTCTGGCGCTCGCGGCGAATCGGAGCGGCCAAGAGCGGCACCCAGGGAATCAGCGGGAACCGGCCCAACCAGAACGAGGCGTCGCGCGCGACGATATAGTCGTCCAGGTCGGCAGTGGCCTGGCCGGCTTTGAACGACCACGGCGGGGGATCGGCCTCGCAGGTGGTGAAGATCCCCCGCCAGATGTTGTAGACCCGCTCCCCCACCCGCTCCAAGCGCTCCCCGGAGATCCGATAGTAGGGAGCGACGAATGCGGAGCCGTTGCGGATCACCCCGGTGCCGGATTTAAAGTTGTAGTCGATTCGCTCTCCCACGAGCCGATCCTCGCCATCAAAGAAAATCACCCGCCCCTCGGCCACGGCTTCCCCGGTTTCCTGGTTGAGCTCGACGCGGTCGGCTTGGAGGCGGCTCTCCCCCCGGGTGATCTCCACGTTTCCGGTGGCGACGAAGAGACTGTCCCGGCCTATCCGCTCAACCCTGTCGGCAATGACACTGATCTCTCCCCCCTCTCCCCGAAGGGTGAGAGGGGTCTGGGCGGCGGCAGCGGAGGTCAGGGCGAGGAGGGCGGCGGCCAGAGCCGGGCCGAAAGGTGATCGAACCAAGCAATGCTCCGTGAGTCCTTATGAATAAAGGGATTCCACGCTATCATGCCGTTCCAGAATCTCGCAAGGAATATCTCCCCCTCCCCTCATCTCCGTGAGCACGTCAGCCACGAGGAAAAGGGAGCCGGCCACACAAACTGTAGGGGTTGCTGGAGCGCCAAGGGCGAGGCTTAGGGCTTCGGCCGCCGTGGCGGCCAGCTCCACACTCCCCTCCATCGGGGGGAGAAGGGCCTGAAGCTCCTGGGGTGGGGTGGCTCGAGGATTGGAGGCGGCGGTCAGAATGAGCCAGTGGGCCAGGGGCGCCAGGCATTTCAGAATCCCGGCCTTGTCCTTGTCCGATGAAATCCCCAGGATCAGGGTCAACGGCGCGCTGCCGAAGTAGTACCTGAGGGACGAGGCCAGCGCCTGGGCCCCGGCCGGGTTATGGGCCCCGTCCAGGATGACCAGGGGATTCCGACCCGCTATCTGAAAGCGCCCGGGCCAGCGGACCCGGGAGAGCCCCTCCCGGATGGCTCCGTCGCTGATCGTGATCCCGGCGGAACCCATCGCCCTGACAGCGGCAACGGCCAGGAGCGCGTTCTGGGACTGGAAACTTCCGAGAAGCGGAAGAAAGAGGTCCCCCAGCGTCCAGCCGGGGCCGCGCAGGGTGAGCCGCTGACCGGCCAGATCGTTCCGGGTCGTGCTCGCGCTCAACTCCTCTCCCTCCATGATCAGCGGGACGCGCGCGCGCGCTGCCTGGGCGACCAGGATCTCCGTCACGTCACGGGCCTGGGCCGCGGCCACCGCCCGCCCGCTGCGGATGATCGCGGCCTTCTCCCCCGCAATCTCTCTGAGGCTCCATCCCAGGTAGGCCTGATGGTCGTAGTCGATCCGCGTGAGCACCGAAACCAGCGGGATCCCCACTGTGGTGGCATCCCAGCGCCCGCCCATCCCCACTTCCAGCACGGCCACCTCCACCGCCCTATCGGCGAAGTGAGCCAGCGCCAGAGCTGTCGAGGCCTCGAAGAAGGTGGGAGCGACTTCTTCGAGCGCGGGGAGGAGTCGCTCGAACCCCCGGGCCACAGCCTCGTGGGAGATCGCTCGGGCATCCACCCGGATCCGCTCGCGGAAAGAGCAGAGATGGGGGGAGGTGTAGAGCCCCACGCGAAGCCCCGAGGCCTGGAGCACAGCGGCCACCATCACCGCCACCGACCCCTTGCCGTTGGTCCCGCCCACGTGAACGATCCGGAACTTCCGCTCCGGGTGATCCAGGCGATCCAGCAACGCGTGGATCCGCTCCAGACCGGGCTGGATCCCGAATCGCTGGAGCGAGAGGAGGCCGGAGAGCGCCTCGGCGTAGGTCATCACACGACAAGGACTGGGGCGTCGGCGAAGAACGCGAGGATCCGCCGAAGGGTCTCCTTGAGCTCCCGCCGCTCAACCACCAGATCCACCTGGCCATGCTCCAGGAGAAACTCGGAGCGCTGGAATCCCTCGGGGAGCGGCTGCCGGATCGTCTCGGCGATGACCCGGGGGCCGGCAAAGCCGATAAGCGCCCGCGGCTCGGCGAGGATCAGGTCGCCAAGCATGGCAAAACTGGCCGTCACCCCCCCGGTGGTGGGGTCGGTGAGCAGCGAGATGTAGGGGACACGCTCCTCCCCCAATCGCTGGAGCGCCGCCCCGGTCTTGGCCATCTGCATGAGGGAGAGAATTCCCTCCTGCATGCGGGCCCCGCCGGAGGCGGAGATGACGAGGAGCGGCACCCGCTTCTGGGCTGCCAGCTCGATGGCGCGGGTCACCTTCTCGCCGACCACGGAGGCCATGCTCCCGCCCATGAATTCGAACTCGAAGACGCAGGCCACGACCGGGAAGCCGCCGAGGCGACCCACGCCGGTGATCACGGCTTCCTCGAGGCCCGTCTTCCCCTTGGCGGATTTGAGCCGGTCCCTGTAGCGCTTGGTGTCTCTGAAGCCCAGGGGATCCACCGAGCGGAGCCCCTGGTCCCGCTCTTCGAAGCTCCCCTCATCGAGGAGGAGCGCCAGGCGCTCGCGGGCCCCGACACGGAACGGGTACTTGCATTTGGGGCACACCCGGCCGGCCCGCTCCACTTCGGCCCGGTAGGCGATCTCTTTGCAGGCCTCGCACTTGACCCAGAGCCCCTCGGCGATGACAACCCGCCGGGGGCGCTCCCCTTCTTCCTTTCGCTTCCAGAACCACGCCATCAGTTAATCTCGGGGGGGAAGACTACGCGACGGCACTCCGGAAATCTCGAATTGGAACAACGAGTTTTCGCTTCGTTCCTTTCCGCGAGCGGACGATGAGCTCAAGCTTTTCAAGAGTGCCCGCGTCATAATACCGCTCTCCACAGCGCCGGCATACCCGGGCTGGAACATTTTCGATGATGGTGAGCTGTCCCCGGCGCCGGTAATGGACCCGCACCTTCTTCCTTCGTAGCGCTCCGTTGCAGTACTCGCAAGCTTCGTCTTTCACCTCACTCCTCCGAGTGAACATACACCGTAATCACCCGCAGTTTCCCTGAACTCAAGAAACGGCAGACGACTTCGATTTTCCGTCCATCTCGAGCTGTTCCGCCGACAACAAACCGAACGCCACGAGGATCGCCAGTCAAAACCCGCTCAACTCTCCCGGTCAAGATCGCTCGCTCGATATCCGCGATCCCAAGATCCTCATCTTCTCGTTCTTCTTCCGCATGCCCCGTAAGTTCGTAGTTTTTTGTTCGTATCTGCTTCCTGATCTCCCTTAAGCCTTTTCGGGGCATTCATGTTCTCGCACTGGCTTACATCAGGCATCACGAAGCTGTACGCCTCAGGGGGGCCTTGAGGGAGGCGATGAAGCGGCCGACCTCGGCCACGAGCCGGTCACTCCCCTGGTGGGCCTCCACCTGGCGCACGATGGCCGACCCCACGATGACGCCGTCGGCGTAGGGTGCCATCGCCCGAACGTGCTCGGGGGTCGAGATCCCGAACCCCACGCAGACAGGCTTGGTCGTCACCGAGCGCAGCTCTCTCAAATAGCCGGTAAGCTCCGGGGGAAGCTCCGCGCGGGCGCCGGTGACACCGGTCAGGGAGACCGCATAGATGAAGCCGGAGCTTCTCCGCGCGATCATCCGAATCCGGTCCGGGGGAGAGGTCGGCGCCACCAGGTAAATCAGGTCGAGGCCGGTGGCCCTGGCCTCTCTGGCGAGGGGGCCGGCCTCCTCGGGGGGGAGGTCCGGGATGATGACGCCATCCACCCCCGATTCCACCGCGGAGGCCGCGAAGGCTTTCAGGCCGAAGGCGAGGACGGGATTGTAATAGGTCATGAGAATGATGGGAATGCCCGCCGCGCCGTGCGCCTCCCGCGCCAGCTCCAAGACCCGCGAGAGCGTGACCCCACCAGCCAGCGCCCGCTGGGAAGCTCGCTGGATCACCGGACCATCTGCCAGGGGATCGGAAAACGGAACGCCGAGCTCCAAGAGATCCGCCCCTTGCCGGGACGCCTCCAGGATCAGCTCCCGGGTCACGGCCAGAGACGGGTCGCCGGCGGTGAAATAGGGAATCAGCGCCCGCTCCCCCCGGGCGCGCAGCCGGCGAAAGGCGCCACCGATTCGGCTCACTGAAGCGTCTCTGCCACCACCTGGACATCCTTGTCCCCGCGCCCTGAGAGCCCGACCACGACACACTGGCTCGGAGAAAGGGTGGCGGCAATTTTCATCGCATGCGCCACGGCGTGGGCCGACTCCAGAGCCGGCATGATCCCCTCCACTCGGGTGAGCGTCCCAAACGCATCCAGCGCCTCCTGGTCCCCCACCGTCGCGTACTCGAAGCGCCCCGTTTCTTTGTAGTAGCTGTGCTCGGGCCCCACTCCCGGATAGTCCAGCCCCGCCGAGATCGAGTGGGCCGGAGAGATCTGCCCGTCGTCCGTCTGAAGGAGGTAGCTCATACTCCCGTGGAGAACTCCGACCGAGCCGGTGGAAAGGGAGGCGCCGTGCTCACCGCTCTGGAGGCCGCGGCCCCCCGCCTCGACGCCGATGATCCGAACCGTCGAATCGGCGATGAACGGATGGAAGAGGCCGATGGCGTTGGACCCGCCCCCCACGCACGCCACCAGGCAATCGGGGAGGCGCCCTAGGCGCGCCTCGATCTGGCGCCTGACCTCCCGGCCGATGACCGCATGGAAGTCGCGCACCATCATCGGGTACGGGTGGGGACCCATGGCCGAGCCAAGGAGGTAGTGGGTGGTCCGGACGTTGGTGACCCAATCGCGCAGCGTCTCGTTGATCGCATCCTTCAGCGTCCGGCTGCCGGACTCCACAGGAATCACGTTGGCGCCCAGAAGCTTCATCCGGAAGACGTTGAGGGACTGCCGCTCCACATCCACGCTCCCCATGTAGATCTCGCAGTCGAGGCCGAAGAGCGCCGCCACCGTGGCGGTAGCCACCCCGTGCTGGCCGGCCCCGGTCTCGGCGATGAGCCGGCGCTTCCCCATTCGCTGCGCCAGAAGTCCCTGCCCCAGGACATTATTGATCTTGTGGGCGCCGGTGTGGCAGAGGTCCTCGCGCTTCAGGTAGATGCGGGCGCCGCCGCACTCGGCGCTGAGCCGTTCGGCGAAGTAGAGCGGGGTGGGACGCCCGGCGTAATCGGCCAGGAGCGCCTGGAGCCGGCGGTTGAATGCCCGATCGCGCCTAAACGCCACGTAGGCCGCTTCCAGCTCGATGAGGGGAGCCATGAGGGTCTCGGGGACAAAGCGCCCGCCGAAGCGGCCGAAGTGGCCGTTTCGGTCCGGAAGTCTCGCGGCGCGACGCGCGACGTTCATGCCCACCCCTTGGCCGCTCGGATGAAGCGCCGCACTTTCTCCGGATCCTTCCGCCCGGGCACCGTCTCCACACCCGAGTTCACGTCCACCCCGTAGGGATGCGCGATCCCGATCGCCTGCGCCACGTTCTCCGGGACGAGACCGGCAGAGAGGATGATCGGCCCACGGGACGCCGCGTCGCGGGCCAGTCGCCACTGGATCGGTTGACGCGCCTCTCCTTCGCTCCACCGGGCCGGACTATCGAGGAGGAAGGCGGCGACCCGATACCCGTCCATCTGGTCCAGATCGGCGGCGCGCTCGACCTTGATCGTCTTGATCATCGGCATCCGGTAGTCCGCCAGAGTCTCGGGCGGCTCCTCCCCGTGAAACTGCAGGACACGGAGTCCGCACGCCTCGGCCACCGCCTTCACGTGACCCGGGGGATGGTCCCAGAAGACGCCCACCGGGGTCACGAACGGCGGCAATTCGCTGATGATCGCCGCCGCCCGGTCAGGGGTGATGAATCGAGGGGTTCCCTCGACGAAGATGAAGCCCAGCGCGTCGGCGCCCGCGGCCACTGCCAGGCGGGCGTCCTCCAGATTCGTGATCCCGCAGATCTTCACCCGCACCATGCTCACCCCTCCAGCAGGGCGAGCTCGCGGACCTTGGCGCCCACGTCGGCGGCCGTCACCAGCGCCTCCCCGACCAGCACCGCGTCGGCGCCGGCGGCCACCACCCGTTCCACGTCGCCGCGGGTGAAAAACCCGCTTTCGCTCACCCGCGCGGGACCGGGGGGGATGAGGGGGAGCAAGCGTACGGAGGTCTCGATCGTCGTCTCGAAGGTCCCGAGGTTCCGGTTGTTGATCCCGACCACCGGGGCCCCCACGGAAAGGGCGAGATCCAGCTCCTGTCGGGTGTGGACTTCGACGAGGGCGCCAAGCCCGAGCCCCTTCGCGGCCTGGAGGAGGTCTCCGAGCCGGGTCGGGTCCAGGGCGGCAACGATCAGAAGGATGGCGTCGGCGCCGAACGCGCGGGACTCCCAGAGCTGATACTCCGTCAGAATAAAGTCCTTCCTGAGCAGCGGAAGGTCCACCTGAGCCCGCACCTCACCCAAGAGCTCGATCCGCCCCTGGAAGTAACGGGCGTCAGTGAGGACGGAGAGGGCTGATGCTCCGTGGGTCGCGTAGGTTCTGGCCATGGCGAGCGGATCAAACGCGGGAGCCAGGACGCCCCGGGACGGGGAGGCTTTCTTCAGCTCCGCGATGAGCCCGACGCGCCGCGGGGGTTCCGGGCGCAGGGAGGCCTCGAAGTCGCGCGCCGGAGGGAGCGGTCGGCAGCGGGATTCCAGTTCGGCGCGGGGCAGGGTTGCCTCGCGCTGGACCAGCTCCTCGCGCTTGGTCCGCAGGATGTCGTCCAGCACCCCCATCAGATCATCGGAGGGGGCCTCGACGGCCCCCTCCGAGGCCTCCCCCCAGAGCTTGCGCGAGCAGAGCCCGCGCTCGAATCGAACATTGCAGAGTCAGGCGGCGTAGTCGCACGCACTTCAGCACTTTGCTAGTAGTCGCCCCGGAGCCCTTCACTCCGGGACGCGCGGAGCTCGACCCGCTGGAGCTGCTCCAGGACGTGCTCGCGAAGCGTGCGGGGCGGCGGGAGGTCGCGCGCCAGGACGCCTCGATTGAGGAGGGGTTTCAGCAGCGGTTCGTAGGTTCCGCCGCAGCCGCAGCGGTCCACGGGCTTGTATGCGGGAACCACGACGCTCCTGAAGCACGCGCGGCAACGGTAGACCTGCTTCGCCCCCGACCGCTTGCCGCGCTTGGCCATGGGTTTCCCCTCGATCTCCATGATGTCGAGGGCGAAGTTCAGCGCCGGAGCGTTGGCGATGGCGGTCCCCACCCCGTAGGCGTCCGCCACGGGGTTGAGCTTCACGATCTCGTATTCGTCGATGCCGCCCGAGACGATGAGCTTGACGTGCTCGAACCCCCGATAGTCCAGCTCCCAGCGCACCTCTTCCAGGATCCGGTAGAGGTCGCCGCGGCGAGACGACGGTGTGTCGAGGCGGACCGCGTAAAGATCCTTCCCCAACGCCTCCGCCACCCGGATCGCCTCGAACTTCTCATCCTGGAGGGTGTCGATGAGCGCCACCCGGCGCACTTTGGGGTCGATCACCTCGTGAAACGCCCGGAGCGCCTCCACGGTATCGCCGATGATCAGGACGAGGGCGTGCGGGATGGTCCC
>CAYJUC010000092.1:0-11895 GCA_964372605.1 uncultured bacterium | reverse complement strand
GGAGGGGTGGCCGAGCCCGGTTGAAGGCGCTCGACTCGAAATCGAGTAGGGGCCCAGAAGGTCCCTCGGGGGTTCAAATCCTCTCCCCTCCGCCATATACCATCTTTGGGAGAGGCGAGGAAAAGATGTCTCGGGCGTGCATCCGAGAACGGTTTGCGATTGGGCAAGGGAAAAGTGGCGGATGTCATTCGAGGCTGCGCTTCAACTCCAGCGGCACTCGGGCGTGCAAGTGCCGAGCGGAATCGGTATTTTACCGGAGTTTTGGAGTACTTCGAAGGCCGCGACGGTCAGGAACTTGAAATGGAATGCTGTCCACGGTAACTCAGGGACGCCGGATGGCAGGCGGAAGGGAGGCTTGGTCAGTCAGCGGCGCCGAAGAGAGCAACCGGGCCTGTGTTCGAGGGCTCGTAGACGCGGATGGCAGTATCTACCACCACGCGCACTCCGTTCGGAGGAGACACTATCGAAATATTGGGCTCTCATTTACTTCGTATTCTTTTCCACTCCTGAAGTCTGTTCACAAAATCCTTTGTGATGTTGGACTCCCGGCCAAGCGTGACGGGCGGAGCCACGTATCACTCTATAGCCGGGTCGGTATCGAGCACTATCTGGAAGTGGTTGGCACAAAGAACCCGAAGCATGTTCGGAGATTCGCCGAGTGGGCGGGAGGGGTGACCGAGCGGCCGAAGGTGCGGCACTGGAAATGCCGTGCACGGGCTAAACCCTGTGCCGTGGGTTCAAATCCCACCCCCTCCGCCAGTTGAGTGAAATAGCGCGGGCGTGGCGACAGCCCGGGTGCCCGCGCTTGAAGATTGGCCGTGCTAGACGGGGAGGTAGCGGTGCCCTGTAACCCGCAATCCGCTCCAGCGGGGTTGAATTCCCTCCCGGAGGTTTCCTCGCGTTGAATTGAGCCTTGCAGGGCGGCGTTGAAGGTTGGGCCCCACGCAACGGGAATCGTCGAACCCCGCCAGGCCCGGAAGGGAGCAACGGTAAGGCGCCGCTCCCGTGTGCCGTGGGAGGACCTGACCGGAGCCGGCTCTACGGGGAGATCGCAGGGCGGGTGAGGTCGACGGAGGGTGCACGGCCAGTTTTTTTCCGAGGGTGATTCCTACCCCCCTCGGGTCTCCCCCCGGCGGAACAAAGACGGAAAGGCTCGATGACGTATCAGGTGCTGGCGCGGAAGTGGCGACCGCAGACATTCGGGGCCGTTGTCGGCCAAGAACCGGTGACCCGCACCCTCCAGAATGCGCTCTCCTCCGGCCGCGTCGCTCATGCCTATTGCTTTGCCGGGCCGCGCGGGGTGGGGAAGACCACGACGGCCCGCCTCCTGGCCAAGGCGTTGCTCTGTCAGGCCCGCACCGGCCCCGAGCCGTGCGGAAAATGCCCACCCTGCCAGGAAGTCCATGCGGGGACGGCGGTGGACGTGATCGAGATCGACGGGGCCTCCAACCGCGGCATCGACGAGATCCGGACTCTGCGCGAGAACGTCAAGTACGCGCCAGCCCGAGGGCGCTACAAGGTTTACATCATCGACGAAGTCCACATGCTGACAGTACAGGCGTTCAACGCGCTGCTCAAGACGCTGGAAGAGCCTCCAACCCACGTGGTCTTCGTCCTGGCCACCACCGAGCCCCGGGGGATTCCGCTGACGATCCTCTCCCGCTGCCAGCGCTTCGATTTCAGGCCGATTCCGCCCGGAGAGCTCCTGGCGAGCCTCAGGCAGGTACTTGAAGCGGAGCAGATGTCCTACGATCCGTCCGCCCTCCCGCTTCTGGCGCGGGCCGCCGAAGGAAGTCTCCGCGACGCCCTTTCGCTCCTCGACACAGCCCTGGCCTACGGCGGCGGCCGACTGGACGCGCCGTCCCTGTCGCACCTCCTTGGCGCCGGCGCTCCCGCCCAGCTCTGGGCCTTTGTGGACGCGCTCCTGACCCGCGACGTTGCAGGCGCCCTGGAAGGCGTCGATCAGGCGGTCCGGGAAGGGCAAGAGCTGGGCTGGTTCGCCCGCGAGGTCGTTGAGGCGCTCCGCCGGCTCCTGGTGGTCAAAGCCGCGTCCGACGTGGCGTTGCCCGAGCTGACGCCGGCGGAGGTCGAGGAACTTCGACAGCGGGGAGCGCGGGTGAACGTTGACGAGCTGCTCTTTCTGCTCCGCGCGTTCTTGGAGGCCGAAGGGGAGATGCGGCGGTCTCCACATCCCCGGGTGGAGATGGAGATGGCGGCGGTGCGGGCGACGAGACGGCCGGAGCCGGCAACACTGGAGAGTATTCTCGGGCGGGTAGAAGAGGCCGAGGCGCGGCTCCGCCAGATGACGTTCTCGGGACCCGGCACGGCCAAGCCGGTGGCAGTCCAGGAGAGCTTGCTGGAACCCGTTGCTGGAAGTGGGTCTTCAGTCCCGGCTTCGCCGGATGCCCACGGCACACCCGGCGCTTCTCTCGATCGCCTCCCACCGCCACCCCAGACCGAGGAGAACCTCGAAGCCGGGTGGCGACGGGTGGTGGAAGAGGTGATGCAGAAAAGGCCGGTGCTTGGCACGGTGCTGGATCAGTCTCGACCGCTGTCGCTCAAGGACGGGGAGCTCCGGGTCTCTTTAGCAGGGAACCACTTTCACACCGAGCTCCTCGCCGATCGAGCCAACCGCGAGATGGTCAATCAGGCGGTGCGGCGCCACGTCCCCGGCGCGCTCCGCGTCGAGCTCAGCCTCGACTCATCGGGGGCCGGAGGAATCGAGCAGGATCCCGCGGTCCAGGCCGCGTTGGAGGTCTTCGAGGGCGAGGTCGTGGCTGTGCGCCCAAGGGGCCGGGAAGGAGAGAAGCAGTGAAAGGGTTTGGCAACATCTTGAAAGAGGCGCAGAAGCTCCAGGCGCAGCTGGAGGCCATGCGCGAGGAAGTGGCCAAGCGCAAGGTGGAGGCCTCCGCTGGCGGCGGGATGGTCGTCGTGGAGGCCAACGGCAACCAGGAAATCGTGTCCATCAAGATCGACCGCGAAGTGATCAATCCCGAGGATCCGCAGATGCTGGAGGACCTGGTCCTGGCGGCCTCCAACGAGGCGCTCCGGAAGGCCAAAGACCTGGTTCAGGCCGAGATGGGGAAACTCGCCGGAGGGTTGAAGATCCCCGGGCTCAACGCGTAATGGGATGCTAAAAAACGCCGGCGTTGTCACGTTTCCGGGTCGGTTCTACGGTTCGAGCGCGGGCTTCGCCCGCGCAACCTCCGGGGGGAGGATTCGGAAGGGGGGCGCAGCCCCCCTCCGAGCGATGTAATGGTGTACTATCCAGAGCCGATCGCCCGGCTGCTTGACGCGCTTCAGAAGCTGCCGGGAGTCGGGCCGAAAACCGCCCAGCGGCTCACATTTTTTCTCCTCAAGCAGCCGGCGGCGGAGGTGTCCGCGCTCTCCGAGGCCATCGCGCGGGTCAAGTCGCAGATCGTTCACTGCGGGACGTGCTTCAACGTTACGGATCAGGACCCCTGCCAGATCTGCCGGGACCCGGCGCGCGATGCCCGGACGCTCTGCGTGGTGGAGGAGCCCAACGATCTCCTGGCCGTGGAGCGCACCGGCGAATATCGCGGCCGGTACCATGTGCTCATGGGCGCGCTGTCGCCCCTGGACGGGATCGGACCGGAAGACCTCCGGGTGAGGGAGCTGCTGGCGCGCCTCGAGAAAGATCCGGTGGAGGAAGTGATCCTCGCTACCAACCCCAACGTGGAAGGTGAGGCGACGGCCATCTATCTGGCCAAGCTCATCAAGCCGCTTGGACCCAGAGTGACCCGGATCGCCCGCGGCCTGCCCGTGGGCGGGGATCTGGAATACGCCGATGAGGTGACCCTCTCCAAGGCCCTGGAGGGGCGCCGTGAGGTTGGGTGATCGGGCCCGGAGCGTCGAGAGGCGCTGACTCCACAACGCCAAGGAGGAGCATATGAGCATCACGCGGCGTGACTTTCTCAAGCTGACCGGCACGGGCGCCCTGGGGTTTGGCCTCGGCCATGCCTCGCGTCCGGCCTACGCCCAGGCAACTGCGGTCAGGATCGGGACGGCAGTCCTGGGGGACTACTCCCTGGTCTCCCCCATCCTCATTGCGCAGGACAGAGGGTTCTTCAAGGAGAACGGCGTGGCGGCCGAGTTCACCCCCTTCCGGGGCGGGCCGGACCTTCTCAAGAACGTGCAGGCCAACCAGGTTCAGATCGGGCTTACCGGAAGCACGGACGTTCCCGTCTTCCGCGCGGCAGGTGTGCCGCTCCGCTGTGTCGCCATCACCGTCAACAGCAACCACTTCACCTTCAACGTCGCTCCGGGGATCACCAAGTTGGAGGACATCAAAGGGAAGAGCATCGGAGTCACCGGGGTCGGAGCAAGCACCTGGGTCTTCGCCAACATGCTTGCCAAGCGACAGGGGTGGGATCCTCAGCGGGACGTCAAGATCGTTCCCCTCGGGGGGCTCGACGCCCAGATGGCGGCTCTGGCTCGCGGCGAGACCCACGCCTTCGTCTGGGGAGACGGCGGCGGGATGCTTGAGCTTCAGGGGAAGTCCAAGGTTTTGCTACGACTGGACACCGTGACCCCGAAGTGGGTCAGCCAGGCCGTGTATTGCACCGATGACTACATCAAGACCAACAAGGATACCATCCGGCGGGCGCTCCGCGCCATGTTCCAGGGGATAAAGTTCATCCGCGAGTCTCCCCAGGAGGCGTTCAAGATCGCCGCGAAGACGCTCGGGTGGCCAGAGGAGGGCGTGGCGGCAGCCCACAAGATCTCGGGTCCGCTCTTCAATCCTGACGGGCGGATTGACGTGGAAGCCCTCCGCGTGATGCAAAATACCCTGCTGGAGTTTGGGGTCATCAAAAATCGCGTCCCGCTGGAGGATCATTACACCGAAGAGTTCACTCCTGTGCGCCTGTAGGCGAAAGCCGCAGGGCGACGGGAGGATTCTCCCTCTCCCCCGCCGGGGGAGAGGGCAGGGCGAGGGGACGACCTCAGCGGCTCAGGCGCGCCAGCGGCCGAGGCGGGTCCCAAGCGCCTCGAGGCCCAGCACGACGGCGATGGAGAGGGCGGAAAGAAGGGCGGTGGCGGCGAACAGCTTGGCGGCGGCGAACTGATTGGCGAAGTTACTCAGAAGGAATCCCATCCCCCGGATCCCCGCGAACATCTCGACGATCAGAACTCCCAGGAGGCAGAAGACGATCGCGATCTTCATTCCCGCGAGGACGGAGGGGAGCACGGCAGGGAGCATCACCTTGCGGTAGAGCTGTCCCTGGGAGGCGCCCATGGAGCGCGCCACGGTGATCAGGGTCTGGTCCACGTCCCGCACCCCTCCGATGACCAGGAGGGCGACCGGAAAGAATCCGTGGAGGGTTGCGTAGAAAAGCGCCGGGGTGAACCCCATTCCTGAGATGAGAATGATCCACGGCAGCACGAGGATCTTGGGGATTCCGTAAAGAACGACCAGGTACGGGTTCAACACGTTGTGGAGATAGCGAACCGAGCCCACCACGAGCCCGAAGCTCACTCCCAGCACGACAGAGAGCACGTAGGCCACCAGCGTCTTGGCGAAGGTGTCCCCCAGGCGGGGGAGCGCATCCGCAAAGATTTGGGCGAAGGCGCGGGCGACCGCCGACGGCGCCGGGACGAACAGAGGGTCGACCCACCCCGCGCGGACGGAGATTTCCCAGAGCGCCGCCAGCCCAGCCAGCGTCAGGAACTGGAACGTGCTGATCTTCAACCGCTCCACCGCTTGGTTCTCCGCTCGAAAAGCGCCGCCAGCCCGTCGATCGTGAGCACGATCACCACAGCGACGAAGACCAGGGCCACATATTCGGGGGTCATGAAGAGCCCGTAGGTGTGGTTCAGGAGGTGGCCGAGCCCGGCCCTCGACCCGAGCACCTCGCCCACGATCACCCCGACCACCGAGAGGGCCAGCCCCGCCCGCAGCCCGCTGACCAGGGTAGAGGACATGGATGGGACCAGGACCTTGACGAAGAGGGTGAACGGGCGCGCCCCCATGGAGCACGCCACGGTCACCAGGTGGCGGTCCACCTGGCGGATTCCCGCCAGCACCGTGAGGGCGATCGGGAAGAAGCCCAGGAGGAACCCGAAGGCGATCTTGGAGGCCGCGTCCAGGCCGAAGAAGAGCATCAGCGAGGGGTACCAGACCACGCTCGGGACCGCGTAGAGGGCCGAGAGGATCGGCCCGTAGATCTGTCCCAGGGTCCTCCAGAGCCCGAGCCCGAATCCGAATGAGAGCCCGGCGGCGACAGCTAACCCGTACGCGACCAGGATCTCCCGGAGCGTCAGCCAGAGGTGCTCGGGAAGGTAGGGGAACGGGATGAGGCTCAAGAGCTGGACGAGCGCGGGGAGGACCTTGGAGGGGGGGACGTAGAGGAGCGGGTTGAGGGAACGGGCCACCAGCTCCCAGCCGGCGAGGAGAACCGCCAGGATGGCGATTCGGGCGAGCACGACTCTCACAGGCCGGCCTCCAACGCCCTCAGCGATTCCCCCCTGATCTGATCCCAGAGCCGGGCTCTGAGCAGGCTGGCCTCGGGCGAGTTGGGGTCCCTGGGGTACGGCAGCTTCACCTCCAGGATCTCCTTGATGCGCCCCGGGCGGGCCGTCATCACCACCACGCGTTGAGAGAGCAGGACCGCCTCCTGAAGGCTGTGGGTGACGAAGACGATGGTCCGCTGTGTGCGCTGCCAAACGGTGAGCAGCCACTCCCCCATCAGGAGGCGAGTCTGTTCATCCAGGGCCCCGAACGGCTCGTCCATGAGGAGGATCTCGCTCCCGAGGGCGAGCGCCCGCGCAATGGCCACCCGCTGCTTCATCCCCCCGGAAAGTTCTTTTGGGTACTTCGCCTCGAATCCCTTGAGCCCCAGCGGCTCCAGGAGCCCCACCGCGATCTCTCGCCGCCTGGCCGCACGGACCCCCTGGAGCTCCAGGCCAAACTCCACGTTCCCCAGAGCGCTCCGCCACGGGAACAGGCCCGGGTCCTGGAAGACCAGCGAGACCTTCTTGGGGTTGGGGCCGTTGGAAGGCGCCCCGTCAAGGAGAACGCCGCCGCTGTCCGGCTTCCCCATCCCTCCCACGATGGAAAGGAGCGTGGACTTGCCGCAGCCGCTCGGGCCGATGATCGTGAGGAACTCTCCGGCCCGCACGTGGAGGGAGATGTCCTGGAGGGCATGGACCGGGCCGGAGAGAGAGAGGTAGCGCTTGGAAAGCCCCTGGACGGTGATCTCGCCAGCCACGAGGGGCTCAGGCCGCCGGACCGACCGGGACGGCCTCGATGCGGGTCACCACGCTCTCGTAGTCCGATGCCTCTCCTCGGGCCAGCGCCTCCTGCGCCACCGCCAGGGCGGCCTCGATCCCTTCCGGGTTCGCCAGGAGAAGCTGGCGGGCCTTCAGGACGGCGGCGCGGCTCAACCGATAGCCGTTCCCGATCCGCTGATCCAGCTCCACCAGCGGGGTGACGACTTCATCAAGGACGCGCTCCAACGCGGCCAGACACCGGCGGCGCACCTGGCCGTACCCCTTGACTATCCGGGCGAGATGGGCCACAGCCTCGCCCAGTTCGGGGTCCAGGGCGGCAGAGCGGAGGACCGCCAGGCGATACTTCGCGATCGCGGCATGCTCTTTCGCGTAGCGCCAGGAGGCCGGGCGGAGCGGGCGCATTCGCGTCAAGAGCCAGAGGCGCAGGTAGCCGAGCGCTGTGGTGGTCTTGACGTGCTGGGCGAACGCCGGTTTGTTCTCCCCGTGCCAGCGCCTCTCGGCCCAGCGCGCGAACGGGCCGATCAGGACCCGGGGGAGGATCCCGGTGATCTCGTCGATATCCGGCTTCAGGTAATCCGTGACGACCACCAACTGGTTGTCCTTGACCGCGTTCTCCCTGGCGATTCGCTGGAAGCGCTCGGGGCGAGTCTTGTAATCCGCCACCCGGATCCCATCCTCGTAGGCCATCCAGAGGGCGAGCTGGCGGGCGTAGCGATCGGTGAGCCGCCAGCCAGAGGGGCAGTCGAGCGCCTTGACCTCGGCCACCCAGCCGAGGAAGAGCCGCGCGTAGCGGGCGTCCTGATAGTCAACCAGCCGGGCCACCGCTTCACCGAGGGTCCGGTGGAGGGCTTCGGGGCAGTCGCGCTCGACAGAAGCGATGACATCGAGAAATGACGCGCCGCGACGGCCGAGCCCGGCGGCCCGGGAGCGTTTGAAGGCCTCCCAGCTCTCTTCCAGCGGGACCGGCGCCTCCTCGAACTTCTTCGACCGGACATGGTCGAACCCCGCGCGGAAGGCCTTCACGTTGTTCGCCACGGCCACCCCGTGAGCCTCGATCGCGGCCTCGAAAGTCTCCGGCCTGATAGGCAGGATCTCGGCGGCGGCGAGCGCCCCCAGCAGGATCGCGTTGACCTCCTGACCCATCCCGACCTGGCGGGCCAGAGCGAGGGCGTCGAAGCCGATGAACCGCTTGGAGAACCGCTGCGCCAGGCGGTCCAGCTCCTCGCGGGGGAAGACTCCGTCGCCGACCGGGGTCTTCTCGTGGATCGAGAAGAGGCGATGCGTGCTGGCGATCGATACGGTCCGGTCGGGCGAGACAAACCCTTGCTCGATGGTCCGCCCCAGCTCGAGAAACTCGGCGGCCAGGACCACGTCCACGTGGCAGGGAGAGGGGTAAAGCGAGAAGTGCGGCCGCCGTCCGCCGAGCTGGGCTTCGGGGACCGGGTAGAGCTCGAAATAGTAGATCGTCGAACCGGTCCGCTGGGCCACTCCGGGGATGGAGGTGGACTGGACCGGGTAGCCGTCCCGCACGGCCGCCTGGGTCAGCCACTCGGTGAGGACCGCGCCCCCCTGTCCCCCGACGGCAGAGATGAGGACGCTCAGAACCTCGGGCATGGTTTTACGCGGCCGGGGCGGGAGCGCCGGAGAGCCAGCCGATGAACGACTGGTTGGCGCGGTGCCAGAGCCGCTCCCACAACCTCGGGTGGTGGATCACTTGCACCTCGTAGAAGGAGGGGCAGAGGACCGCGGCGTGGGCCACCTCCCCGCAGAGCCCGCACCCGACGCAGGTCTGGTCCACATGGGCGATCGGATCCTCCCGGAGCGGGTCCTGGCTCTCCCGGAGCGTGAGCGATGGACAGCCGTTAAGGCGCATGCAGGAGTGGTCGCCGACGCAGACATCCGGGTCCACGCCGAACCTGGGGACCACGGCCCGCGCGCCCCCCTCGATCTTCTTCCGGAGCTTGGGACGCTCGCGGCGCTGGCGCTCCAGCATGCACTCGCCCTTGGCGATGACGACTTTCAGCCCGCCTTCCGGCGTGGTCGCGGCTTCGGTGATGGCGGCGACCGACTCCTCAAGCTTGTAGGGATTCACCGTCTTGATCCACTTGACTCCCACGCCCCTGAGCGCCTGGGGGATGGTCATCCCCGGGACGTTCTCTCCGCGGAGGTTCTTTCCCGTGGACGGGTTCGCTTGCTGGCCGGTGGCAGAGGTGTAGAAATTGTCCAGGATGACCAGGACCGAGTCCTGGTTGTTCTGCACCGCGTTGGCGACGCCGGTGGTGAGCCCGTTGTGCCAGAACCCTCCGTCGCCCATCAGGGAGATCAGGCGCTTGCCGAACATGCGGGAGAGGGCCTGGGACGAGGCAAGCCCAAGCCCGTAGCCCATGATCTGGCTGCCGATGTGGAAGGGGGCCAGGGCGCCGAAGGCGTGGCAGCCGATGTCGCCGACATAGTGGGTGGACCCGAGCGTTCGCTCCGCGATCTTCAACGCGCTGAACACCGGCCGCTCCGGGCAGCCGGTGCAGAACCCCGGGGGGCGCTTGGTGATCGGGTGGGAGACGCTCGCGCGCACCGTCTCCAGGTGACTCTTGATCCTGCCCAGCCGCTCGCCGATGTCGGCGCCGGGGGTGAGCGGAGAGTCGCTCCTGGCCAGGAACTTCCCGACCCCGCCGACGACTACCTCGGCGATATACTCGCCCGCCTGGGGCAGGACGTCCTTGCCGTGGATTTCGATGTCGAGCCGCGAGTCGTGGGCCAGCGCCTTGATCTCCTGCTCCATCAGGTTCGGCATTCCCTCCTCGACCACGAGCAACCGCCGCTTCCCCTTGAGAAAGCCGACGACCTCCTCGGGGACGATCGGGTGGATGACGTTGAGGTTCAGGATGGGGACCCGGGAGTTGCCGAACGCGTCAGCGGCGCCGAGGAGCGCGAGCGCCCGAAGGGTGGTGGCGTAAACGCCTCCCTGGGTGATGATCCCGAGCGTGTCATCATCCCCCGGGACCAGGTCGTTCATCCGGGCGGCGACGATGTGCGCCTTGGCCGCCGGGATCCGCTGGGTGAATTTCCTGGATTCCTGGAGGAAGGTGGCGGGCGGAAGCGGGATCCGCGTGATGTCGTAGACCGCCTCCTTGATCCGGTTCAGCATGCTGATCTTCGGCGGGAGGTTGTCCTTGCAGACGACGCTCCCCCGCATGTGGGCCTGGCGGATCCGGATCGCGTAGATCACCGGCATCCCGCTCGCCTCGGAGAGGCGGAAGCCTTCTTCGGCGAGGGTCATCATCTGCTGGAGGTCCGGCTTCACGTCGATCAGGCACATGGAGGATTTGACGGCGAACGAGTGGGTGCGCTCGGCCAGCGCCGAGGCCCCCATCCCGTAGTCTTCCCCCACGATGATCAGGGTGCCACCGAGCACGCCGGCGGAAGCCACGTGGGAGAGGGCGTCGGAGGCCACGTTGGTGCCCACCGTGGATTTCCAGCAGACGGCGCCCCGGATCGGATAGTTGATCGAGGCGCCGAGGAGCGCCGCGGCCGCGGCTTCGCTTTCGGAGGAGTCGAAGTAGATTCCGAGGGGGCTCAGGACCGGCGCGTTGGCGTCGGCCATGACGTCCAGGAGGTGGGCGACCGGCGCCCCCGGGTAGCCGCCCAGATAGGAGACGCCTGACTGGAGCAGCGCTTTGAAGATGACCAGCACCCCTTCGCCTTGGAGGGTCTGGCCTGAGCCGAGCGTGAGCTGCCGAACCGCCTCAGAGAACGAACGCTCCATGGGAACCCCCTTAAGGGTGTGGGGTGCGGGAGTGGCGCCGCGTAAAATCAAAGGGATTATAGCCCAACCAGGCCGTGGTCGCCATGGTACAATCCCTTTGTTCCCCGGTAGCTCAACCGGTAGAGCAGGTGGCTGTAAGGGGGGTGAACAGGTGTCTGATGGGCGGACATACGCTGATCGCCGCGTGTATCTAATTAAAGCTGTCCAAAAACGGCGCAAGGAGGTACGCCGGAAGGCGCTTGCCGACAAGGGCGGCCGGTGTCAGAAATGCGGTTACGATCGGTGTATCGAGGCATTGGAGTTCCATCATCTAGACTCCTCAGACAAGGATTTTGGGATCTCCAGCCAAGGGCATACCCGCAGCTGGAGCAAGACCCGTGAGGAGCTGGATAAATGTGTGCTCCTTTGCGCGAACTGCCATCGAGAGGTTCACTCCGGATTGCAGCTTCCACAGGAAACTGTGGTTGTAACATCGGGTGAATTCAGGGAAGCCTGCCCCGATCGCATGCCGATTGGAACGGTAATCCTGAGCGAAGCCTGCCGAAGGGCCTGAGCGTAGGCAGGAACGTGCAGAGACTAGAGGCTGAGGAGCCCACCCAATAAGGCCTCGCAAGCGCCCGACACCCTCTCCTTGATGCCTGGCTCAAGGCGGGTGAAGAGATAGTCCGAGCCCGGTAGAAATGCCGGGGCGCTCGTAACCACAAGGTTGCAGGTTCGAGTCCTGCCCGGGGAGCCAGTTCTCATCGAGGCCGTCGGAGGGAATTCCGACGGCCTTTCTTCCCCCCCCCACCTCGTAGCGCGGGGCCCCGGGGGGGGGCCCCCCACCCAAACACGGGGGGGGGTTGGCGCGGGGCGGCGTTCAAGAGCCCCCCGCCCGCCCC
>CAYJUC010000091.1:0-11973 GCA_964372605.1 uncultured bacterium | reverse complement strand
TGGAGGAAGGGGAGCCCATCGAGCACCGGCTGGTGACGCGCGCCATCACCACGGCTCAGAAGCGGGTGGAGACCCACAACTTCGAGATCAGGAAGCACCTCCTCGAGTATGACGACGTGATGAACAAGCAGCGGGAGGTCATCTACGGCATGCGGCGGGAGGTGCTGGAGGGCGCGAGCCAGGAGGAGACGGTCATCGAGTGGCTCGAGGCGCTCCTGGACGGGATCCTGGACCCCTACGCGCCCCGGGACGCCCACCCCGAAGACTGGGACCTGACGGGCCTCTCCGAGGCGCTGCACCGCCAGTTCGAGCTCAAGCTCCCGCCCGAAATCCCGGCCGAGGTCGCGTCCCACCAGGGTCTGCGCGAGCTTCTCTGGGACGCCGTGGAGCGCCATTACCGTCGCCGCGAGGCCGAACTGGGGCAGGACGCCATGCGCCACCTCGAGCGGGTGGTCATGCTCCAGGTCCTTGACACCCAGTGGAAGGATCACCTCCTCTCCATGGATCATCTGAAAGAGGGGATCGGCCTCCGGGGCTACGGCCAGCGGGACCCGCTCACCGAATATAAACGAGAGGCCTTCGACCTGTTCACCGAGATGGTCGAGCGAGTGAAGGCCCAGGTCGTGGAGTGGCTCTTCAAGGTCCAGCTGGTCCGTGAGGCCGCGCCTGAGATGCGGAACCCCTGGGCCGAGGCCATAGAGTCCCGCGGCGAGGCGCAAGGGCAACCCGCCCAGGCCCGCGCGGCGCCCCGCGCGGCCGGTCAGAAGGTGGGGCGGAATGACCCTTGCCCCTGCGGTTCGGGAAAGAAGTACAAGAAATGCTGCCTCGGCAAGACCGCCTGAATCCCCTACTTGTCCGCCCGATCCGTGAGCCCCCGAACCCGCTCCTTTTTGACCTTCACAACCCCCAAAACTTCAGAAATTATAAAAATGCAAATCAGAAGTTAGGTTGATGCTGCTACTCTTCACCAGGTCAGTATTGTAAGCTGTCAATTCAACTAACAAGCCGCAAGTTCAGCACTAATGGACTTTCGGCCTTTAAACTGACAAATTCCAATGGATATGATGACGAGGCGCCCTTCACCATCTCATTCGTTAGGAAACCGTTGCTTCTCACATTGTCGCGTATATGCTTCAGTTTAGGATCGGTGGTGTAGTACAGAAGACTTACCACTGCGTGAGTTCGAACTAAAAGTTCTATCAGGCCGCTAATTTCTATTAGGTTGGCCGAAATTGCTGGTTTATCCATGCAAAATACCGGTAGCGTGAGAGAAACCTTTTCGGAGTCAAGTTGTGTATTCATTGAAATGTCCCTTAAATCTTAAAAGTCTCAACTTGCAGAGTTCTCTAATTGGTCACTTAATTTCCTAAGAGTTATAAGAGGCGGCGCTTGATCCCCCAAAGCCTTCCGCCAGGTGGCCGTGAATTGCGCTTCGCCCATCACCTTTAAGAGTCGGGCGAGATCTATCAGGATCTTTGTGCCAACACGCATCTGATATTCTCCAGCAATGGCCAGTGCGCGGCCGAAGCACGAAACAGCCTCATCCAACTGGTTCCGGCTTCGCCTCAGGACGCCAAGTTGGGCAAGCGTATTGACCATTAGAGGCGGGTGCCCGAGGCGCTCGTAAATCTCCAAAGCCTTACGGTACCACTGCTCGGCCTGATCGAACTGCTGGCGCTCGTGGGCGATTCTGCCCAACTGGTGGTAGGCGGCAGCGGCGTCGCGCTCTAGCCCCAGGCGCTCTCTGATCTCCAGGGCCCTGCGGTACCACTGCTCGGCCTGATCGAACTGCTGGCGCTCCTCGGCGATTCTGCCCAACTGGTGGTACTCGTCCGCCGCGTCGCGCTCCAGCCCCAGGCGCTCTCTGATCTCCAGGGCCTTGCGGTACCACTGCTCGGCCTGATCGAATTGGCGGCGCTCCTGGGCGATGATGCCCAACTGGTGGTAGTCTCCAGCGGCGTCGCGCTCCAGCCCCAGGCGCTCTTGATCTCCAGGGCTTTGCGGTACCACTGCTCGGCTTGATCGAACTGCTGCCGCTCCTCGGCGATCATGCCCAACTGGTGGTAGGCAACCGCAATCATCGGCTCGGTGGCAGGTTCGCCCAAGGAGGCGAGATAATCGAGGATGCGACGGTACGCGCCTTCAGCATTTACTAGGTCGTTGCGTTCCAGGTTGTCGCTTGCTTCATGACCAAGCAGGAACATCCACAAATTAGCCCCGTCGCGGTCGGCATCGGCCGACATCTCTCTGCCGACGCGAGCAATGAGGCGCGATCGGAGCGCCCGCCATTCGTCGGTGCGACCACGCGCCTCGTAGAATTCATTGAGCGTCTGAACGATGGCCTGGGCAGTTTCCCACTGGTCGCTCATCTCGGCCAGGTACAGGGCGCGCAGGAGATTGGCCTCCTCAATCGTCACGGCAGCGAGGGCATTTGGATCATTCTTTCGAACGCCCTCGAAATAATGCGTGGCCCAGGCTGCGTAGAACTTCATGAACTCCGCGTCGAGTCGCCGCAGGCCATCCTCGCCTGCCGCCGAGGCAAGTTGTCGCCGCAGGCAAGCGGGCAGAGTAGGGTGCAGTTCATAGAGACGGCTGCCAAGCGGGCGGAGCAGCGCGGCGCGCCCAGCCTCATCTAGCACGGCTTCCCAGCCGGTCGCGTCCAGAGCTTCACTCATCACAGATTCGTAAGCCTTCTGTTGTTGGTCACCGGCACTGACGAAGCTAATCAACGTTCCTACATGCACATAGGATGCAAATAGCCCGATAAAGGGCAGATGCCGGTGGGTCCGGGGACTCAAGCGCGAGTAGGCGTCGCTCAAGGAAGCGTCCTCTAGGGTTTCTCCGAGGTTGAGCCGGTACTGAAGCGCCTCGATAAGCTCGGTCGGGGTTCGCGTGCGCAGTTGCGGCAAGACGACTTCTAGCGAGCGCGGGTGCCCTCTCAACAGCCTGAGGAGCCTGGCGTAGGCGGGATCGCCTCTGAAATCGTCCGGCTGGCGCCCGACGGTCTTCAAGATCGCCTTCGCCAGTTGCGCCGCGTCTCGAATGGTCAGGCCGCTGATTTCGACGAGGCTGTAGGCGAGGCCCAGCCAGTTTTCATCAGGCTTGCGGGTGGTGATTAGCACACGGCTTTTGCCGCCTTTGAGGGCTTTTAGAAAGTGAGACAGCCTGGCCCGTTCCTCGTCCGTTGCCGGCGGAACAGAGCCCTCGGGGTATCCTGCCAAGGGTTCGAAGTTGTCCCAGATCAGCAGGCAAGGATTTTCTCGAGATAACCAACGAGGCGCTGCCACTGCTCCTCCTCGGGAAGGCGAGAGAAATCTGTGCCGTAACCGACAATACTTCCGATCACCTGGCCGAAGTCGGCCTTCTCACGAAACGACGTGGAAAATACTCCGCCGGCGCAGCCACCGGTTTCGGCGTACCAACGGGCGAAGCCGAAGGCCAACTCCGTCTTGCCGCCCCCCCTAAGCCCGAGATCAACACCCAGGGGGTGTTGTCGCTGCGCAATTCTCGTTCGATGCGCGGGATGTCGTAATCCCGGCCGATGAATCCGAAACGCCCTTCCGGGCACACCTCCTCAGCGTGCTTGCGTAGTACCACCTCGTGGGCGTCCTCTGTCACGGCAGTCGTTCTGCTACCTTCGGGAATGGGCACGTAACGATACTCCTGCTGATACAACGTAGGCACCATCCAATCGCGCAATTCGAGGGCACCCGCAACCGACTCATGGTCTGGTTCTGCATGAAGCCTGCGCCGCGCAGCGGCGGTGGCGCCCGCCAGGGAGGCATGTTGTACCAGGCTTTCGTAGAAGCGCTGCATAAAGCGGGCGGCAGTAGCAGCATAAACTGAGTAGGACATTGCCACCACGCCTTTAGCGCCGATGGCAATCAACTGCGAAGCCACTGATGAAAACGGGTCAGCCGGTCCTTCTTCCGCGGACTGGCAGGCGTTGAGCACAAACAACGGCACGCGACAGGTAGCCAGCACCTGTCCCAGGTCCCGGCTATTGACGATATGCTCTGTACCATCTTCTTTCTCGAAGACGAGATGCCCTCTATTGCCGGCTACGCCGAACTGCATGAGTGGGCCACCGGATGATTGAGGGACGAAGACGCCGTGTCCGTCGAAGTGGACCAAGTTGTAGTATCCGGGACGGGCGGTGAGGCGCCGCTGAAGCGCGTCAAACGTGGGTGGGCGCAGTACTTCGAGATGGATGCGCGATCGGAGCGGGCGCAGCGCTTCCAGCATTGGACGCGCTACCGTGCCGAGGGGAACATCTCGCTTGCCGAAGGGCCGAGCAATCACTAGCAGAATGCGGAAAGGCTGGTCGGACGGCAACCCTGGCGAGGTCTCGATCTTGTGGCCAGTGTGCTGTCTGTAAAGCCCTCCGAGCAAAGGGGCCAGGTATCCACGCCCTGGCGTCGGGTCTCGGATCAACTCCCACGGGATGTTCAGAAAAGCAGCGTCTTCCGAGCTGATGCAGAGTTCGCAACGGTCGAGTCCTTCGCGCGCCGCTTCTTGATAGAAAGCGCGCGGGTCGGGTTCCGGGTCGCCTTTGATGAAGACTTGTTTGAATAGCGCCTCGCCCCACTCGGCCATCTGACGCTCCACCTGTTCGGCGCGGTACTTTTCGGCGCCGTACGGGAATTCGAGATAGTCTTCCAGGTACCAGCGAAGTTCGCCACGGTCTTTTGTGCCGAGCGGGCCGGTAAAGGGGACGGGGTGCGGATAGTGGCGTGGGATGGCGGTACCGCGCTGCCAGGAGACCTGCACGTGACCATTTGCGAGGTCTGTGATGAGCAAAAGGTTCATGTCCTGAGAGCCTCCATGATCTCAGGTACTGCTACGACGCGGCCCGATGCCTTGGCAGCCTGTTCTCGAGCACGACCTCTGCTTTGGTGGGCCAATCCTACAAGCATCCAATTGCCGGGGGCAAGGGCTCCCTTATTTCAAGATGTAGTAGCCTGTCTTTACCCTCCCCCTGTCCCTAGCGTTTTTTCTTTGGGGTTTCCCTTTTTGGTGTGGTATGTCTAAATCATGCGTCTAGAAAAGATCACCGTCCACGGCTTCAAGTCCTTTGCCGAGAAGACCGAGCTTCAGGTGCTCCCGGGGATCACCGCCATCGTGGGTCCAAACGGATGCGGCAAGTGCCTGAGTGGGGAGACGCCTGTTGCCCTGGCCGACGGCCGCCTCGTGCCCATTGGAGAGCTTGTAGAGAGGGCTCTAACGCATGCCGTGACTGTCCAGCGCCTAGACGACGGACTGGTCGCTTTCGACGCCTCGGGTCTCGAGGTCCTGTCGCTCAACCCCGAGACGCTCAAGCTGGAACGCCGGCCGGTGGATGCGTTCATCCGGCGGGCGGCTCCGCCCTTCCTCCTTAGGGTGCGCACCCGGTCCGGGCGGGAAGTCGTCACCACTCATTACCACCCCTTTTTCACGCTGGAGCAGGGCGCGCTCAAGGCCCTGACGGCAGAAACCCTCCACGAAGGGATCAGGATCGCGCTCCCCCGCTGCCTTCCCGTGAAACCCTGGCTGAGTGAAACACTCACCGATGCAATTCTCACCCGCTTTACCCCGGAAGACCGGGTCTACCTCCCCCCGTCCCAGGCCCTTCAAGAGTGGCTCAATGCGGCTCGCCGACGGGCAGGGGGGTGGCAGCGGCTTGCCGACCTCGCAGGGGTTGGACCGACCCAGCTGAAGAATGCCAGGGGTGGCCAGGCAGTCAGGGTCTCCGTTGTTGCTCGCATCGCCAGCATGGCCTCCCCCCTGACCTTTCCCGTCGACGCGCTCAAGTCGGCCGGCTCCGGGACCATTCGGGTTCCGGAAGAAGTGGACGGGCGGTTGGCCCGCTTCCTGGGTTATCTGATCGCCGAGGGACAAGTTACGAAGGTCAATCAGGTCTGGTTCGTAAACAGCGATCCTCTGGTTACGGCGGAGTTCTCTCGGTTGGCCAGGGAGCTCTTCGAGGTGGTCCCCAGGGAGCTGGTATATAAAGCCACGGCCACGGACACCCTCATCTTCTCCCGTGCCCTCTGCTTACTCTTGGATCGAGTCTTCGGGATAAAGGTGGGCGGTGTCTCGGCAGAGAAGGTTGTCCCCCCCCAGGTCTTGGCGGGCTCGGACGAGGTGGTACGGGAGTTCCTGTCGGGGCTCTTCGAGGGGGATGCTTACGTGCGTGTCGAGGGGATGCCTTATGTTGAGTACATGACAGCCAGCCGTCAACTCGCAGACGGGGTGGTCACGCTTCTCCTCAGGCTGGGCATTTTTGCCCTCATGCGACCGAAGGTTCGATATGCAGCCAATACGCGTGCCCGGCGCCGTCGGACCTACTACGGCGTCTATATCTACGGAGTCGAGCAGCTTCGCCGACTGGCCAAACAACTGAGGTTCGCCGGCCGCAAGCAGTCGCGCCTTGATGCCGTTCTCCAGTTGCAGAGTTCCTCCAATCCCAATCTTGACCTCGTGCCGGGCGCCACGTCCCTGGTCCGTGCCGCGACCGTAGCCGGCGCGCTGCCGATCAAGCCCCTGCGGCCGCTCAGTCCGAAACTGGCCGCGTACTCTGAACGACGGTGTGAAGCCAGTCGGGCAGGGCTTCTTGAGGTCGCGGGCCTCGTCGAGCGGCACGGAGCGACTCCAGAGAAGGCGAAGTCTCTCACCAGGCAACTCCGCACGCTCGCCGAATCGGATGTCTACTGGGACGAGGTCGTTTCTATCGAAAAGGTCGCTCCACCCGAGCCCTGGGTTTACGACCTGACGGTCGCCGAGACTCACAACTTCGTTGCTGGCAACGTCATCGTTCACAACAGCAATATCGCCGAGGCCATCCGATGGGCGCTGGGGGAGCAGAGTCCAAAATCCCTCCGCGGCCACAAGATGGAGGACGTGGTTTTTTACGGCTCCGCCTCGCGGAAGCCCCTCGGCATGGCCGAGGTGAGCCTCACCTTCGCCAACGATGGCGCGCTGCCGGTCCCGTGGAGCGAGATCCAGGTGAGCCGCCGCCTCTACCGGACCGGCGAGAGCGAGTACCTCCTCAACAAGAGCCTGTGCCGGCTGCGGGATGTCCTGGACCTCTTCGTGGGGACCGGGGTCAATCCCAAAGCCTACGCGCTGATGGAGCAGGAGCGCCTGAATCAGATCCTGACGGCGAAGCCGCTGGATCGCCGGGTCTTCGTCGAGGAAGCGGCGGGCATCAGCCGCTACAAGCAGCAGCGGGCTGAGACGCTGGGAAAGCTCGAGGGCACCCGGCAGAATCTCCTCCGGGTTCGGGACGTGATGGATGAGGTCAAGCGCCAGCTCGCCTCCCTCGAACGCCAGGCCCGGAAGGCTCAGCAGTACAAAGCGCTCCAGCAGGAGCGGCGGGGGCTGGCCCTGACGCTCCTGGCCGCCGAGTATGCCGGTCTCGCGGCCCAGGATCAGGAGCGGAAGACGGAGCTGGCGCGACTCCGCGAGCGAGAGGAGAGGGTCCGCGCGGATCTGTCTCAGTTGAGCGCTCGACAGGCGACCCAGCGGGCAGGGATCCAGGAGACAGAGCACCACCTCGCCGACCTCCGCCAATCGGTCCAGAAGATTCAGGGGGAGCTGGAGCGGCTCCTGGAGCGTCGTGAGCAGGTCGGGCTCCAGATGCGGGATCTCGGCGAAGAGGATCTCCGCCTTCAGGAAGAAATGAGGCTTATCGGCGAGCGACACCAGGCGATCGCCGGAGAGCGCGGGGAGAAGGAGCTGGCGCTCCAGGCCGCCGTCCTCTCCCAGCAGGTGTGTGGCGAGCGTGTCCGGTCGCTGGAAGATGCCCTGGCGGAGCTTCGCGCTTCGCTCCAGGCGGATCGGGAACGGCTGGAATCGCTTCGGCTGGAGCAGGTGCGGGCTGCCGGCGAACGGGCCGAGCTGACTCGCAGGGCCGGAGAATTGAGGGAGCGTGAGGCCCAGATTCGGCGGCGCCGGGAACGGCTCGGCCAGGAGCGTGCCGAAGCGGTGGGGGAGGCGGAGCGGCTGGAGAGCCAGGCGCGCCAGATCGAAGCCCAGCGCGCTCACGCCCTTTCGGAGATCAGAGGGCTCGAAGAGCGCCGGGCCCGTCTGGAAGCGGAGTTGGCCCGCCTCGAGGCCGGCCGCAGCGAGGCGCAGAGCGATCTGGCGGAGTCCCGCTTGAGCCTGGCCTCTCTGCAGTCCAGCCTGGAAGCGCTGGAGCGTCTCGAGCGCGAGCGGGAAGGGTACGGCGCCGGGGTCCGGGCGGTCTTCGCTCCCGAAGCCGGCGGGTTCCTCCGCGGCATCGTTGGAACCGTGGCGGACCTTCTCGACGTTCCCGCCGGGCTCGAGCTGGCGGTGGAAGCGGCGCTCGGCGACCGCCTCTCCTGGGTGGTGGTCGAGCGGTTCGAGGACGGTAAAGCCGCGATAGCCTATCTGGACCAGCGCGGGAGCGGGGCGGCGACGTTCCTGCCGCTCGAAACGCTTCCGACGACGAACGGGCTTCCCCCCGAGGACGAGGAGGTCCGCTGGGCGGCGCGCCTGGTGGGTTCGCGTTACGAGACGCTCCTCCGCTACCTGCTCGGTCGGGTCGCCGTGGTTCCCCATCTCTCCCAGGCCGAGAACCTTTGGCGGAGGAACGGAGTCTCGGCCACCTATGTGACCCCCTCGGGTGAAGCCCTCTCTCCCACCGGCCGGCTGACCGGGGGGCGATCGGGCGAGTCCGGGAACGAGCACCACTCCCTCCTCCGGCGGAAGGGGGCCATCCGTCAGCTGAGCGAAGAAGTGGCGTGCCTCCGCGCGCGGGTCGAGGCCGGCCAGAGCGCTCTCTCGCTCCTGGAGATCGAGCTGGCGCAGCAGAGATCCGAGCAGTCCGTCCTCCAGCGCGTGACGCAAAACCAGGAAACGGCTCGGCTCTCCAGCGAAAAGGATCTGGAGCAGGCGGTCCGGGAACAGGAACGGCTCGACCGGTACCGTGAGGCGCTGGACGCCGAGGAGCGGCAGCTGGCCACCGAAGCCGAAGAAGCGCGACTCGGGGGAGAGGAGCTGGAGCGGGCGCTCGGGGCGACCAGTCAGGCAGAGGCTCGCCTCGAGGCCACCATCGTTGAGCTTCGCGGCTCCGTGGAGATCTCACGGGAACGCGAGTCGAGGCTCGGGGCGGACCTGACCTCCGCGCAGGTGGAGTGGGCGTCCCTGGGTGAGCGGGTGGAAGCGCTCCGCCGGGAGACGGTTCACCTGGAGGAAGCCGACCGGGATCTGGCGGACCGCTTCGCCCAGGACGGGGAGCGGCGCGGCGTGCTGGCCGCGCGCCAGCGAGATCTCTCCCTCGAACGGGAGCGCGCGGATCTCCGCGCCCGGGAAGTCGCCGTGGAGCGCGACCGCCTCGAGGAGGAGGAAGCGCGGGTCGGGAGCCACCATCGCGATCTCGTCCTGCACCTCCAGGAGATCGAGACCAGCATGAAGGAGCGCGATCGGGAGCTGGAAGGAGTGGTGAAGGAGAGCCACGCCGTCGAGCTCCGGGCCCTCGAGGCGCAGGTGCGCTGCCAGGAGCTGGAACAGGAGGGGCGGCGGAGCTTCGGGGTGGAGCCGCCCGATCTCGCCGCTTTGCACGACGCGGAAGGCGAGCTCCCGCCTGTCCGCTCCCGGTTGGCGGAGGTGGAGGGAAAGATCGAGGCCATGGGGCCGGTGAACCTCGTCGCCGATGAAGAGTATCGCGAGCTCGAGGAGCGCCTGGGGTTTCTCAGGACCCAGCACGACGACCTGACGGCGTCCATGAAGGACCTGGAGCGAGCGCTGCGCGGGATGACCCGGACCGCCCAGGAGCGATTCCTCCAGGCCTTCGAGGCCATCAACGGCCACTTCGGCCAAATCTTCTCGCGGCTCTTTGAGGGCGGGCGGGCGGAGTTAAGGATCGTGGAAGCCGAGGAAGGCGGCGATCCGCTCGAGTCCGGGGTGGAGCTCTTGGCACAGCCCAGGGGGAAACGGCTCGGGTCTGTCATGCTGCTCTCGGGAGGGGAGAAGGCCCTGACCGGGCTCGCGCTCCTCTTCGCGATCTTCTATTACCGGCCAAGCCCCTTCTGCGTGCTCGACGAGGTGGATGCGCCACTGGACGACGCCAACATCCATCGCTTTCTCCGGGTGCTACGGGAGCTCGCGCAGGAGACGCAGTTCATCGTGATCACCCACAACCGGAAGACCATGGAAGCGGCCGACGTTCTCTACGGGGTGACTATGGCGGAGCCCGGCCTGTCCAGCCTCGTCTCGGTAAAGCTCGCCGACTGATCCTCTGTGTAAACTCCCCCGCGCGTTGACTCCTCTTCGGAGCCTGGGGTACACTCGACAATCGAGAACTCCATGGAATCTCTGGGAAATTACCTTCGGGATCTCCGTCTCGCGCGCGGCCGCTCCGTGGCAGAGGTCGCTCGGATCACCCGGGTGGGGTCCGACTATCTCAAAGCACTGGAAGAGGAACGCTGGTCCGAGCTTCCGGCGCCGGTCTTCACCAAGGGCTTCATCCGCGCCTACTGCCAGGCGCTGGGGCAGCCTCCCGGCGAAGCCGTCGCTCGCTACTCGATGGCGCTCCAGGCGCTCGAACCGCCCGCCCCCTTCGCCTCCGGAGCGCGCGGCGCCCGTGGCCGGGCTCGTGGGACGGTCCTCGTCAGCCTGATTCTCCTGGTCGCGCTCGGCCTCGGCCTGTTCCTCGTGAGCCTGGGCCTCCGGGAGCGGTCCACGCTGGGGTTGACAGAGAGGATGACGCCGGCCGCCAGCGGCTTGCTCCAGCCGGTTCCGGCGCCGGCGCCACCGGCACCCACGGCGGTCACGCGGGTGGAGCAGGCGGCCGAGGTTCGTCTTATAGCCCGGACCACCGAGCCCACCTGGGTCAGGGTAGAGACGGATCGCGGCAGAATAATCGAAGAACTGATTCCGGCAGGCGCGACTCGCCAGTGGTCTTCGGACCAGCGCTTTGTGCTGACCATCGGCAACGCGGGCGGGATCAGCTTGGAGCTCAACGGGCGCTCCCTCCCGCCGTTGGGCAGGAGCGGCGTGGTCGTCCGCCGACTCGTCCTCCCCCAGGACGCCCGGGGGACCGACCCGTGAAGTTCTTTTCCGCCGTCGCCGACCGTTTTCGAGACGGGCTCCGGCGCACCCAGGAGGCGTTGAGCGCGGGGCTCGACCGGATCCTTACTGCCGCCCGGCCCGTGGATGCCTCCCTTCTCGAGGAGCTGGAAGCGCTGCTCCTCGCCGCAGACCTGGGCGCCCAGACGGCGGCGGAGTTGGTGCGCCACGTCAAAGAGGAGGCCGCGCGCGGCGGGCTCGCCTCTTCGGATGACATCCGCGCGCTCCTCCGCCAGCGCCTCCAGGAGACCCTGGAGGGGGCGGCCGAGCCCCTGGCGCTGGATCACACTCCGGCGGTGATCCTGATCCTGGGGGTGAACGGATCCGGCAAGACCACGGTCGCCGGCAAGCTTGCCTGGGCCCTCAAGGGTTCGGGGAAAGACGTGCTCCTGGCCGCCGCCGACACCTTCCGCGCTGCGGCCATCGATCAGCTGAAGATCTGGGGTGACCGGGTCGGTGTCCCGGTCATCAGCCAGCAGAGCGGCGCCGATCCCTCCGCCGTGGTGTTTGACGCCGTGAAGTCGGCCACAGCCAGGCGCGCCGACGTCCTGATCGTGGATACGGCCGGCCGTCTTCACACGAAGACGAATCTCATGGAGGAACTGGCCAAGGTCAAGCGGGTGCTGGGCCGCCAGTGTCCGGGCGCGCCCCACGAGAGCCTGATGGTGCTGGATGCCACCACCGGTCAGAACGGGGCGAGCCAGGCCCGGCTCTTCCATGAGCGGATCGGGTTGAGCGGGCTCTGCCTCACCAAGCTCGACGGGACCGCGAAAGGGGGGATCGTGGTGCGCATCTACCAGGAGCTCAAATTGCCGATCAAGCTCATCGGGACTGGCGAGAGCGCGGATGACCTCCAGCCGTTTGACCCTAAGGCCTTTGTGTCCGCGCTTCTCCCGGAGTGAA
>CAYJUC010000090.1:0-12022 GCA_964372605.1 uncultured bacterium | reverse complement strand
AGGAGAACCGTCATGCCACACGGTCGTGATACGCTCGCCAGCTTTCCGTTGCTCACCGCGCTCCTTGAGCGCCGCTCCCGCCGGTTCGGAGCCGGCTTCCGGCTGAACGGCGGCCCGCTGGCCTTCGAGAGCCGGCGGCCGCCCCATCCCCTCGGCCTGGAAGAGGAGGCGGCGCTCGCCTTCGCGGCCAACGGCGTCAACGGGTTCGCGCTCTCGGAGCTGCCGTTCGCGAGTGGCGACATCGCTGCCGGCGACGGCGGGCACATCATGGTCCACTTCGTGGGCCGTACCATCCCCAGCGGCGATGCGATGCACCTCTGCACACTGTTCGTCGTCAACGACGACGGCGCCTGGATGCTCCGGCGCCCGCAAGACTATCCGCGCGGTGAGATCGAGGAGCTGGTCCGGCTCGCCCGGGCGCAGCGGCTGGCCGACCTCTACGCGAAGGCGCGGATCCGGCTGGCCCCGAAGCGGGTCGACGTCCGCCGGCAGCTGCCGTTCATCGCCCCGTTCAACAAGTGGTCGGCAAACCTTCCCGGGACGAGCTACTTCGTTCCCGTCGCCGAGCTGACCGTGCTCTACATCAACGTCCTGCTCTCGTTCCTGGACGAGGAATGGGCTTTCTTCTTCCTGGACGATCACAACCGCCATCAGCCGGCGGGGATCGAGCGGTTCGGCCGGTCGAGGGGCGGGCACCTCTACGACGACCCCCGGGATGGGCGGGTCGCGACGGTGACGATGCTGGAGGGGTGGATCCGCGAGTTCGGCACGGTCGAGATGGGGGCGATCGTCCAGAACCTCGGCCTCATGACCGCCGCCCTCGGCCTGGGCGGGTTCCCGCACTTCGCCGGCTATCCCGGGGCGTGGCCCGAGGCGCTCGGCTTTCGGATGGAGCAGATCCCGCTCTCCCGAACCATCGGCGCCGACGGGGGACCGGCGGGCGAGCCGGCCGTTCCGACGCCTGTCGGGCTCGAGCGCGACGGCCACGTGCTGATCAAGCCTTTCTGCCCGCCGTACTACCGCACCATGGAGGAGGCGGTCCTGGCGTTCATCGACTACAAGTACGCGCAGGGGACGGGGACATTCCGGGACGGCGGCCAGGCCACCGCCTGGAAAGACGGCGCGGCGGTCCAGTCGGGCATTCCAGAGTACTCCGACAAGGCGGTCGCCGCGACCATCGCCTACTGCACGTACATCCACGAGCGTTATGGGCGGTTCCCGGCGATGGGCGGCCCCTTCAGCAACCTCATCGTCTTCCAGGCCCACCACGTGGACCCGGACTTCTATGAGCGCTACTACCGTCCGGAGGTGCTGGCCGACGCGCACCGGCAGCATCAGGCGCGCTGGCACGGCGGGGATGCCTGACCCGGTGCGGCCGGTAGAAGGCCGGGCCATCGGGATTCGGGTATAATAGCCCCGCCTGACACGCGACCGGAGCCCTTTGACCCGGGAGGGAACCATGGCCGTCCCGACCCTCGACCCCATCACGCTGGAAGTCCTCCGGCACCGGCTCTGGATGATCAACGACGAGCAGGGCAAGCTGGCCACCCAGATCTCGGGCTCGCCGGTGGTCTACGAGGCCAAGGACTTCAACTGCTCCCTCCTGACCCCCGAGGGAGATTCGTTCTTCGTCGGGGTGTACACCACCCGCCTCTCGCTCTGCCTTCACGTGGCGGCCAAGCACATCATCGCCAATCTCAAAGACAATCCCGGGATCCGCGACGGCGACGCCTTCATCACCAACGACCCGTGGGCCGGGGCCTCCCACATGAACGATTTCCTGATCCTGGCGCCCATCTTCTGGGAGGGCGAGCCCGTGGCCTGGTCCGGGATCGCGATGCACGAGATGGACGTCGGCGGGCCGAACCCGGGGAGCTTCACGGTGGGGGCGAAGGAAGTGTTCGGCGAGGCGCCGGTCATCCCGCCCGTCCGCCTCGTGGAGGCAGGCACGCTCCGGCGCGACATCGAAGAGGTCGTCCTCCGGAACTCGCGCACCCGCGAGCTGAACGCGCTGAACATCCGCGCGCGCCTGGCAGCCATCAACCGCACGCGGGAGCGGATTCACGACGTGATCCGTGAGTACGGCAAGGAGGTCTTCCTGGAAGTGCAGAAGCGGATCCTCGATCTGGTCCGCCGCGCCTTCATCCGCCGGCTCAAGGAGCTGCCGGACGGGACCTGGCGGGAGGAGGGCTTCCTGGATCACGACGGGAACCAGAACCGGCTCTACCGGATTTGCCTCGCGATGACCAAGGAGGGGGAGCGCCTCGTCTTCGATTTCACCGGGACGAGCCCCCAGGCGGAAGGGCCGGTGAACTGCACCCGCGTCGGCCTGGAAGGCGGCGTCTACTCGGCGGTGCTGCCGGCGCTCTGTTACGACATGGCCTGGTCGCCGGCGGCGCTCGGCGACGTGATCGAGATCCGGTCGGCCGAAGGGTCGATCAACAACGCCCGCTACCCCGCCGCGGTGAGCATGGCGACCGTGGCGGCCACGTTCGCAACCCAGCACGTGGCGAGCGCCACCATCGCCAAGATGCTCTCCTGCGCCAGCGATCCCCGCTACCGGCTGGAGGCGCAGGCCAACTGGATGCCGACCTGGCAGGGGACGATCGTCGCCGGGCTGAACCACCGCGGCGAGCGCTTCACCGGACCCCTCCTGGATCAGGCCGGCGGCGCCGGCGCCCGCTTGATCCGCGACGGCATCGATACCGGCGGCACTCCGGGCTCTCCGAGCATGGGCATCGCCAACGTGGAGACCTACGAGCGCCAGAACGCGATCCTCTACGTCTACCGGAAGCAGGGGCGTGATACGGGAGGCGCGGGGCGATTCCGCGGCGGCATGGGGACTGATCTCCTGATTATCCCGCACAACCACACGGGCCCCCTGGACGTGACCGTGCTCTGCCACGGCGCCAGCCAGCCCGAAGCCCGGGGGCTCTTTGGCGGCGGCCCCTCCAGCGTCCAGGTGCGCCTCATGCTTCGCCAGACGAACCTGGCGGAGCTGTTCCGTAGCGGATTCGTCCCGACCTCGCTCGGAGAGATCGACTCGAAGATGGTAGAGGCGCTTGAGGCCAAAGACCGCACCACCATGAACGGAGGCGATGCCCTGCTGGCCGTGGCTGCGGGTGGCGCCGGGTACGGAGACCCGCTCGACCGGCCCGCCGAGCGGGTTCACCGGGATTTTCTCCTTGGCGTGATCTCGCCGGAGATCGTCCGGAACGTCTACGGCATCGTGATCGACGGGGGGAAGGCGCTTGACCGATTCGGAACCGAGGCGCGCCGGCGCGCGCTCCGCACCCTTCGCCTCCGGGAAGGGAGGCCCGCCGACCCCGAAGCGGTTCGGCAATCGCTCCCTGGGGCCGCGGGTGGGACGCCCTCGAGCGTGATCGGCGACTGTCTGGCCACGATCGAATCCGAAGGCGAGTGGCTCTACGTCTGCAGCCGCTGCGGCTCCCCCTACGGCAGCGTTCAGGAAGACCCGAAACGGTATGCGCTGATGCGAGAGGTTCCGATCACCGCCTGGAGCGAGTGGAACCGCTACGGCCTCGTGGGGGACGTCAAGACCGTGGAGTTCTACTGCCGTGGCTGCGGGCTGATGCTCGCCGTGCAGGTGAGAAAGAAAGAGGACCCGCCGCTCTGGGACATGGCCCTCCGCCTGCCTCGCCCTGAACCGGTCCCCGCCTAACAAAAAGCATTCCTCATAAATCGAGAGCTTGATCTAATTGATTGGATCGCTAACCTAGCCTTGTTATGGCACCGCTCACTAATGTTCCCTCTCCGTGTCCCGCGTGTGGCGGAATGAAGGTTGCCGTCATTCTGTACGGCTTGCCGGATTTCACAACCAAGCTCCAGCAGGACCTCGATGAAAAGCGAGTAGTCTTGGCCGGCTGTGTTATTTTCGAGAATAGTCCGGGGTGGCAGTGTGTAGGCTGCGGTCATCGGTGGGGCCGTATCGAGTTGTTGGAGGACGACGATGGTAGCATCAACATCCTCCATGTGTAGGCAGCAGTTATAACTAAGGCTTGCAGGAATTGGTGGAGGCTAGCACATGAAAAAACGAGAGATCGAGATCGGGAACGTGACCGTGCAGATGACCACCAACGGCATTACGTTCTTTCGCCCTGGCATGGAATGGACGCCCGGAAGCGGCGGAACAAGGGGCAATCGTTATGTCGGACCGATCTCCGACCCTGCTGAGGCAAGGATCGTTGCGTATCAACTCTTGCTGTGGGCAGAAGAGAAGGAGGCAGCTTCAAAATCAAATTCCAATTAGCGAGATATAGGTGGTTTCGTGGTTCTTAGCGCTGCCGCGATAATCGGTGTAGGTCTGCTGCTATATTTTGTCGTAGCGAATATCATTGACGGCGCGATCTTTCGAGCCGCCGCGGGTAGCGCTGGCCCATTCGACGACATCCCCGGGACCAGGCCAGCGGCGCTAAATGCCATTCGTCGCCGCGCGCTGCTGCTCAACGTCGTTCGTCCCGCGATCTTGACGGCCATAATCTTCGGAGGTGGCGCGCTGACAATCGCCCTCCTCGGTCTACCCATACTCGGAGCCGTGCTTGCTGGTGCCTGGTTCTTCTTCTTGACGCAGCATGCGTGCTTGATTGGGCGCACCGGGCCGTCACTAAATCAAGCTGTCTGGGCGATGGTGACTACAGTTGGCGTCATCATTGCGACATATGCCGCTGGCCACTGGTCCGCTGAGCCAAGTCAGAAGCGAAAGCAGGCATTCAACACGCTGGTCTCATCTTATGGGGCGTACCGTGGAGGGCGGGAGACCGAGGGTCGGGCTGGCGTGGAGAGGGCTTTGGCCTTGGATCCCGAGTTGGCATACGGCAACATCGTCCGTGGAGAAATAGCGTTGAAGGAGCAAGATTGGCCACTGGCACAAAAGCACTTTGAACGTGGACTGGCCTTGCTGAAACAACCAGACCAGCCAGTATCCCCCGGCCAGAGTGCAAAAAAGATCTCCACGCCAGATGTTGAAGCGGACGCTCGGTGTTTGCTCGGATTTGTTTACATCAAGAGGGCGCAAGAAGCGACTCGAAGCGGACGTGATCAGGAAGAGCAGCGCTACTTGGAGCTCGCAAACAGATCGCTCCGGGCCGGACTAGCTTTGAATCCGGGTAAGGAGACGAGGGAACTTGCCGAGAGGCTATTGCAGATGTTCCGATAGTCTTTTAAACACGGTATATAGCCGATGGCCTGCGGACGCGGCTGATGGCGCCTGTTAGGCGAATAAAAATCGTGATACTTCGAGAAAAGTATATGCCTCCGCCTCCGCTACCCCTCGAAAGGAAGTTCCGATCCACCCCTGGGCGGGCGATCGCTACCACAGCCCGGCGGTTCTCTCGAAGGGAGTTCTTTTCCTTCGAGAGTTGCACTACTGCAAGCCGCATTAATTCGGTTTTAATTCAGATCTCGCCGCGAGCTTTCATCTGGCGGATCTCCTCCTCGATTTGCTCGATAGTTAATCCGCCCAGCCATTTGTCCCGGTTTTGGGTATAGTCGCCCTGGCCTGCTCCGTAGAGGTGGAGAAAGCGGAGTGCGTCGGCCGCGCCCAGCTCCCGCACTAGCACCTCAAAGCCTCGCCTCCTGAGCTCGGCCAAGCTTGGCAAGCGGATCTCATCACTCATTGGAACACCTCCAACTTATTGTAAGCGGTTCGCTGATCTGAATGCTCCGGATTTCGAACCTGCCCTTCTACAAGGCGCCAGACAGTGGTATAGTCACCTCCGCCCAGTCATCAAGGGGTTGCCGGAGCTGGATGGAATGGACGTTGGCATCGACATCGGCGGGACTTTCACCGACCTGATCGTCGTGGATCGCGAGAGCGGGGCGGTCCAGGTGGTCAAAGTCCCGTCCACGCCGTCGGATCCCTCCATCGCCTTCATGCGGTCGCTGGAGCGGCTGGACGGAGGGTTGGAGCGGGTGGAGAGCCTGGTCCACGGCACCACGGTGGTCACCAACGCGATCATTCAGCGCCGGGGAGCTCTCTGCGGCCTGATCACGACCCGCGGATTCCGGGACGTGCTGGAGCTGCGCCGTCGCGACCGGCCGAAACTCTACGGCCTGACCGGCTTCTTCGAGCCGTTGATCCCACGGGAGATGCGTTCCGAGGTGGACGAGCGGACCGATCACCGCGGCGAGCCGCTGGCGCCGGTGTCTGAGGATCAGGTCCGGGCAGCCGCCAGGGCGCTGGTGGCCCGGGGGGCCAAGGTCCTCGTCGTGAGCTTCCTCCACTCATACGCGAATCCGGCCAACGAACGCCGGGCGCGCGAGATCATCCAGGAGGTCTGGCCCGACGGTCCGGTGGTGCTCTCCTCGGAGGTGCTTCCCGAAATCCGGGAGTTCGAGCGCACCAGCACGGCGGTGGTGAACGCCTACGTCCTCCCCGTGCTGAGCGGGTACCTGGGCGCATTACGCGGCCGCCTGGGGGAGCAAGGTTATGATCGGGGCGTCCTCCTGGTGCAGTCCAATGGAGGCGTCATGGCGGCGGAGCTGGCGCGGCGGCTCCCGGTGAACACCGTGCTCTCCGGCCCCGCAGCGGGGGTCATCGCCGGCGCCCACGTGGCGCAGGCGGCGGGGTTTCGCCACGCCATCACCTGCGACATGGGTGGGACCAGCTTCGACGTCTCCCTGGTGTGGGACGGCGCTCCGCGCTTCGCGGAAGAGAAGCACGTGGAGTTCGGCATACCCATCCGGATCCCGCACATCGACATCACCACCATCGGCGCCGGGGGCGGAAGTATCGCCTGGATCGACCGCGGCGGCCTCCTCAGGGTTGGACCCATGAGCGCCGGGGCAGAACCGGGCCCCGCCTGCTACGGGAAAGGGGGCGCCGATCCGACCGTCACCGACGCCCATCTGCTGCTGGGGCGCATCGACCCCGACTCCCCCATCGCCGGGAAAGACGGGGTGCAGCTCGATCCCGATCTGGCCCGGCGAGTGATCGAGGAGAAAGTGGCGCGGCCCCTCGAGATGGATCTCTACGAAGCCGCGGCCGCCATCCTGGCCGTGGCCGACAGCCACATGGCGGGGAGCATCCGGAGCGTATCGGTGGAGCGCGGCTTCGACCCACGCGACTTCGTGCTGGTCGCCTTCGGCGGCGCCGGGCCCCTCCACGTCTCGGCCCTGATGCGGGAAGTGGAGATTCAGCAGGGACTCGTCCCGTGTTATCCCGGCGCCACCTCCGCCCTCGGATGCATCGCCGCGGATTTCCGTCATGACTTCGTTCAGACCGTCAACGTGCCGATCGCCCAGCTGAGCCCCGATGACGCTCGGGCGATCCTGCTGGAGCAGCGGAAGCGGGGGCTCGGGCTCCTCAAGGAAGAGGGGTTCGGCGACGGGGCCACGATGGTCCTCCACGAGGCCAACATGGCCTACGAGGGACAGATCCACACGGTGCGGGTGGCGCTCCCCTCGGCGGAGATCACGCGCCAGGAGCTCGGGCGCCGCTTCGAGGAGCGCTACCGGGAGGAGTACGGCTATCTGATGGAAGCCTACCCGCTGATGCTCCTCAATCTGAGAACCACCGTGGTCGGCTCGCGGCCGCAGCCCGCGTGGGGGAGCTTCGGCGCGGTGGGGTCCGGCAGGGCGGCAGCGGCACAAACGGGCTCGCGAAAGGTGTACTTCGCTGGAGCGTTTCATCCCTGTCCGGTCTACCGGCGAGCGTTGCTTCCGAGCGGAGCCGTGCTGCACGGGCCGGCCATCGTGGAGCAGGAAGACACGACCGTGGCGGTCGAGCCCGGTCTGGAAGCCCGGGTGGATCCGTTGGGCAATCTCTTGATCCGCCGGCAATGATTGTCGTGCGTCCGCCGTCGGGTCCTGTCGGCGGGTGGCGCGGCGAGCGGGCGCCCGGAGGCCCGAGCCGGGGGTCCCTACACTGGGCGGGGGTGGCTCGGCCCTCCGGGCTGCTCGCCGTGACAGGACCCGCCAGCAGAGGACTGCAATGAGCAACGTCGCGGCGAAGGTGGACCCGATGACGCTGGCCGTCATCAAGGGCTGGCTCGAGCAGATCGCCGACGAGATGGACATGATCCTGGTGCGCTCGGCCTTCTCGACGGTGATCTCGGAGCAGTACGACCGGGCCTGCGGCATCTACGCGGCGGAGACCGGCGGGACGGTAGTCCAGGGACGGACCGGCCTTCCCATTTTCGTCGGCACCATGCAGTTCGCCGCCGGGGCCGTCGTCGAGAAGGTGAAGCAGCAGGGAGCGGAGCCGGGGGACATCTTCATCGTCAACGACCCCTACGTGGCCGGGACTCACTTGCACGACGTACGACTGGTCAAGCCATTTTTCTATCGCGGGCAGCTCGCCGCCTACCTGGCAGCCACCGGGCATTGGATGGACGTGGGGTCGAGCTCGCCGGGCGGCTGGAATCCCCGGGCCACCGACATCATCCAGGAAGGGATCCGCATTCCGACGTCGAAGATCTACCACCGTGGCGAGCTGGATGAGGATCTGCTGGGCTTGATCCTGGCCAACCTGCGGTTGCCGTTGGACTCCCGCGGCGACTTTCAGGCGCAGGTGAACGCGCTCCACGTCGGAGAGAAACGCCTCACCGAGCTCTTCGACAGGTACGGGCCCGAGACGGTGCAGACGGCCATCGGAGAATTGCTGGAGCGCGCCGAGCAGCACATGCGCTCGTATATCCAGGAGATCCCCGACGGGGAGTACCGGTTCACCGACTATCTCGACGACGACGGGATCACTTCGGAACCGCTCAAGGTGGCGCTCCGCCTCACGGTGCGGGGCAGCGAGATGAACCTGGATTTCTCCGAATCCTCGCCGCCCTGCCGCGGCCCGTACAACGGCACGGTGCCGAATGTGATCTCCGCGAGCTACATCGCGATCAAGCATCTCTTCCCCGACGTGCCGCTGAACTCGGGATGCTTCGCCCCGCTCTCCTTCATCATCCCGGAGACGACGTTTCTCGGGGGGCAGTTCCCGAAGCCCCATGGAGGCTATATCGACGTGGTCGGTCGCGTGATGGACGTGGTGCTCGGGGCGCTGGCCCAGGCCGTTCCCGAGCGCGCCGTCGGCGCGCCGTATTCCACCTTGCCGATCTTCGCCCTGGCCGGCGTTCACCCGGACACGCAGCGGTACTTCGTCGCCATCCTCTTCCTGGGTGGCGGCTACGGCGGCAACCGGGAATCCGACGGGCTCGTCAACGGCGCGCTGCCGATGGGCATCGCCCGCATCGCGTCGGTGGAGGTCATGGAGCAACGGTTCCCCATCCGGTATCGCTCGTTCGCCATCCGCGAGGACTCCGGCGGGGCTGGGTACCGAGCCGGCGGGTGCGCCGCCCAGTGCGACGTGGAATTCCTGGGCGTGACGGGCGTGGCCTCCAACCTGGGAGACCGGATGAAGTTCGGCCCCTTCGGCGTCCTGGGGGGGCAGAAGGGCAAGCCCGGGAGCATGGCGCTGGTCCAGAACGGAACGCTGCGACCGATCACGAAGGAGACCGGAATCCAGCTTGCGCGGGGAGACCGGATCATCATGGAGTACCCGGGCGGGGGCGGCTACGGAGAGGCGCGCACGCGGGAGGTGGAGCTGGTCGTCCGGGACGTGCGGCGCGGCTATATCTCCCGGGCGACGGCCGAGGAGATGTACGGTGTGATCATCAAAGACGTGGACCAAACGCTGACTGGAGAGCGGAGGAGGGAGCGATGAGCGTACTGGCGGCCGTGGTGGAAAAACCTGGAGTGATCTCCCTCAAGGAGTTTGCCCGCCCCTCCATCGGGCCGGAGGAGGCGCTCCTCAAGGTGGAGATGGGGGGCATCTGCAGCACCGACGTCAAGATCCTGCACGGGACCTTCCCCTCTCCCTACCCGATCATCATGGGGCACGAGAACCTGGGCTGGATCGAGGAGATCGGCGCGACGGCGGCCAAGCGCTTCGGCGTCAAGGTCGGCGACCGTGTGGTCGTCGAGTCGAGCGTGCCGTGCGGCTCCTGCTTCTACTGCCTCACCGGCGGCTACCGCTTCTGCGAGGATGCGCTCTCCTACGGGACCCGGGTCTCCTGCAACGAGCCCCCGCACCTCTGGGGGGGCTACGCCGAGCACATGTACCTGTCGCCCCGCACCGCGGGGATCTACAAGATCTCCTCCCGCATTCCCGCCGAAGCCGCGGTGCTGATCACCACGGTGATCGCCAACGGCGTCCAGTGGCTCCGCCGGCTCGGCGGCGCCCAGATCGGCGACACCGCGGTCATCGTGGGCGCGGGGCCGCAGGCGCTCGGGTGCGTGGCGGCGGCCCGCGAGTCCGGGGTCGGGCAGATCATCGTGCTCGGCCTCGCGGTGGACAAGGAGCGGCTCGAGATGGCCCGGGAGATGGGAGCCCACCGCACGGTCAACGTGGAAGCGGAGGACGCCGTGGAGGTGGTGCGGGCGGCCACGGGCGGCCGGATGGCCGACCTCGTGGTGGAGGTCTCCGGCTCGCCCAAGGGCGTTGCCCAGGCGATCGATCTGGCGCGAAAGCAGGGAACGGTCGTGCTCGGCGGCCTCACCGGGACGAAGACGCTCACCTCGCTGCCGGTGGACAAGGTGGTGCTGAACGAGGTGCGACTCCAGGGCGCGTTCAGCAAGGGGACAGAGGCGATCCGCGCCGCCGTTCAGCTTGCCGAGGAGCGGAAGTATCCCTTCGAGAAGCTCGTGACCCACAAGTTCCCGCTCGCGGAGGCAGAGAAGGCCGTGAAGTACGTGGGGCGCGAGCTGCCCGGCGCCAACCCCATCAAGGTCGTCCTGCTGCCACAGCGCTGAATGGTTGCTGCCGAAAGGAGGCACTCAGATGAGAGCCAGATGGATCACCGCCAGCGTTGTCATCTCCCTTCTGCTCCTCGTCGCGCCAGGCGTCTTGCATGCGCAGAGTCAGGCGCCGAGCCCCATCGTCGTGGGCTGGATGGCGCCGCTTACCGGGCCGCTGGCCGGCCTGGGGGAGTTCTACACGGCCGGCGCGCAGCTCGCCTTCGAGTCGGTCGGGCATCAGGTCGCCGGGAGACAGATCCGGTGGATTCAGGAGGACACCGAGGCCAAGCCGGATGTGGGGCTGACCAAGGCGCGGAAGCTCATCGAGCGCGACCGGGTGCACATGCTGCTGGGAGTCATCAGCACGTCGGTGGCGCTGGCCATTCGGCAGTACATGCTGGACAAAGGCACGCCCTGGATCGCCACCGAGGCGAGCGGCTCCGTCTTCGAGACGGTGCCGGGGGCGAATATCTTCCGGGTGTCGCCCGATGAGCGCGGCTACATGCACCCGGAGGCGCTGCGCCATATCTTGAAGCGCGGGTACAAGCGGCTGATCCTGGTCGGCATGGACTACTCCGCGGGAAAGGACTACGTCAACAGCTTCACGAAGAAGTTCACCGAGACCGGGGGACAGGTGGTGCAGACCGTGCTCGCCCCGCTCGGCGTGCCGGATTACGGTCCGTATCTGCCGCAGCTCCGGCTCGGGCAGGCGGACGCGGTCCTCGGCTTTGTGTGGGGCGCGGACGCCAATCGCTTCGTCCGCCAGTTTTCCGAGTTCGGCCTGAAAGGGAAAATCCCGCTGCTCATGCTCGGGCCGGGAGTCGAGGACGGGGTGGCCCTACCCGCGCAAGGGGAAACGGCGCTCGGGATCATCAACTGGTACGACTACGCCGTGGACAACCCCATTCCTGAAAATCGACGGTTCGTGGAAGGGTTCCAGAAGAAGACAGGGAAGCTCCCGAGCATGCACGCTTCCAAGGGGTATCGGACCTCCCAGGCGGCCATCGAGGCCATCAAGGCCGTGGGGGGCGCCGTCGAAGACCTGCCTCGCTTCCTGGACGCCATCCGGCGCGTCAGATTCGTCTCGCCTTCGGGACCCTTCAGCTTCGACGAGCGCCAGAACGCGATCACCAACCTCTACATCCGCGAGGTGCGCAGGGTGGATGGCCGGATCCAGAACGTGACCCTGGACACCATCCCCGGAGTGAAAACCCCCTACTAGCGCGCATTATTCATGAACTTGCTCAGTGCGTCTGACAGGCCCCCTCACCCT
>CAYJUC010000089.1:0-12054 GCA_964372605.1 uncultured bacterium | reverse complement strand
CCCCCCCCCCTTTTCCACGCCGACGCGGGCATCCGCGAGCCTGATACAAGTGACTGGTGTTCAGAGGGGGGCTCTCCCGCCCCCAGGAAAGGGTTGCGCGGGCGAAGCCCGCGCTCGAACTGGGTGGGTCAACGCGCGACTCGGCCTATGATGGTTCTCCGCATCCTCGGACAGAACTCTCAGCGTCTGGCGGGTTTGTCGCCGAGGGCGGCTCCAAGCGGATCGAGAGAGAGAAGGTCCCGTGCTCGCCGAGGTTCAGATGGTTCACCTGGTTGAGGCGGATCCCGGAGCGGGAGAGGAGCACCGCGGGAAGCGGCTTTTCGGGAGCCCCCGGGCTCCGGACGCCGACCCGTTTCCCGATCAAGTCCGAAATGCTGCCGACCGAGTTCCGGTGAATGGCGGAGACCAGGAGGGCCGAGGGATGGACCACGTGGAGAGCGAGCTAGTCCGGTGAGGTGGGCGGCCCGCTCACGGTGATCGTGAGAGTCGCCTGAAGCAGGATGAGGAAGAGCATCACGGGCCGCGTCCCCCGGTTACCACGGGACCCCCTCAGACGGCGGCTGCTCCGCCTCTACGACGCCCTCTTCACCCGCTTCGGTCCCCAGCGCTGGTGGCCCGGCGAGACAGACTTCGAGGTGGCGGTGGGGGGGATCCTCGCCCAGCACACGGCCTGGGTCAATGCGGAGCGGGCGATCAGCGCTTTGAAGGTTCAAAAGCTCCTGGCGCCTTCGCTCCTCAGGAAACTCTCCCAGCGACGGCTGGCCCGCCTGATCCGCGCCTCGGGGACGTTCCAGACGAAGGCCCGGCGGCTCCGGGCGTTCGCCCGCTTTCTCTGGGCGCGCTACGGCGGAGTGGTGGGCCGCATGGCTCCGGTCCCGCTTGAATCGCTGCGGCGAGAGCTGCTCTCGGTTCCAGGGATCGGCCCGGAGACCGCCGACGCCATCCTGCTCTATGCTGTGGGCCGGCCGGTCTTCGTGGCGGACGCGTACGCCCGGCGCGTGCTGGCTCGCCATCGCCTGGTGCCTCCCGGCATCTCCTATGAACCGCTTCGCGCGTTCCTGGAACGGCACCTCCCCGGGGACCCGGCCCTCTTCAACGAGTACCACGCGTTGCTGGTGGCGGTGGGGAAGGCGTACTGCCGGAACGTTCCGCGGTGCGGAGAGTGCCCGCTCCGCTTCGACCTGCGGGGCCAGCCGCCGCAGAAGATCTGAGCGTTACTGCCGGGCGCTCCGATCGCTTTCCCCGTTGGCCTCGGAGGGGGGCACGCCCCCGTTCCGAACCTCCCCCCCCGCGCCGATCTCGGCCGCGATGAGGTCGGCAATTCGTCCGGCTGCGTCGGGCACGGCGAGGGTCCCCGCCAGCTCCCCCATGGCCCGGAGCCGCTCGGGATCCGCCAGCAGGGAGCCGATGGCGTCCAGCAAACGCTCGGGGGTCAGCGAGGACTCGGAGAGCAGGAGCGCTCCTCCCGCAGCTTCTACGGTCCGGGCGTTGGCGGTCTGCTCGTCCCCGCTGGCGCCGCCGAGCGGGATGAAGAGCCCGGGCAGCCCGAGATGGCAGCACTCGCTCACCGTCCCCGCGCCGGCCCTCCCCACGACCAGCCAGGCCGCCGCATACACCTCTCTCAGCTCCTTTCCCACATAGGGCACGAGACGGTAGCGCGCCCGCTTGGCGGAGTCGAGGCGGCTCAGCCGATCTTCGAGCCACGCTCGGTCGCCGGTGGCGGGATGGTCCCCGCACTGGTGGATGATCTGCGTCATCCCGAGCAACGGCTCCAGGATCTCTCCCACGGTCCGGTTAATCCGCTGGGAGCCCTGAGCTCCACCCGTCACATAGACCACCGGGAGTGTCGCGTCCAGCCCGAGGCGGGCCAGCGCTGCCTCCCGAGAGCTTCCGGTGAGCTCCGGCCTGAGCGGGTTCCCCGTGACCACGCTCTTTCCACGAGGGAACGCCGTCGCCGAGGAGGGGAACGTGATCGCCACCCTTCTGGCGAAACGGGCGGCGATCCGGTTGGCCAGCCCTGCGCCCGCCACCTGCTCGTGGACAATCACGGGGATCCGGCAGAGCCTGGCGGCGAGCACGGGAGGAAGGGCCACGAAGCCGCCGGTGGCAAAGAGGAGGTCGGGGCGGATCCGGCGCAGCAGCCTCCAGGACTGGAAGATCCCCGCGGGCACCCGGAGCAGGAGGTCGGGCACATTCTGCCGGTCCCAGTAGCGGCGGAGCTTGCCTGTGGCGACGGCGTGGTACTCGATCCCCTGGGCCGGAACCCGGCGGGCTTCCACCCCGTCCCGGCTCCCGATCCAGGAGAGCTCAACACCGCGGGAGCGAAGGGTCTCGGCCACGGCCAGCCCCGCGCTCGTGTGCCCTCCGGTTCCTCCTCCGGTGATGACGACGCGCATCACTGCCGGTGCTTGTCGCGGTAGCGCTCCAGGGCGAGCTGGATGAGCCGATCAATGAGGGATGGGAAGGGGAGCCCGGTGGCCTGCCAGAGCCGGGGGTAAGCGGAGGTTTCGGTGAATCCGGGGATGGTATTGATCTCGTTGACGAGGATACGCTCTCCTTCCAGGAAGAAGTCGACCCGGGCCATGCCGGCCGCGTCGATGGCGTGAAAGGCCGCCACTGCCAGCCGCCGGAGCTCCCCGGTCAACTTCAGGACGAGCGGCGCGGGAATGACGAACCTGGCCAGGCCGGGAGTGTACTTGGCCTCGTAGTCGTACCACTCCTTGCCCGGAAGGATCTCTCCGGGGAACGAGGCCTCCGGCGCTTCGTTGCCCAGGACCGCCACCTCGATCTCCCTGCCGGACACGGCCCGTTCCACGAGAAGTTTCCGGTCGTAGCGCGCCGCCAGCGCCAGCGCCGGCTCCAGCTCTCCGGACTCCTTCACCTTGCTGATCCCCACGCTCGACCCCAGGTTGGACGGCTTGACGAAGCAGGGAAAGCCGACCGCGGTCGCCACCCGCGCCTCGACCGCCTCCGGTTCGCGCTCCCACTCCCGCCCCAGGACGACCAGATGCTCGACCACGGGGAGGCCGGCGGCCCGGAACACGGATTTCTGCATGGCCTTGTCCATTCCCACTGCGGAGGCCAGGACCCCGGCACCCACGTACGGAAGGTCGGCCAGCTCGAGGAGTCCTTGAAGGGTTCCGTCCTCGCCGAAGGGGCCGTGGACGAGGGGGAAGACCACATGGAGCCGGCGGGCAAGCCTAGCAGGGAATCCGTCCCGTCCTTCGCGCTTTCCTTCGATCTTCACTGGGGCCTTCGCCCCTGACGGGGGCGGAAGCGCGAGCTTCACGCCGGACGCCTCGGCCAGCGCGCGGAGAGGGTCACCACCGGTGAGCCACCGGCCGTCTTTCGTGATTCCCAGAAGCACCGGCTCATAGCGCCGGCGGTCGATGGCCTGGAGCACGGAGGCCGCCGACGCCAGCGAGACCTCGTGTTCTCCCGACCGCCCGCCGAAGATGATCCCCACGCGCAGCCGTTTCATTTTGGACCGGCGGCGCGCCACTGCCGCCAGCGGGCGAGGCGCTGGGCGATCTCGGCCTCGAGACCGCGGTCGGTGGGATGGTAGTAAGTCCGGCCCTTGAGCGCTTCCGGCAGATGCTCCTGGTCCACCAGAGCCTCCGGCGCGTCGTGGGCGTACTGATAACCCTTGCCGTAGCCGAGGTCGGCCAAGAGCCGCGTGGGCGCGTTCCGGATGTGGAGCGGCACGGGCTCCGCGGGCTTGTCCCCGACATCCCGCGTGGCGTCGGTGAAGGCCGCATAGACGGCGTTGGATTTGGGTGCGCAGGCCAGGTAGCACGCGGCCTGGGCCAGGACCAGCTCCCCCTCGGGAGAGCCCAGGAAATGGTACGCGTCTTTGGCGGCGAGGGTGAGCTGGAGGGCGAGCGGATCGGCGTTGCCGATGTCCTCTGAGGCGAAGCGGACGAGGCGGCGGGCGATAAAGAGCGGGTCTTCCCCCGAGGCGAGCATCCGCGCGAGCCAGTAGAGCGAACCGTCCGGGTCCGAGTCCCGCAGGGATTTGTGGAGGGCCGAAATGAGGTTGTAGTGTTCCTCTCCGGACTTGTCGTAGAGGAGCGTTTTCCGCTGGGCCGCCTCGCGAATCCCGCTCTCGGTCACGCGGCGCACCCCGCCCTTGTCGGGCGGGGCCAGCATCGCGGCCAGCTCCAGGATGTTGAGCGCGGCTCGCGCGTCGCCGTTGCCGAGCCGGGCGATCAGCCGGAGCGCCTCGTCCGCCACGTCCACCTTGAGGCCGCCGAGCCCGCGCTCGGCATCTTTGAGGGCGCGGGTGAGAATCGTGGCCACCAGGTCTTCGGAGAGGGCGCGGAGCACGTAGACGCGGCAGCGGGAGAGCAGGGCCGCGATGACCTCGAAGGAGGGGTTTTCCGTGGTCGCTCCGGCGAGGATGATCGTTCCCTTCTCCACGTGGGGGAGGAAAGCATCCTGCTGGGCCTTGTTGAAGCGATGGATCTCGTCCACGAACAGGACGGTACGCCGTCCCCGCACGCCGCGGGTCTCCGCCTCGGCGATGACCTGGCGGATCTCCTTGACCCCGGAGAGCACGGCGGAGAAGGCTGTGAAATGGGCGCCTGTTCCGGAGGCGAGGAGGAGGGCGAGAGTGGTCTTCCCGGTGCCCGGCGGGCCCCAGAGGATCATGGAGTGAAGCTCACCGGACTCGATGGCGCGCCTGAGCACCGCTCCTGGTCCGAGGAGGTGGGACTGGCCGACGATCTCGTCCAGGCTCCTCGGGCGCATGCGCTCGGCCAGCGGCGCCGGCGCCGGCGAAGACACGGACTCTGCGCGCTCGAAGAGATCCACTCCCCCATTATAGGTCACCCCCCGGACCCCCGCAGTTGAAGTAGAAGCGCCGGGATTGTCCGGCCGCAGCCTGCGTTCGGGCGGGATTGGGGAGCGACGCCTCAGCCTGTCGCCAGGGGGGACGGACGAGGGAACGGCCGCGCGGTCGTCTGGACCGTGAGGGTGGCCGGGATGAGCCCATCCATCTGACCGGTCAGCTCGAGCCGGAGCCGGGGCGAGAGACGTTGCGCGAGTCGCGTCAGGATCTCCCAGAGCTCGCTCTCGGAACCGCCGAGGATATGAACGGTCACCACACTCTTTCGCCGGAGCAAGCCGGATTGGACCCTGAGCGCGAGGCGCCCGAGAAGATCGCGCGAGGAGATCAGGGCGAGCACACTGCTGCGCAGGCGCGCCTGTCGCCGGTCACGAAGGTTCAGGAGTGCCGCCCACAACACAACGGGGCCCATCGTGAGCGCCACGACGGCGAGCGCTCCACCGATCTCGATCAGCTCTTGCATGGTCATCACCCCCTGACGGATGATCCGCCGGGCCGGGCAAGCGGCGACGGCTCGCCGGTATTGCTCGAACCCTGGCCAAGCATCCAGTGTCCGATTCGAATCAGCGCGCGGCCCAGGACGACTCGCACCGGCCGGCGAGGCGGGAGGGAACGGGTGAGCGCGCTCCGGGCCGCCGCGGCTCGCGCTTCCGCCAGCCGTTCTTTGACCAGGCACTCTACGAGGTACTCGTTCGGGTCCATGAAAGCCTCCCTTTGCCCTGTATGACACCGCAGGGAGGTTCCCGTGAAATCGAAGCGGCGTTATGGTGAGATCGGGTGAAGGTCGGGTCTGCAGACCCTGCACGGCCTGAGCCCAGCGGCCTCGGCGCGATCGCGAGATCCGAAGAGCGTGAGGCGTGAAGGTGTGAGCGAGCTCAGCGAGGAGCAGGTCGGCAGGCAGTACGCGCCGTCGCCTGGATACCGCACGTACATTGCCTTTCGCAGGATCTGCAGATCGCGCGGCGACTTGGCGATCGGAATGCCTTCGGCGGCCAAGAGCTTCTGTTTGAGGGCGACTCTGTTCCCGGCATACCCGGTCAGAGAGCCGGAGGCGCCGATGACGCGGTGGCAGGGCACCACGATGGGCAGCGGGTTCCAGCGGAGGGCCTGCGCCACAGCTCGACAGTTCGCGGGTCCGCCGACCTTCCAGGCAATGCCCGTGTAGGAGACCACCGCGCCGTACGGAATATTGGCAGTGGCCTGGAGCACGCGGCGCTGAAACTCGCTTCGCGCGAGACGGAAGTCGAGCGGCCACTCGAGCCGTGTGCGCTTCCCCTCCAGGTACTCGAGGATCTCCTGGCAGAAGGCCTCGACCGTGGCGCCGTCCTCCTGCGCTTCCACCCCCGCGATCCGGCTCAGGCGGGACGCCCTGAGCCCGGTTCCACTCCCCAGGTACTCCACCAGCGAGACCCCCCGATCGGAGCACGCGATCAGGATGCGGCCGAGGGGTGAGGGAAACACGCGGTACCTCAAGAGGCGCCCGCGCAGGTCGGCCAGGCGCGCCTCCAAGCGCCGGCGGGCGAGGGCCGCGTCGGCCGGGGCAGGCGAGCCGCCCCGCAGCTCGCCCACCAGGCGATCGATAGCGCGGTATCGCTCGAACTCCTCCCGGCAGGGGGCGCAGCGGCCGACATGACGCTCCACCCGCCGCGCCGCCGGGGGCTCCGCTTCTTCCGTCGCCGCGGCGAGGAGGTCCGCTTCGATCTCGAGGCATACCGACGGCTTAGGACTCATCCTTTTGGCTCCCTCTCTAGAAGTTCGTAACCGTTCAGGCTCTGACGGATCTTCCGGAGGGCCTGGAAGACATGCGCCCGGGCGCTCTCGGCCGAACAGCCGAGACTCCGGCCGATCGCATCGTAGTCGAGGTCGTGCACTTTTCGCATGACGAAGGCCAGACGTTGCTTCTGCGGGAGGCGGGCGATGCTCGCCTCGATGACCGCCCGGGCTTCGTTGACGACCGCTTCGCCCTCGGGCCCGTCGGTATCCGTCTGGCTCCGCGTGACGCGCACTCTGGCGTGGGCCGTCAAGCGCCGCTTCTCGGCGCGAAAGTGGTTCCGGCTGAGGTTGGTCGCGATGGCGAACAGCCACGCGCGAACGTTGGCCTCCGGAGGGAGCGCCCGGTAGGCCCGATAGGCCCGGAGAAAGGTCTCCTGCGAAAGGTCATCAGCCTCGCTCGCCCGCTGGACAGCCCTCAGGAGATAGCGGGAGATCTCCCCGTAGTGCGCTGCCACGATCCCCTCGAAGGGTTCTTGGCCCATCACGTTGACCCACACTATAGAACACCGGAGCGGAGCATGCGTGAAATGGTCAGGAGCGCTTGACCCAGGAGCGGCTCGCGTGGTGAGATATTTCCGTGGGCCCACGGATCCGGTGTGTCCTTCTTCTCGCGGCGTTCTTGCTCATCCCCCGCCCCCTCTGGGCGATCTCCGAGGCCGATCGTCTCTGGCTGGTGGGCGAGCACGCCTTCGTCGACCGCCTCTACGCACTCTCCCGCCGGACGCTGGAACGATTTCTGCTCCGCCACCCTCAAGATCCGCGGTCTCCCGCGGCGACCCTGCTCCTGGCCAAGAGCCAGCTGACCCTGGGGTCGGTTGAGGCGGCGCTAGAGGGGTTTCGCCGGGCCAGACAGTTTGTTCCTCCTCCGGGCGCTCCCCAGGAGGCCCGCTTCTGGGAGGGAGAGACGCTCTTCAAGCTGAAGCGCTATGCCGAGGCCCGCGCAGCCTACCAAGCCCTGCTCGACGAAGACGCGGCCGCGCCCCTGGCCCCCGATGCCTTCTACGGCCTCGCCTGGAGCGAGCTGGAGCAGAAGCGCCGCGAACCCGCCGTGGCCGCCTTCCGTCAGCTCCTGGACATTTGGCCGAATCATCCCACAGCACCTACGGCACGGTTTTACATGGCCCGAACGCTGATCGAGATGCAACAGTATGACGAGGCCGCGGCGGTACTCGCCGTGTTCCCGAGCCGCCATCCCGGCCACCGCCTGCTCCCGGACGCCGCCTACCTCCGCGCGTGGAGTCTCGTGAGCGCGGGGAGAGACGCTGAGGGGGTTCGCGAGCTCAAAGCTTTCATGGCCGCCTACCCCCGGCACGAGCTGGTCCCTCAGGCGAGGCGGGTCGTGGTGGCCGCGGTCCTTCGAGGCGGGAGAAAGGCGGAGCTGGCCGCCGAGTACGAAGCGCTCCTGAGAGAGTCGCCTCCCACCGCCGAAGGGCTCTACGACGCAGGCGTGATCGCCCAGAAGCTGGGCAGGGAGAAGGAGGCGGAGAACACCTGGCGTCAGCTCAGGAGCCGATTTCCCGATCATGAGCTGAGCGCGCGCGCCGCTCTGGAGCTGGCCGAGGCGGCGTTCAAGCGGGACCATTTTAAGGAGTCGCTCACCCTCGCCAAGAAGGCCGGCGAGAGCCCGGAGCCCGCCGTCAAGCTCGGGGCGCTCGTCCTCATCGGGGAGAACGAGCTCAAGCAGAAACGCCCCCAGGCTGCTCTCAAGGCGTTTCAAGCGGCGGAGGCTCTGGAGGCCGACGATCGGGGGCTTCATTTTCGAGCGTTGGCGGGGCGAGGGCTTGCCCACGAGGAACTTCGCCAGTGGGCGGCGGCGGCCAAGGCCTATGAGGCGGTCCTGGCGGAGAGCCCGGACAAGACGCTGAGGGAATGGGCCAAACAGCGGTTGGCCCAGGTCCGGGCCCGGCTCAGCCCGCCGGCCAAAGCCAAACCGGAGAAGCCTAAACCATGAGACGAATCGCAGCGTTGCTCCTGCTTTCGCTCGGCTGGGCCACGGCGGCTCCTGCCGCAACTCTACTTCCCCTTGAACTTCCGCTCCCGGATCTGGCGCCGCTCATCCCGCTCGTTGCCGCGCCGCTGGAGAAGCCTGCCCTCACGCTTCCAGAGCTGTCGCTCCCGCCCGCCCCGCTGAGCCTCCCGCAGATCCCCCCTCCGCCTCTGCTTGTCGACCTCTCCCAGAAACCCATGGCCGAGCTTCCCGAGCCGCGTCGCTTTCCTCCTCCCTGCATCGCTTCCTTCTTCGGGGTGGCCTCCGAGCTTCTCGAGTGCGGGCGCTCTCAATTCCGCAAGGAGGAGTACGACGAGGCGCGCGCGTCGCTGGAGGGGGCGGCGCGCGGCAGTGATCGGGCGCTCGCGCGGGAGGCCCGCTATTGGCTCGCGGAGACGCTCCTGCGCCTGGGCCAGCTCCAGGAGGCGGAGCGGAACTTTCTCCTGGTGGTCCAGGCTGCTCCCCTGAGCGAGCTGGCGCCGTATGCTCTTGCCTCTCTCGGCTGGATCGGGCTCCGGCTCAACGACCCGGCCCGGGCTCGGGCGAGCTTCAGCGACCTGCTCAGGGGCGGTCGGGCGCAGTCCCTCATCCCGTTCGGGCGCTATGGGCTGGCCCTGTCGCTTTTTGGCCTGACCCGCTACTCCGAGGCCAGGGAAGCGTGGGATGCGCTGCTGGCGATGCCGCTCCCTCCGTCAGTGAGGCTTGAAGCCACCTTCTGGCTGGGGGAAACACTGGCCCGCGTCGGCGATCAAGCGGGGGCCGAAACCCAGCTCAAGCGCTTCACTGAATCCGGGCTTTCCCACCCGCTCCTGGCAACGGCCGTCCTTCGGCTCGGCGGGGCGGCTCTGGCCGCGGACCACCCGCTGGAGAGCGTCAAAGCCTTTCGGTGGTTCCTCAGAGCGTTTCCCCGCTCCCATGATGCGCCATGGGCTCAAGCCGGGCTCGCTCACGCGCTCCTGGCCCTCGACGATTGGAAGGGGGCGCAAGCGGCCGCTGCTGAGCTCGGCGCGGCCCAGCCGGCCCATCCTTTGGTTCTCCCGAGCCTCTTGGCCCTGAGCCGCCGGGCAGTGGAACGGAAGGCGTACGCCGACGCCCACTCCGTCAATCAGGAGCTCTTCCGCCGGGAACTCCCGCCCGAGGTGAAGGCCCACGTCTTTTTTCTGGACGGCGAGACCTTCTGGGGTGAAGGCCAAACAGGGTCGGCGCGAACTCAATACGAGCTGGTTCGTGGAGGGGCCGGAGCGACGGATCTCGGCTGGCGCGCGTCGCTCAGGATCGCCGAGACGGATCTGAGAGAGCGGGAGTTCCCGAGGGCTCTGGCCGAGACCCAGGCGCTTCTGCGTCACCCCCTGTCGCCGGAACTCCGTGCCGCGGCGCTCTCCCTGAGCGGCGAAGCGGCGTACCGGGCCAAAGACTACGACACGGCCGCTCAGGCGTTCAGTCGATTCCTGAGCGAGTTCCCGGGTCTCTCCGAGGCCGCCGCTGTCACCATGAGCCTTGGATGGACGGAGTTCCGGCAGGGGAAGCTCGAGGCAGCCCGCGCCCGCTGGAGCGGCGTGGCCCGGAGCCTTCCTGCGGGTGAACGGGCCGCGGAGGCGCTCCTCCTGGCTGCGGAGCTGGCCGGTCAGGCTGGAGACGTCGCTGAGGCTTTGACCCTTCTCGACCAGATGCTCCTCCAGTACCCGGCCCACCCGCAGCGTGAAGTGGTCGTACTGAACCGGGCCATATTGAGGCTCCGCGACGGGCAATTCGATGAGGCCGCGGCCGGGGTCACCCTGCTGCTCCGGTCTCCGCTCTCTCCGTTCCTTGGCAGAGCCCGGATGGTTCACGGGACGGCGTTGCTTCTCCTCGACCGTCCGCCCGAAGCCACCCGGGAATTCACGGCGGCCCTCCAGCAGGGGGAGGGAGCCCTGGCGGAGCTCGGGCTCGGCAGCGCCGCGCTCGCCCGGCGCCAGCTGGATGAGGCCACACGGCACTTCGGAGAGGCGAGGGATTCGGGGACAGACCCGGTGCGTCAGGCCGCTCTCTACGGGCTGGCGGTCGTGGCATTTCGCCAGGGGAACCGGCAGGAATTCATCCAGCAGGCGACACTGCTGCTCCAGCAGGCTCCCGGCGCTCCAACGGCCCCGCGAATCCTCTACGTGCTGGCCGGCCTGGCCGTGGAGGACAAGGCGTGGGAGCGCGCGAAGGATCTGACACAGAGACTGGTGCGCGATCATGCGGAGGCCGAGGAGGCCGGCCCGAGTCTCTTCCGGCTCGGAACCGGCGCAGGCGCCGCCGCCCAGTGGGCGCTGGCCCGCCAGGCATGGGAGCTTCTCGTCACCCATTACCCCAAGAGCCCGTTTGGAGAGGACGCCAGGCTGGGGCTGGCCGAGGCGATGCTCAGGGTCGGCGCCGGCGCTGAGGCGCGGAAGCTCCTGGAAGCCGCCGTGACAACGCTCTCTACCGACCCCCGCCTCCCTCGAATCCTCTTCCTTCTGGCGGAGTCCCGCGAGGTGGCCGGCGACCGGGCCGGGGCAATCCAGGTCTACGACCGTGTAACCCGCGACTTCCCCGACACCGATCTGGCGCCTGTCGCGCGGCTCGGCCAGGGGCGGCTTCTTCTGCAGCAGGGAGAGTGGGAGAAATCCCGCAAGTTGCTGGAGACCGTGCTGGCAGGAAACGATCAGGCCACCTCGGTGGAGGCCGCCTATCGTCTCGGCGAGGGATTCCGCTCCCGCGGAGACAATGAGGCCGCGCTGGAGGCCTTCATGAGCGCGGCGTACATGGACCCGGTCTCTCCGTGGGGGCGTAAGGCGCTCTACGGCGCCGGGCAGAGTTTCGCCGCCCTCAAGGATCCCGGCGCCGCTGCCATCGTCTACCGGAAACTTCTGGCCCAGCCCGGCGTCGAGCCGGAGCTGGCCGGCCTGGCGAAGCAAGCGCTTCAGCGGCTCGGCCCGAGCCCTTGACTTTTTCTTTCTTCGTGTGGTTACATACTTCCCGTTTCGGCTTCCGAGGTTCCTTCCCCGAACACTGTGGCGTGGGTGATCCACGCGGGGGTCCCGGCAGCGGGGCGGAAGCGTGGGGTCGGGTCCAAGTTCAGGTCTCCGAAGGGAGGAGGGGCAGATGGCAGAGAGAACTGTAAGCCGGCGTGATTTCATCAAGACCACGGGCGCTGGGGCGGTGGTCGCGGGACTCGGGGCGAACATCATCGTTCCCGGGCGAGCCCACGCGCAGAAGAAGACGCTCAAGATTCTCCAGTGGGTCCACTTCGTCCCGACGTACGACGAGTGGTTCAACAAGAAGTACGCCGTCGAGTGGGGCCAGAAGAACAACATCGAGGTGACGGTGGACAATATCGGGATCGCCGGCATCAACCCCCGGGCCGCCGCCGAGGTCTCGGCCCAGAAGGGCCACGACCTGTTCCTGTTCAACTGGCCGCCGCCCACCTTCGAGGAGCAGACGGTGG
>CAYJUC010000088.1:0-12129 GCA_964372605.1 uncultured bacterium | reverse complement strand
GCCGATGGTACTGCGCTGGTAACGGCGTGGGAGAGTAGGTCGCTGCCGGGGTAAATAAGAACGCCCGGGTCAATCGGCCCGGGCGTTCCCTTTTCCGAGGCGCGCTGACGTTCTCGAGGTGATTGAATATTTCATCGAGCGAGAAAGAGGGGTTCACCGTGTTTTCTCGTGTGTCGAAGCGCCAAGTTCATCTGGACATCTTCGGCGGGGAAGGAAACGACGCAGATCCCAAAGGTGTTTTTGCCCAACACGAGGTCTACAACCCCGTGACCGACACTTGGACTGGCCTGAAGCCGATGCCCATAGCCGTGCACGGCGTGACAGAGGCGTAGCATTCATCGATGGATGGGTTCACCTCCCGGCGGCGGCACGGCGCTCGGTGGCAGTACGATCCATCAGGTTTTCCAAACGACGATGCAGTGTCGATAGGGCTGCTGGCGGGATAAAGCGAAACGCCCGGGTGAACTGGCCGGGGGTCCGTGTATTTTAAGACGCCTGACTCAGGCGGTTGCCGTCGGGCCCGGCACGAAGCGGTAACTGCCGTCGGTCCGCACGATGTAGCCGGGCCGGGGAAAGTGGGCGGCCAGTACGAGCACGTCCGTGTCGGCATGGCGCTCGATGAACTCGCGCCGCGTGAGCGCCGCCCGCTCGGGATCGTAACAGAAGCGGCTCGACCACTGGGGCTCGGCGACCTGCACCGTGCGGTGCATGAGATCACCGGAGAAGACCGCCTCGCCCGCGCTCGTCCGGAGCTTGACGCAAACGTGGCCGGGCGTGTGGCCTGGCATGGGCTCGAGGCGGAGCCAGCGATCAATCACGTGGTCGTTTCCCACTAGGCGGGCCTGGCCGGCCTCCACGACCGGCACCACGCTGTCCTTGATGTACTCGTCCTGCTCCCACCGCCAGTACTCCCACTCCTCGCCCACGAAGAGATAGGTGGCGTTCGGAAAGGTCGGCACCCATCGACCGTCCACGAGCCGCGTGTTCCAGCCCACGTGATCGGCGTGGAGGTGGGTGCAGACAACGAGGTCCACCTGCTCGGGCGCGACACCGGCGCGTTTCAGGTCGTCGAGGTAGACGCCGCGGCGGAGGTGCCAGCCCGGCCATCCCTCGCGCGCCTTGTCGTTGCCCACGCAGGTATCGATGAGGCCGATGCGATCTGGCGTGCGCACGACGTAAGTTTGGATGTACGAGCCAAGGTCACCGACCGCCGCGTCGAAGAAGTCAGGCTTGAGCCAGTGGAGGTGGCGGGCGATGGCCTCAGGCGTGGAGTCTGGCAGCATCGACGCCGTGGGGAACGACGAGCGGGTGATCTCGACGACGGACGTGACGGTAACCTCGCCCAAGCGGATCATGTGCATGGCCCCTCTCAGCTGGTGCTCCAGGGTGGTGGCTACGTCAGCGCTCTGGCTGGGAGCCCGGCGAAAAACTGCAGGATCGACACGATGGGATGGAGCACGATCGGGGCGGCTCCCGAGATCAGGAAGAGAATGAGCAGGATGAACCCGTACTGTTCCAGCCGCTCGTAGTGGAAGAGCGCGCCGCGCGGGAGGAAGCCCTTGAGAATCTGGCTGCCATCCAGGGGTGGGATCGGGATGAGGTTGAACGCCGCCAGGTGGATGTTCAGGAGGTAAGTCCAGAGCAGGATCCCGAGAATCGGCTGGGAAAAGAACTGAGCGGCCGGGCTGCGAAGCACAGGACCCAGCAGTTGGACTGTGAGCAAGCTGAGGCTGGCCAGCACGAGGTTGGCCGCCGGCCCTGCCGCCGCCACCCACATCATGTCCCGTAAGGGATGGCGCAGGTTATAGGGGTTCACGGGGACGGGTTTGGCCCATCCGAATTTTGCAATGATGAACATGAGGGCCCCGATCGGGTCGATGTGAGAGAGTGGGTTCAAGGTCAGCCGCCCGGCCAACCGAGCCGTCGGGTCGCCGAACTTTTCTGCGACCCAGCCGTGCGCCACTTCGTGGAAGGTCACGGCAAAGAGAATCGCCGGGATCATCAGCACCAACTCTTGAATTTGGGCGGAGAGATTGCCGGGCATGGTCAGTCTGGCTGGGACGTCCGGTCCTCGGACGGCTCCTCGACGGTAGGGATCCGATACCCGTCGTCAAGCCAGACCCCCAGGTCCACGAGCCGGCAGATGAGCGAACAGAAGGGGCGAGAGGGATTCCCTTGCCATGGGGCCTGTCGCCCGCAGGTGGGACACCGAAGCAACGTGGGCTTCTGCGAGGAATTCATGGGAGTTGACCATATTATGCCGTGTTTTTCCGCTTGAGAAAAGTTTCCCATTGACACCTCTCTCCCCGTCCGGTAGAGTTTTTTGCGGTCGATCTCCCTGCCGTCACAGGATTTCTTCCGGGAGACCCGAACTTGATATGAAGGCCAGAGACGCCGTGCGCCGTCACCCCGCTGTCACGATCCTGGGAACCCTTGCCCTCCTGGCTCTGGTTGCGCTCATGATCGCCCCGGCAGCTTCCGCCCTGCCTCCCGCGCACCCGGGCGGCGGCGAGGCGAGCCTCACGGTTCCCGACCTGTCGCAAGCCCGCTTCATGGGTGTGGATGGCCGGGCGATCCTGATGTGGGGGATCCTGGTCTGCGCCCTGGGTTTCGTGTTCGGCCTCGTAATCTTCGCGCAGCTCAAGAACCTGCCGGTGCACGAGACGATGCGGGAGATCTCCGAGCTGATCTACGAGACGTGCAAGACCTACCTCATCACACAGGGCAAGTTCCTTCTGCTCCTCGAAGCGTTCGTGGGCCTCGTCATCATTCTCTACTTCGGCGTGCTGCTCAGGTTTGAGCCCGTGAAGGTAGCGATCATCCTACTCTTCAGCCTGATCGGTATCGGGGGGAGCTACGGGGTCGCCTGGTTCGGGATACGGATCAACACCTTCGCCAATTCGCGCACCGCGTTCGCCAGCCTCGCGGGGAGGGCGTTTCCGCTCTACGCGATCCCGCTGAAGGCCGGCATGAGCATCGGCATGATGCTCATCAGCGTGGAGCTGTTCCTGATGCTCGTCATCCTGCTCTTCATCCCCGGCGACTACGCCGGCCCATGCTTCATCGGCTTCGCCATCGGGGAGTCGCTGGGTGCGTCGGCGCTCCGCATCGCCGGCGGCATCTTCACCAAGATCGCGGACATCGGCGCGGACCTGATGAAGATCGTCTTCAACATCAAGGAGGACGACGCCCGCAACCCTGGCGTCATCGCCGACTGCACGGGCGACAATGCGGGGGACTCGATCGGGCCCACCGCCGACGGCTTCGAGACGTACGGCGTTACCGGGGTGGCGCTCATCTCCTTTATCCTGCTCGCCGTGAAGGATCCCAGTGTGCAGGCGCAGCTCCTGGTCTGGATCTTCCTGATGCGCGTGCTGATGATCGTGGCCAGCGGCGCCTCCTATCTGCTCAACGGGGTGATCGCCCGGGCGCGGTATGCCGGAGCCCGCGCGCTGAACTTCGAGGCGCCGCTGACGTCGCTGGTGTGGCTGACGTCCGTGGTCTCCGTCATCCTGACGTACGCGGCCTCCTACGCGCTGATCCGGGATCTGGGCGACGGTGCCCTCTGGTGGAAGCTTGCGACGATCATCACCTGCGGGACCATGGCTGGAGCCATCATCCCCGAGCTCGTCAAGGTTTTTACCTCCACAAAGTCGAAGCACGTGCGCGAGGTCGTCACCTCGGCGCGGGCGGGCGGGGCCTCGCTGGACATCCTGTCAGGCCTGGTGGCGGGGAATTTCAGCGCGTACTGGATCGGCATGGTCCTCGTCGCCCTCATGGCCATCGCCTCCGCCATCAGCACGACAGGCCTCGAGACGCTGATGGTCGCGCCGGCCGTCTTCGCCTTCGGCCTGGTGGCCTTCGGCTTCCTCGGCATGGGGCCGGTGACGATCGCCGTGGACTCCTATGGCCCGGTGACCGACAACGCCCAGTCGGTCTACGAGCTCTCCGTGATCGAACATGTTCCGGGGGTCAGGGCCGAGATCAAGGCCCGGTACGGTTTCGAGGTGGACTTCGAGCACGCCAAGCAGCTCCTCGAGGAAAACGACGGCGCCGGCAACACCTTTAAGGCGACAGCGAAACCGGTACTGATTGGCACGGCCGTGGTCGGCGCGACCACGATGATCTTCTCCATCATCGTCCTGCTCACAGCGGGCCTTACCCAGAACCTGGACAAGCTGTCCCTCCTCTACCCGCCCTTCCTGCTGGGACTCGTCACCGGCGGGGCCGTGATTTACTGGTTCACCGGCGCCTCCATCCAGGCGGTGACGACGGGCGCCTACCAGGCGGTGGAATTTATCAAGGCCAACATCCGGCTCGAGGGGACCACGCGGGCGTCCGTCACCGACAGCAAGAAGGTGGTCGAGATCTGCACGCAGTACGCCCAGCGCGGGATGTTCAACATCTTCCTGACGGTCTTCTTCGCCACGCTGGCGTTCGCCTTCGTGGAGCCGTATTTCTTCATCGGCTACCTCATCTCGATCGCGCTGTTCGGCCTGTTCCAGGCGGTCTTCATGGCTAACGCGGGCGCGGCGTGGGATAACGCCAAGAAGATCGTGGAGGTGGAGCTCAAGGAAAAGGGCACCGCCCTTCACGCCGCCACCGTGGTCGGCGACACGGTGGGCGATCCGTTCAAGGACACCTCGTCGGTGGCGCTGAACCCCATCATCAAGTTCACCACGCTCTTCGGCCTGCTCGCGGTGGAGTTGGCCGTCACGCTGACGGCCGAGAGCGGGCCGGGGCTGAGCCGCCTCCTGGGGGCCCTGTTCCTGGCGTGTTCGCTGGTGTTTGCCTGGCGATCGTTCTACAGGATGCGCATTCGGGGCGGCGCGGCCGCCGCAGCCGCAACGGGCGCGGGCGAGCAGGTGCGGGCCGTGGCGCGGGGAAAGTAGGGGCTGGTGGATTTCCTCCAGGACTTGGTTACCGGCGGGTACACGCTGGACGCTCTCATCCGGTGGGGAGGGTACCTGATCCTTGTCGCCATCGTCTTCACCGAAACGGGGCTGCTGATCGGATTTTTCCTGCCGGGCGACTCCCTGCTCATCACCGCCGGGCTCGTGGCCTGGGCCGGCGGGCTCAACATCTGGTGGCTCAACGTGCTTCTGATGGCGGCCGCCATCGCCGGCGATAGCGTCGGGTACGCCATCGGCTTCAGGACCGGGCCCCGAATCTTCACCCGGGAGAATTCGCTCCTCTGGAACCGCCGCCAGCTGATCCGCACCCGCGAGTTCTATGAGCGATACGGCGGAAAGACCATCGTCCTCGCGCGCTTTATCCCAATCATCCGTACCTTCGCTCCCGTGGTGGCCGGCGTCGGGCAGATGGCCTATCGCCGGTTCCTCTTCTACAACGTCTTCGGCGGGATCGGGTGGGTGGCCAGCTTGACGTGGATCGGGTATCTGCTCGGCCACACGGTCCCCAACATCTCCCAGCACGTGCACATCATCGTCGCCGTCGTCGTGGTGCTCTCGGTGCTCCCCATCGTCAGGGAGGTCATCAAGGCGCGGCGAAAAAGGCCGTCCACGCCCGTCCCGGCCGTGAGGAGGGATCCCCAGTGATGTTCAGGTTGATCCCGCGAGAGGAAAAATTCTTCGACCTCTTCGAGCAGCAGGCGGCGAACATCGTGGCGGCCGCGCGCGCCCTTGAGGAGCTCGTTCTCGACTACCCAGATGCCAAGGCCAAGGTCCAGCAGATCCGCGACCTGGAACACGCCGGGGATACCCTCACCCACGAGCTGGTCAAGCGGCTCAACACCACCTTCATCACCCCCATCGATCGAGAGGACATCTATGCGCTCGCCAGCCGCCTGGACGACGTCCTGGACCTGATCGACGCCGTGGCAGACCGGCTGCTCCTCTACAGGATCAGCGAGCCCACCCCCGGCTGCGTGGACATGGCGAAGATCGTCGTCAAGACGGCGGAGGAGACCGATCGGGCCGTGCACTGCCTCCGGACGCTCTCGCCCTTCTATCACAAGCACTGCGTGGAAGTGAACCGGCTGGAGAACGAGGCCGATCGCCGCCTCCGAGACCTTCTGGCGGCGCTCTTCGACGGCACCGACCCCATCGAGATCATCAAGTGGAAGGAACTTTACGAAACTCTGGAGGAGGTGACCGATCGCTGTGAAGACGTGGTGAACGTCATCGAAGGCATCGTGCTGAAAATGGCGTAGCATGTCCATTTCGCTGCTCCTGGTTGCCTTCATCATCCTGGTCGCGCTCGTCTTCGATTACATCAACGGTTTCCACGACGCTGCCAACTCCATCGCCACCGTCGTTTCCACGCGGGTCCTCTCACCGATGCAGGCCGTTGTCTGGGCGGCCTTCTTCAACTTCGTGGCCGCCTTCGGGTTCGGCGTGAACGTCGCCCGGACCGTGGGGAAGGGCGTGGTCGAGGCGGCGGTGGTGGACCACTGGGTGATCCTGGCCGGGCTCACTGGCGCGATTCTCTGGGACCTCATCACCTGGTACTACGGAATCCCCACGAGCTCGTCGCACGCGCTCATCGGCGGTTTCGCGGGCGCGGCTGTGGTCAAAGCCGGGTTCGCCGCCCTGATTCCGTCGGGACTGGGCAAGATCATGGCGTTCATCATCCTGGCTCCCGTCCTCGGGCTGGCCCTCGGCTTCTCGTTCATGGTGGCCGTGTACTGGATCTTCAGACGGATGCGCCCGGGCCGGGTGGACGGGCTGTTCCGTCGCCTGCAGCTCGTCTCAGCCGCAGCGTACAGCCTGGGCCACGGCACCAACGACGCCCAGAAGACCATGGGAATTATCGCGATCCTTCTCTTCTCGACCGGTTACCTGGGGCCAGAGTTCTATGTTCCGTTCTGGGTGATTCTCGCGGCCCACGCCGCCATCGGCCTCGGCACCCTCGCCGGCGGCTGGCGCATCGTGAAGACCATGGGAATGCGGCTGACCAAGCTCAGGCCGGTGAGCGGCTTCTGCGCCGAAACCGCGGGCGCCATGTTGCTGATCGGCACCGCGGTTGGGGGCATCCCCGTGAGCACCACCCACACCATCACGGGCTCTATCGTGGGGGTGGGCTCGACCCAGCGCCTCTCGGCAGTGCGCTGGGGACTGGCCGGGCGGATCCTCTGGGCCTGGGTCCTTACGATTCCGCTCTCCGGACTCCTGGCGGGCCTGACCTGGTTGATCCTACCTCGCTGATGCGGCGGAACGCCGGCCGGCCGCCGCGGCCGCACCGAGCCCTCGACTGGTTGGCGCTGGTTTCGCTCACCGCGCTCGGTTGGGCGCTGGCTCAACTCCCGCTGGATCTCGGGCTCTGGGTAGGCCGCCGGCTCGGGGATCTCGCCTACTGGGTTTTGTGGGGGCGGCGGACCGTGGCCCGACAGAACCTCGCCCTCGCCCTTGGCCGAGAACGGACGGCCAGAGAGCTCGCCTGCCTCTGCCGCCAGAGCTTTCGGCAACTGGGGATGACGCTGGTGGAGGCCTGTGCCCTCCTCTTCACCGTTCCGACTTCCGTTCTCTCACGGGTGCAGGTGGAGGGGATGGAACACCTGACCTCCGCCATGGCTCAGGGGAAAGGAGTCCTCCTCCTGACCGCCCATTTCGGGAACTGGGAGCTGGAGCTCCTGGCAGTCTCTCACGTCCTGACGGGGTTTCCTCTCATCGTGGTGATGCGCCCGCTGGATCATCCGGCCCTCGAGCGGCTCGCCGTTCGCCTGAGGGCGCGCAGCGGAGCAGAGTTCATCGACAAGCGCCGCGCCCTTTCCGAGGTACTGTCGGCGCTCCGCCGTCAGCGGATGGTAGGGATCCTGCTGGATCAGAACGCCTCTCGTCGTGAGGGAGTCTTCGTGCCGTTCTTCGGTGTCCCGGCGTCCACTTCGAAGGGCCTGGCGCTCCTGGCCCTCAGGACCGGGGCCCCGGTGGTCCCGGTCTTCATTCACCGGGAGCCGGGCGGACGTCACCGGGTGATCGTGGATCCCGCCGTCCCGCTCGCCCCTACCGGCGATCGGGATCGCGACGTGGTAGGGGCCACCGCGGCGTTCACCCGCATCATCGAAGCCAAAGTGAGGCAGCACCCCGAGCAGTGGTTCTGGCTCCACCGACGGTGGAAAACCCGACCTCCCCAGTCGGCTCCGGGGTCGTGAAAAAACTCAGGGCGCCGTCTTCGGCGCCCTGAGCGCGGAGTGTGAGAGCCGACGCGGCCTTACTTCTTGGCGGCGCAGGGGTTCTCCGCTTTCTTCTCCATCTTCTTTGCGGTGCCGCCACCCTTCACCGTGACCGACTTGGCCATCATCTTCCCGTCGGCCTCGCTGAAATCAACATGAACGGGGTCGCCCGCTTTCAAGTCCGCGGCGGTGATCGCCTTGCCAGCCTTCTTGATGCTGGTCTTCGAGTCCACCGAGAACATCCATTCCTTCTTGTCCTTCGCAACCACAGTCACGCTGTCCGCTGAGGCGGCCTTCACGGTGCCGTCGGCGCCTTTGGCCTTGGCGGCGGGCTTCTTTTCCATCTTCTTTTCGGAGTCCATCTTCTTCTCGGAATCCATCTTCTTCTCGTGCTGCGCGGCCGCTGCCAGCCCCACGGTGCCGAACACGAACACCACGCTGAGGAGCAGAACGAAGAGCTTCTTCGCGGTCATAATCTGTCACCTCCTCTCTGTCTTAAAATCCACACGCTTGCACGTCCGTCTGGCAGGAGACACTCTAATGTTCCGGTCATTGGCTGTCAAGAAATTTCGCCCCGCAACTTCCTCGTTGACTCGCGCGAACCTCACATGGTAGAACAACACCCAACCTCCGTTTGTCATGACCATCCGACGGTTCCTGCGCTCAGCGCTCGTGTGGCCATTGCTCCTCTACCCGGCGCTCCCGGCCCCACGAGGAGCCGAGGCGGCTTCCCCGCCAGCGGTCGAGGTGGAGGAGTCCTCCTTCATAGCGGCTCCCATTTCGACCCCTCCGACGGCCCCGAAGGCTCTCGTGTCGGAGCCAGCCCCTCTAATCACGGAACCTCCCGCCGAGCCAGAAGGTTCCGATCCCTTCCCCGCAGAATGGCAATTGAGCGACGCGCCCTCGTCAGCCTCCCCGATGCTCCCGCCGTATCCGGTCGAGTTGAACCCCCACGTCCAGCGCTTTCTCGACCTCTTCCAGTCGGGGGGAAAACGCGGACTTGTGGAGCGGTGGCTCCACAAGTCCGGACAACACCTCGGGATGATCCAGGAGGTGTTCCGCCAGAAGGGGCTCCCGGAGGATCTGGCGTATACCGCCATGATCGAGAGCGGCTTCAACCCGGTGGCGGTTTCCCGCGCCGGGGCGAAGGGGCTCTGGCAGTTCATGGCGCCTACGGCTCGCCGCTACGGGCTCAAGGTGGATCGCTGGGTGGACGAACGCCTGGACCCCCAGAAATCCACCTCGGCTGCCGCCGACTACTTGAGGGACCTCTTCGATCAGTTCGGCTCCTGGTTCCTCGCGCAAGCCGCGTATAACGCGGGGGAAGTGCGGGTGGCCCGAGCGGTTCAGACCAGCGGGACCGACAACTTCTGGACCATCGCCCGCGGACGGCTGCTCAAGGAAGAAACGAAACGGTTTGTCCCGGCCATCCAGGCGGCAACTCTCATCGCCCGTGAGCCAGTGCGCTATGGATTCGATGTCACCCCCGCACTCCCGGAGCCGTTCGACGTGGTGACAGTCCCATTCTCCCTGGAACTCGCCGTGATCGGCAAGCTCGCCCACATCTCCCCAGACGTCCTCAGGGGGTTGAACCCCGAACTCCTTCGAAGCGTCACGCCTCCCGACAGCCTCTACCCGCTTCGGGTTCCTCAAGGGAGCGGCGAGAGGGTCCGGGAAGGGTTGAAGCAGCTGTCGGCCTCGGACAAGTTGCGCTGGACCATTCACCGGGTGAAGAGGGGGCAAAGCCTTCAAGGAGTGGCCCGGATACATGGGACCACCCCTCATCGCCTGCGTGAGCTGAACGGGCTCACGACCTTGGCGCTCAAGCCGGACACCGGGCTGGTCATCCCCCTCCCCCCGCCGGGGCCGGCCGTCGCCCCCAAAGGAGGACCAGCCCGAGCGTCCGTCCATGTCGTCACCCCGGGGGAAACCCTGAGCAGGATTGCTGGACACCACGGAGTGGCTCTGGCCGAGATTCTGCATTGGAACGGGCTCACCGAAGCGGCGCGCATCTATCCTGGCGACCGCGTGAAACTGTCCGATGCCTCAATTTTCCTGGATGCGGCGCCGTAGGAGCCAGGAAGGTCTCGATGAAAATCGAGGTCAAGCTCTTCGCGACGCTCGCGGCCCATCTCCCCGTCGGGGGGGAGGGGAACAGCGCCAGCCTCGAAATTCCCCAGGGGAGCACGGTGAACCAGGTGACTCGCGGGCTTGGAATTCCCGACGAAATGCCCCGAATTACTCTGGTCAACGGGCGCGATGCCGACCCGGCCGAGGCCCTTCACGACGGGGACACGCTCTCCGTTTTTCCCCCTTTGGCCGGCGGCGCCTGACTCCGGTTTTCGCCTTCTGCGTGAGGCCGCTGCCTTCCGTTCGCTGCCTCCCAGCGCAGCAGGAGCCCGGGCTGTGTGGTACACTCAAAGGGCTTTCGTGGAAGGTAGTTACGGGCCTGGAAGCGCATAGGAACCCGGTGGGCCTCCCGGACTTCAAATCCGGCGTCCGGCTCTAGACAAGTCGGAGGTGGGTTCGACTCCCACGCGCTTCCGCCAGACAGCCGGGGGGTCCTCGATGACCAAGACAAAGAAGCCAGCCAGGTCCTTCCCCTCACGCGGGGGGCGGCGCCACCTGCGCTGGTGGATCGGCGCCTGTGCGGTGGTCGTCGCAGCGGTCGTGGGCTGGTTCGCCTACCAGTCGGCCGCAAATTTGCCGGGCACGGCGGTCCCAGACCAGGGGAACGCTCACCTTGGCAGTCCCACGGCTCCGCATCCGCCCTACAACTCCGATCCCCCCACCTCCGGCCCGCACCTGACCTACACTGCGCCGTGGGGGATCCACGAGAGCCCGGTCCAGAAAGAGCTTCAAGTGCACAACCTGGAAGACGGTGGGGTGATGGTTCAATATCACTGCGACTGCCCGGAGCTGGTGGCCAAGCTCCGAACCATCGTCCAGCGCTACCCGACTCAGGTGATCCTGGCCCCGTATCCGGGCATGGATCACCGGATCGCCCTGACCGCCTGGGGTCGGATCGACAAGTTTGATGAGTTCGATGAAGCGCGTATCGAGCGGTTCATCAAGGCCTATCGGGGAATCGACCGCCATCCCCGGTGAGGGCTCTGGATGGCGCGGCTAGCTGGTATGATTATCGGCCTGCTCGGGGTCGGTCTCCTCGCAGGATGCGGGGGGAAATACATCACGCCAATCGCGCCGCCCCCGCACCGCGAAGAGATCCCGGCCAGCTACGACCTGACCTGGCGGGCGCTGATCCAGGCCCTCGCAAAGGAGAACGTCCCGCTTCGAGCCGTGGCCAAGGACTCCGGGGTGATCGCCTCCGACCACTTCGTCACACCGATCGGGGTCTACGCGGACTGCGGTCGCCTCGGCGATGCCCTCCTGGAAGGGGAGGCGGTGGTGACTTTCACGTTGTTCGTTCAGCCCAATAACGAAGGGGGCACGGAGCTTCAGATCAACCCCAAGATGCAGACCCGAGCGTACCGGAAGGGAAGCTCGGGGAGCCTCAAGCGCCAGCCGGTCTTCCAGTGCGCCTCCACCGGGCGCTGGGAGGCGAACCTGGTAGACTCGGTGCGGCGACTGGTGGGGAAGTGACGGGGAACTTCTGAGGTGCGGGGTCGGGAGATGGCGCGAGCTGCCAAGAGCGCGGACCAGCAAACGATCCTTCGGGCGCTGCCGTCCGTGGATCAACTTCTCCGGAGAATCCACGGGGAGCCGGCGCTGGTCGAGTTCCCGCGCGCGCGCCTGGTGGCCGCGATCCGGGAGGAACTCGCCGCGGAACGCCGGAGGATTCTGACGGCGGGTGACGATCGCCCCGGCATCGACCTCGAAAGGCTGGCCGCTCGCGTGGTGGCCGGGCTCTCCGAGACCGGAGCGTTCTCGCTGACCCACGTCATCAACGCCACCGGGGTGGTCCTGCACACCAACCTGGGCCGCTCGCTTCTCTCCTCTTTGGCCGTCGAGCGGCTCCAGCGGATCGCGAGCGGGTA
>CAYJUC010000087.1:0-12158 GCA_964372605.1 uncultured bacterium | reverse complement strand
GGTTTCTGTGGAGTTCGGCGATGAGATCAGCCGTGAGGTCAACGCCCGGGTCCGCGCCCTCGAGTATCTGATCCAGCAAAAAGTCGTCCCGGGTATCGTCGAGACCGTCCCCAGCTTTCGCGCCCTCCTCGTCTACTACGACCCGTTCGTTATCGGCTGGGACGACCTGCTGCAGAACCTTCGGTCGCTCGCCTCCCGGGCCGATGCCGAGGGACTCCCGCCGGGCCGGCTGGTGGTGCTGCCGTGCTGCTACGGCGGCGAGCTTGGACCGGACCTCCCCGCCGTGGCCGGGCGGCTCGGGCTCGCCGAGGACGAAGTGGTGAGGCTTCACGCCGGAGCCGAGTACCTCGTCTACTTCATCGGCTTCACTCCGGGGCACCCCTACCTGGGCGGGATGCCTGACCGGCTTACGATTGCCCGCCTTGAAACGCCCCGGCCGAAGACTCCGGTGGGGAGCGTGGGAATCGGGGGGAGCCAGTGCAGCATTTACCCGGTGGAGAGCCCCGGCGGGTTCTGGGTGCTGGGACGGACTCCGCTCCGCCTCTATGATCCGGACAGCGCCGACCCGATCCTGCTTCGCCCCGGGGATCGCGTGGGCTTCCGCGTCATCGACGCGGCGGAGTTCGACGCCATCGCGCGCGAAGTCGCCTCCGGGGTCTTCACGCCTCGGATCGAGGAGCCACTCCGGTGACGACGGCGTCGGTGCTGGAAGCGGGGTTGCTGACCACGGTCCAGGACCTGGGCCGAGCGGGACACCTCCGCTACGGGATCCCGGCCTCCGGCCCCGTTGACCGCGAGGCCTTCATCCTGGCCAACAGGCTGGTGGGGAATCCCGCCACGGCTGCGGGGCTGGAGTGCACCCTGATGGGGCCCACACTTCAGATGATGGAGGAGAGCGTGGTTGCGGTCACCGGAGCCGAGGTGCCGTTGACCGTGAACAAGCGGGAATTCCCCAGGTGGACGGCGATCCGGGTCGGGGTCGGAGATGTGGTGAAGATTGGTCCGAGCCGCTCCGGAGTGCGCGCCTACCTGGCGCTCGCCGGTGGCGTCGAGGTTCCTCCGGTGCTGGGCGCGCGCTCGACCTATCTGAGAGGCCGGCTCGGCGGATACCGGGGGCGACCGCTCGAGCGAGGCGATCTCTTGAGCGTCGGGGTCCCCCCGGTGGAGCCTCATCGGCTCGAGGGGCGCGCGGTCCGGCCCGAGATGATCCCCGACTACGGGGACGGCGTGGAGGTGCGGGTGATCCTGGGTCCTCAGGATGATTGCTTCACCCGGGAGGGGATTGCGACTTTCCTCCAGGGTCCGTACGAGATGACCCACCAGTCCGATCGGATGGGCGCCCGCCTCCGAGGGCCGGTGATCGCGCACACGCGTGGTCACGACATCATCTCAGACGGCGTCCCGCTGGGAGGGGTCCAGGTGGCAGGGGATGGGCAGCCCATCGTGCTCCTGGTGGACCGGCAGTCCACGGGTGGCTACACCAAGATCGCGACCGTCTGCTCCTTTGACGTCGGTCGGGTGGGGCAGGTGAGGCCGGGCCAGCGGCTCCGCTTCAGGCAGATTGGAGTGGGCGAGGCACATGCCCTCCTCCGTGCCGAGCAAGTCCGGCTGGATGCCGCAGTGGCGGAGTCGGGTTGATGCCGCGGCCCTACGAGGTCATCACCTTCGACTGCTACGGGACGCTGATTGACTGGGAGCGCGGCATCAGCGCCGCATTCGCCAAAGCGGCCGCGGTTCGGGGAGTCACGCTGGACCCCGCCGCCGTGCTCGCGAGCTACGCCCTGCTGGAGCCGGTGGTGGAGGCAGAGACCCACAGGAGCTACCGCGAAGTGCTCACCGAGACGGCGCGGCGAGTGGCCGCGCGGCTGGGCTTCCGTCTGGCGGCGGCGCGGGCGGACTTCCTGGCGGAAAGCCTTCCTGACTGGCCGCCATTTGCCGATACCAACTTGGCTCTGGCGCGGCTGGCCGCTCACGGCTACCGGCTCGGCATCCTCTCCAACGTCGACGATGACCTGCTTGCCGGCACGCTACGCCACTTCAGCGTCACGTTCGACCTTCTGGTGACCGCGCAGCAGGTAGGTTCCTACAAGCCCGCGCGCGGTCACTTTCTGACGGCGCGCCGGCGCATCGGCGGCGACCGCTGGCTGCATGCCGCCCAGAGCTACTTCCACGACGTGGCCCCTGCCCGAGCCCTGGGGATTCCCGTGGTGTGGATCAACCGCAAGGGCGAGGCGGCCTCTGATGGAGGCCACGTCGACCGCGAGTTCCGCACCCTGACAGAACTGGCGGACTGGCTGGCATAGTGCTAGTAGGAGCCCGCCGGAGAATTCGTGCTGGCCTTCTGTTCGAGCGCGGGCTTTGCCCGCGCAACCCCAAGGGGGGGAGGCTTCGGAAGGGGGGCGGAGCCCCCCTCCGAGTAACTAGAGAAGGAGCAAGACCATGGCCAACAAGGTGATTGATCTCAACTGCGACATGGGAGAGAGCTACGGGCGCTGGACCCTGGGAGCAGACGAAGCCGTCATGCCGTTTATCAGCTCGGCCAACATCGCGTGCGGCTACCACGGCGGAGACCCGCACGTGATACGGAAAACGGTGGCGCTGGCGCTCGAGCACGGGGTTGCCATCGGCGCTCATCCGGGGCTTCCGGATCTCATGGGCTTCGGCCGCCGCGTCATGGAGATCACCCCCCAGGAGCTGAAGGACTACTTCTGCTACCAGATCGGCGCGCTCAGGGAGTTCGTGCGCGTCGCCGGAGCGGACCTCCAGCACGTGAAGCCCCACGGCATCCTCTACAACATGGCGGAGCAGTCGGAAGCCCTGGCCCAGGCCATCGGCGAGGCGGCGAAGGAGTCTGGACCCGAGCTGATTCTGATGACCCTGGCCGCGGGGAAGTTCGACACCCACTGCCGGAAGATGGGCTGCCGGGTCGCTTCCGAGGGGTTCGCCGACCGCGCCTACAATGTGGACGGCACTCTGGTCTCGCGGAAAATCGCCGGCTCGCTCATCACGGATCCGGCCAAGGCCGCGGCCCAGGCGGTGACGCTGGCGCTGGAGGGAAAGGTGCGCACCATCGACGGGGTGGAGATCGACCTCTCCGTCCAGACCATCTGCTGTCACGGCGACACGCCCGGCGCGGAGCGGATCATCCCGGCCGTCCGCGAACGGCTGGAAAAGGCCGGAATCCAGGTGCGGCCGCTCCGCGAGTGGGTGTAAGATAGCCCCAGTTCGGGTCGATTACACAAGAGGAGGACAGCATGAACCGGTTGATCTCCCTGATCGTGGTGGTCAGCTTCGGGGCGCTCGTCTCCGGCTGCGCCAGCATGAGCCAGCCCCGCGTCTACGCCTATCCGAAGAAGGGGCAGAGCGAAGCGCAGCAGGCGAAGGATCGTGCGGAGTGCGAGTCCTGGGCAAAACAGCAGACCGGCTTTGACCCGACCGTGGACGCGGCGAAGGGCGCAGGGATGGGCGCGCTCATCGGCGCCGCCGCAGGAGCGGCCACCGGCGCGGCGGTCGGGGCAGTGGTGGGGAGCCCCGGCAAGGGCGCGGCCATTGGTGCGGCGACCGGCGGGATCGGCGGTGCGACCGTCGGCGGGGGCTACGGGTATTTGAAGAACAAAGAAGGGTTCGAGAAGGCCTACGCCGCGTGTATGACTGGCCGCGACTACGAGGTCAAGTAGCCTGCCGGGCCCTCGTTCCATGCGCCTGTGTGATGAGCTGTTGCGGGGCGCTATCGATCTCCACCAGCACGCCGCGCCCAGCCTGTTCGAGCGGATCACCGACGACTTCGGCCTGGCTGAGCAGGCCCGCCAGGCGGGGATGCGGGGGGTCCTTCTCAAGGCCCACGAGCAGGACACCACCGGACGGGCCTTTCTCGTGCGCAAGCGGGTCCTGGACGTGGAGGTCTTCGGCGGCGTGGTTCTCAACTGGATCGCCGGAGGCCTCAACCCTCACGCGGTGGATGCCTCCATCAAGCTGGGCGCCCGCATGGTCTGGATGCCCACCCTCTCGGCTCAGCATCACATCGACTACTTCGGAGGGAGCCACTTCGGCCGGGCCATGAAGGCCCGCGTCGCCCCTCGAGCGGAGAGTCGGGGGATCAGCGTGCTCGGCGAGCACGGCGAGCTGACCACCGACACGCAAGAGATTCTGAAGCTGATCGCGGAGGCGGGCATCTGCCTGTCCACAGGCCACCTCTCTCTGTCCGAGATCAAAGCGCTGGTGCCCGAGGCGCGAAAGGCGGGGGTGAAGAAGATCCTCGTGACCCATCCCGACCTCGGGCTCTCCGGCATTTCACTGGATGAGCAGAAGTGGCTGGCCACCGAGGGCGCGATCCTCGAAAAAGACATCATCACGATGATGCCGGCCTGGCAGAGTCTGAACCTGGAAGCGATGGTCAAGTCCATCCGGGAGCTGGGCCCCGAGCACTGCGTGCTCGGCACCGACTTCGGGCAGCCCCAGCATCCCGCGCCGGCGGAGGGGCTCAGGATGTTCATCCAGATGCTCCTGGAGCAGGGAATCACCCCGGAAGAGATCCAGACCATGGTGGTAAAGAATCCCGCCCGGCTCCTCGGTCTCGACTGATCCGCAGAATGGAACCGCGCCGGACCGCCGGCGCTTACTGAAGGAGTGCGCATGGTCTTGCCGCCCGCCGAGCCGTTGAAACGAACGCCGCTCTATCCCTTCCACGTCAGGGCCGGCGCCCGAATGGTCCCGTTCGGCGGGTGGGAGATGCCGGTACAGTACACCGGGATCATCGAGGAGCATCGGACCGTGCGGCGGGCCGTGGGGCTCTTTGACGTGAGCCACATGGGCGAGTTCGAGTTCAGGGGGCCCGATGCCCTCGCGTTCCTCCAGACCATCACCACCAATGACGTCGCGAGCCTGGAGGTGGGTCAGGTTCAGTACTCGCTCATGTGCCTCCCGGATGGCGGCATCGTGGATGACCTGACCCTCTACCGGATCAAGCGCGACGAGTTTTTGATGACCGTCAACGCCGCCAACATCGACAAGGACTGGGCCTGGGTACAGGAGCATCTCCGGGAGAGCGTCAAGGCCGAGAACGTGAGCGACATCACCGCACTCTTCGCGGTTCAGGGGCCGCGGGCCGAGGCGGTGCTCGGCCGGCTCGCGGACGCGGATCCCACGGCGATCGACTACTACCGCTTTGTCAAGGGGCGGGTGGCCGGCGCCGAGTCGTATATCTCCCGAACCGGCTACACGGGCGAAGACGGCTTCGAGATCTACTGCTACGCCCGCGAGGCGGAGCGGGTCTGGGAGGCGCTCCTCGATGCGGGCAAGCAAGATGGCCTAGCGCCCATCGGGCTCGGGGCTCGGGACACCCTGCGGCTCGAGATGAAGTACGCTCTCTACGGAAACGACATCGACCGGACGACGAACCCCATCGAGGCCGGCCTCGGCTGGGTAGTCAAGCCCGGCAAGGGCGACTTCATCGGCCGCGACGCCATCCGGAGGGCGAGCGCCGAGGGCCCCCGGCGGAAGCTGGTGGGGTTCGAGATGGTGGACCGGGCGGTCCCCCGTCACGGCTACCGGATCCTGCGGGACGGCAGAGAGATCGGTGTCGTCACCTCGGGCTCCTACGGCCCGTCGGTGGAGCGGTTCATCGGGGTGGGATACCTGCCCGCCGATTCTTCGGCGATCGGGACCGAGATCCAGATAGAGGTGAGGGGCGCGCCGCACGCCGCCCGCGTCGTCAAAACACCCTTTTACTCTTCGCGGGTCAAGAGGAGCTGAGATGACCGACTATCCGGCGGACCTCCGGTACACGAAGGAGCACGAGTGGGCGAAAATCGAGGGGAACCGGGCTCGCGTGGGGATCACCCACTACGCCCAGTCCGAGCTCGGCGACGTCGTGTTCGTCGAGCTGCCCAAGGCGGGGGCCAGGTTGACGCAGATGCAGGCCTTCGGCGTGGTGGAGTCGGTGAAGGCGGTCTCCGACCTCTTCGCGCCGCTCTCCGGCGAGGTGGCGGAGACGAACGCCGAGCTTTCCCGGACACCCGAGCTGGTGAACGAGGACCCGTACGGCAGAGGGTGGATGATCGTGATCCTACTCTCCAACTCCAAGGAGGCGGAGGCCCTCATGACCTCGGCGCAGTACGAGGCGTTCCTGGCCCAGGGGAAACACTAATGCCGGACCAACGAGTCCCGACCTCGCCCCCCCCTCACCCCCTCAAAGGGGGAGAGGATTCAAGGTGAGGGGGTCTATGGGAGGGCAGTAGCGTGAGATACATTTCCAACACTGCGCAGCAGCGGGACGAGATGCTCCGGGCCGTCGGAGCGCGGAGCGTGGAGGACCTCCTCGCCCGGATCCCCGCCAAGGCCCGACTGGCCCGACCCCTGAACCTCCCTCCCGCCCTCTCCGAGGTCGAGCTGGTCCGGGAGATGCGGCGACTCGCCTCGGCGAACGCCCACGCCGACGACTTCGTCTGCTTCCTTGGCGGTGGCGCGTACGACCATTACGTCCCGAGCGTGATCAACCACCTGATCTCCCGCGGCGAGTTCTTCACGGCCTACACGCCTTACCAGCCCGAGGCCAGTCAGGGGACCCTGCGCACCATCTACGAGTACCAGACCATGATCTCCGAGCTGACAGGCATGGACGTGGCCAACGCCTCGATCTACGACGGCGGATCGTCGCTGGCAGAGGCGGCGCTGATGGCCCACGCGATCACCGGCCGGCCCGAGCTGGTAGTCTCGCGGGCGGTGCACCCGCTCTACCGGCGGGTCATGGCCACCTACTGCGCGGGCCCCCGCCTCCCGATCCGGGAGCTGCCCGTCGAGGACGGCACGACCGACAGGGACGCGCTCAAGCGAGCCGTATCCGGGAAGACTGCGGCGGTCATCCTCCAGTCGCCGAACTTTTTCGGCTGTCTCGAGGAGCTGGCCGACGCCGCGGAAGTCGCCCACGCTGCCGGCGCGCTCCTCGTGGCGGTGGTGGATCCGGTGAGCCTGGGGCTCCTCACCCCTCCGGGCGCCGCGGGAGCCGACATCGCGCTCGGAGAGGGGCAGGGGCTCGGAATCCCGTTGAGCTACGGCGGGCCCAATCTGGGGGTCTTCGCCACGAGAAAAGAACTGGTGCGCCGCATGCCGGGGCGCCTGGTGGGCGCCACGGTGGATCTGGATGGCCAGCGCGGCTTCGTGCTCACGCTCCAGACCCGCGAGCAGCACATCAGGCGGGAGAAGGCCACCTCCAACATTTGCACCAACGTGGCGCTCTGCGCCCTGATGGCGACCATCTACCTGGCCATCCTGGGCAAGCAAGGGCTCAGGAAGGTCGGCGAGCTTTCGCTGGCCAAGGCGCACTACGCAGCGGAGGCTCTGACGCGAGTTCCGGGCGTGAGCCTCCGCTTCAGCGCGCCGTTCTTCAAGGAATTTGTCCTCCAGCTCCCGGTCTCCCCCGAGCGAGTGGTGAAGCGGCTCCTGAAAGATCGGATTCTGGCAGGCGTACCGCTCAAGCCCTTTGATCGCTCGCTCAAGGACTGCCTCTTGGTGGCGGTCACCGAGAAGCGGACCCGGGAGGAGATCGACGCGTACGCTGACGCCCTGTCCCGGGCGGTGACTTAGAAATGCGGAATGCGGAATGGGGAGTGCGGAATGAGGAGTGGGGAATGCGGAATCCTGGATATGACAAGCTGATCTTCGAGCTTTCCTCCCCCGGGCGCGTCGGCTACTCGCTCCCTGAGGCCGATGTCCCGGTCAGCGATCCAGCGGTGCTGCTCGCGCCGAAACATCTCAGGCAGGTTCCCCCGGAGCTCCCGGAGGTCAGCGAGGTGGACGTGGTGCGCCACTACACGCGGCTCAGCCAGCTGAACTACGGCGTGGATACGCACTTTTACCCGCTGGGCTCCTGCACCATGAAGTACAACCCGAAGGTCAACGAGGACATGGCGCGGCTCCCCGGATTCGCCCAGCTCCACCCGCTGGCCCCGGAGAACGCCGTGCAGGGGGCGCTCCGGCTCATTCACGAGCTCTCCCTCTATCTGGCGGAGATCGTCGGGATGGATGAGGTCTCGCTTCAGCCCGCCGCCGGCGCTCAGGGAGAGCTGGCGGGAGTCCTCGTGATCCGGGCGTTTCATCGCTCCCGGAAGGAAAACCGCACCAAAGTCCTGATCCCCGACTCGGCTCACGGGACCAATCCCGCTTCCACAGCCATCGCCGGCTTCACGGTGGTCCAGCTCAAGTCGGACGCCAGCGGCGAGGTAGACCTGCTGGACCTCGAGCGCAATCTCGACGAGTCCGTGGCAGCCTTCATGATTACGGTCCCCAATACGCTCGGCCTCTTTGAATCGCGGATTCTCGAGATCACCGAGATGTGTCACACCAAGGGCGTCCAGGTCTACATGGACGGCGCCAACCTCAACGCCATTCTCGGGATCGCCCGTCCCGGCGACCTGGGCTTCGACGTGGTGCACATGAATCTCCACAAGACCTTCACCACCCCGCACGGGGGCGGCGGGCCGGGGGCGGGTCCGGTGGCCGTGAAGGCGCACCTGGCTCCCTTTCTCCCGACGCCCGTGGTCGTGAAGACCGACGGCGGCTACCGGCTCGACGAGAGGCGTCCCCAGTCCATCGGCAAGCTCCAGGCCTTCTGGGGGAACTTCGGAATGCTGGTGCGCGCCTACGCCTATATCCGCACCATGGGTCCCGACGGCTTGAGAGCCGTGGCCGACAACGCGGTGCTGAACGCCAACTACCTGATGAAGCGGCTCGAGCCGCACTACGACCTCCCGTATCCGGGGCCCTGCATGCACGAATGCGTCTTCTCCGCCCGGCGGCAGAAAAAGCAGGGCGTCAGCGCCATGGACATCGCCAAGCGCCTCCTGGACCTGGGCTTCTACGCCCCGTCCACGTACTTCCCGCTGGTGGTGGAGGAGGCGTTGATGATCGAGCCGACGGAGACCGAGTCCAAGGAAACCCTCGACGCCTTCTGCGACGCCATGATCCAGATCGCGCGAGAGACTGAAACGAATCCCGCGCTGATCCACGACGCCCCGATCACCACGCCGGTCCGTCGCCTGGACCAGACCCGCGCCGCCCGCCAGCCCGACTTGAGGTGGACCCCTCCTCGCTGAGTGGATAGGCTTTTGCTTTCTTGAGCGGATGAACCTCGATGACATCGTCCGAGGGAGCCAGGCGGGCAGGTTTTTAGTCACCGATCATGCAGACGAAGAGGCCGGCAATGACCGGCTTTCGGTGGACGAAATCCTGGCTTCCGTGAGTTGGGGAGAGGTGATCGAAGAATACCCCGGGGATTACCCTCAGGGCATGTGATCACGGAAGGACTCGATGACCTCGTGCACGAAGAGGGTCATGCCACCTGGCAAAGCACCGAGAATGTCCTGCGCGTTGACGACGCCCTGGTCGACCAGTGTCGCCAGGATGGCTCGCGGGTTGTGCTGGAACTGCGACAGGCCGTGGCAGAACTTGGGATATCTGGTGAGGGCCTCGAAACCCGCGTATCGGTCGCGAAAGTGCGTGTACATGGCCTGGTCGACGAGGACGGTGAAGTAGAGGCAGATGAGGAACGAGGCACGGCGCTCCGCCGGCACCCGGGCGAGCTGCGCCGCGCAGTTGTGAGACCAGGCGTGCCCGAAGTAAGGGACCGAGGAGGTCCCCATGAACGTGGCGAGGTCATCCCGGAACCGGCTCCTGTAGTACTCCCGCATCTCCATCCACGCTCGAGGGCTGGCTAACGTTGCGGTCAGCGGCCGGAGGGCGAGCAACGCGAGCCTCGGGACCGCAGGACCGCGGCGTTGGGCACGCGATCGCAATACGGGCGGCCACTGAAGTCATCAGAACAGTCGATTCTCCATATACCAGTCGAGTAACCCGGATATCCCCTCGAAGATGTCGGCATGGTGCTCCCGGGGCGTCTGGTCGATCTGCTGTTTGGCAAGCCAGATTCCGCCCTTCACCCTGAACAGCGGCCAGGCGCCGCTCGTCGGAGATCTTCCCCGCCACCATGCCTCCATTTCGGGGTCCGCGGCAAAGAGCCGCACTCTTTGGGTCGCCGTGAGCTTGTCGACTTCCTGTCGGGAGTATTCCCGAATGCCACGGTCGTCTTGGACGAGGGAGAACCTCTCCGACTTTCGTTCGCGTTTCAGGTCCGCCACTTGATCAGCCATCGACCTTCGGACGAGATAGACGGTGTCCTCCCCGCCTGGCGAGGCCGGCGACTCAGCCGGAGTACCAGGGATCGGTTCCGGCTGGAGCCGCATCGCCTTAAGCAGTCTGGCAAACTCGCGCTCGTGGTTCTCTGGACGAGTGAAGTCCGCATAGAGCTTGTCACGCAAAAACTCGGGGAGATCACAGGCCTCGATCAAAACTGGGAGGACGGTGACCCGACGCCCCTGCAGTTCCTTTGCCATTGCCAGACTAAGCTCCTTCTGAACCCAATTGGACTTGACCGACCGCGGGCTCAGGATTGCAGCGACGTAATCGACCTCCTGAATCGCCGCGGCGATCCGATCGATCAGCGATTCACCCACGTTCATCTCGGCTTCGTCCAGCCAAACAGCCGCGCCCGCCTGCGAGAGCCGGCCCGCAAGATCCCTGACAAACGGTTTGTCGCCGTGGCTATGGCTCAGGAATACAGACGGCATGTTGGTTCCCGCTCACCTCTTTCGGCTGCCCATCGTCGGCGCTCAGCGGCCGGCGCAGCCGGTCCGCTGGAGCGGCTGGTTCGGCGATCGATCCTCATCGGATCACGCGGGGATTTCACCTACGGAAGCGGGATACACACACCCGGTTCTCTATCCCATTCAACGGTCATGCGATCCTGAGTCGCTTCGACCGGGACGCACTGCGGGATCCCGCCAAAAATCTCTTTGCGAAGCGGCGTCGCCGCAAACGGATGATGGTACAGTCGCAGACGGGCGTACACTTGATCAGCGCGCCACACCCTCTCGCAGTACATGACTGCGCTGATCCGAGTGTGCTGCGGGTTGCCGCTTCCATCCGCACCGAATCCGAACAGACCTCCCGGCGCTCGGTCCCAACTCGCGCTCTTGATCCCTTCGCGTGTTCTCGTCAACGTTACCCTGTCCTGTCCAAACAGCGCCCATTCAAGCGATGTCGGGTTGACGTGTAGCCATGTTCCCTCCCAGACGCACAAAAGCAAAGGAAGCCCCGCATCTTTGACAGCTCGGTATTTTGTGGACTTCCGTCGGAGTGCGTCGCGAATGGTCTCATGGGTCGATATTTCCCCTCCCGGGCCGACAATACCTTCGACGATTGGCGCCGGCTCGGGCCTCAGACCCACGGTCGAGAGCGTTATTGAAAGTCCCACCTCGTCAGGCGACAAGCATAGCTTCGCCGGTTCGTCTGGGCGGCACTTATCCAGCCACGCCGACACCCGACTCATTAGCGGCTTCGGACTCGGCCGGGTCGCCGGTAGATCGACCTCATCGATAAACACCGCGATCGGGTGACGCACCTCAGCCAGCGCATTGCCGACGTAATGAAGATCTGCGTCCTGGCGCCGGTATTCTTCCGCCTCGAAGGCGGTCAGGACCTCCACGACAAACTCGTGGTCGCCCGGACAGCGGACGAGGAAGTCGGGCGTAAGACCAGCCACTGGAGCCTCGAAACTCGCGACGCAGTTGCATTCAGCCAGGACGCGCGACGTCATCAATTCCGAAAGCGCGCTCCAGAAGTTGCGCGGCTTAAGGCTGCGCAGGGTTCCCGCGAGCGCCGCCTTCCGATCAGCAGGCCCATTGAGCTCTTGGAACCATCGTTCGATCCGCTCGATCTCCGCGTCGGCATCCGCGTGCTCCCCGCGCAGTAACATCAACAGTGGCCGCGTCTCGGCGGCATCAGCCTTCGGCAGGCTCTCCACAAACTCCTTCGGGTATAGCGTGGAACCGTATCGGTCACCCATCGCTGTCCTTATCCCATCTTGCCGTTCATCCGGGATCGCGCCTCCGGGTATACCGGCCGCCAACGCGCATGCTCAGCTTCGGCTGTGGGCGCTCAGGCGGTTGTCCGATGGATTCCGCCTCCCCGTTTAGTCGGATCAGCGGCGTCGCTCCGGTGGACGTCCGGCTTCCAGCAGCAGTCGTAGACGGTCGCGAGAGACAAGTTCCACGCCGTTGGCTTCTGCCAGTTGCTCCGCGCCGCTGGTGAACCACGCATTGGTTACG
>CAYJUC010000086.1:8123-12183 GCA_964372605.1 uncultured bacterium | reverse complement strand
CGCCCGAAGCGACGCCGCTTCGCTGGCCTGGCTGCTTGAATGGCTTACTCTCCTTAAAAAGGAACCTCGTCGGTCCCTTCGGTTGACTCCGCCACGGGCTCGGCCTCCGGGGCCACAGCGGCTTTCCCTCGACCCAGAAACTGCACCCGCTCCGCCACCACCTCCACCACGTTCCTGCGCTGGCCGTCCTTCGTTTCCCAGTCCCGGGTTTGTAGTCGCCCCTCGACCAGGACGGGACTCCCCTTGTCCAGATACTCGCCGCAGCTCTCGGCCTGTTTGCCCCACACCACCACCGTCAGGAAGTAGGCCTCCTCACGCTTTTCGCCGCTGGGAGTCGTGTACGCGCGGTTCACCGCCAGACGCAGGTCGGCCACCGGGGTCCCGCTCGGAGTGTAGCGAAGCTCGGGCGCGCGCGTCAGATTTCCGATGAGGAAGACCTTGTTCAGGCTCGCCATCAACCAACCTCCTCGAGCGCCTCCGGAGCTTTGGCGGGTCGAGCTTTCGCGCGGGCCGGCACGCGCGCCGATATGAAGCGAAGCACGCTCTCGTTGAGCTTGAGCTGGCGCTCAAACTCTTTGAGCATCGCGGGCTCGGCGAAGAGTTCGAGGACCGCGGAGGTCCCCTCTCGCTGTTTGCGGATCTCGTATGCCAGACGCCGTCTCCCCCAATTGTCCACCCCCCGCGGCTCGGCGCCAAGTTCCTTGACGTTCTCCTGGAGCCGTGTCAGGAACTGGGCGGCGTCCTCATCGGTGAGACGCGGATCGACGATCAACAAGACCTCATACAAACGCAAGCGGTCACCTCCTTCCGATTCCCCAGACCTTCAAAAGCGATTTACCCTAACAGAATTTTCTCGAATGCGCAAGGACCTGTCCAGTGTCTCGGATCCGTGACGCCCTCCAAGACCCTCTCCCCCAAGTGTGAAGATCTTGCTACACTGGGAAGGCGATGCTGACCCCGCTGGACGGAACCCTGGTGGTCGACCTTTCCCAGAACGTGGCGGGACCGTACTGCACCCAGATCCTGGGCGACCTGGGCGCCGAGGTCATCAAGGTGGAGCGCCCCGGAAAAGGGGACGAGGCGCGGAACTGGGCGCCACCCTACTGGGGGAACGAGGCGGCGGCATTCCTCGCCTTCAACCGCAACAAGCGGAGCCTGGCGCTGGACGTTAAAAGGCCCGAGTCCCTGGAAGTCCTCCGGCGCCTCCTCGCGAAGGCCGACGTCCTGATCCAGAGCTTCAGGGCCGGCGTGGCGGAGGAGCTGGGCCTGGGCCAGGAGCAGGTCAAGGCGTGGAACCCGCGGGTGATATATTGCTCCGTCACGGCCTTCGGCACTCGCGGGCCACTCAAGGATCTGCCCGGGTATGATCCCCTCATGCAGGCCTACGGCGGGATGCTGTCGATCAACGGCCATCCGGGAGCGCCGCCGGCCCGCGTCGGCACCTCCATCGTGGACATGGGGACCGGCATGTGGGCCGCCATCGGGATCCTGGGCGCGCTCAGACTGCGCGACCACACCGGTCAGGGCTCCCACGTCACCACCGCGCTCTACGACACCGCGCTCGCGTGGATTCCTTACCAGATCATGAACTACCTCGCCTCGGGTGAGCTTCCGCTCCCGCAGGGCTCCGGGACGGCCATGATCGCGCCCTACGAGGCGTTCCCTACGGCGGACGGCCACCTGATGATCGGCGCGGCGAGCGACGGTCTCTTCCAGAAGGCGTGCGACGCGCTGGGGATTCCCAAGGTGGCCCAGGATCCGAGATTCGCCGACAACCCGAACCGGGTGCGAAACCGGAAGGCGCTCTTCGACCTCCTGGCCCCGGTCACGCGGCGGGAGACAGCCGGGGTTCTCCTGGAACGCCTGCGGCGCGCCGGAGTCCCGGCGGCGCCGATCCAGACCATCGACTGCGTCGTGACCGACCCCCAGACCGAGGCCAGCGGGATGCTGCCCCCTACCCCGCATCCGCGAATCCCGGACTTCAGGACCGTGGCGCTTCCGCTCCAGTTGGACGGCGAGCGGCCGTCCGTGCGCCGGGTCCCGCCCAGGCTGGGCGAGGACACCGACGGGATCCTGGCCGAACTCGGCTACACGCGGGACGAGATCCTGCGGCTGGCGCGCGAAAAGGTGATCCGAGGCGTATAGTCGAAAAGGACTGGCACCATGGCAGTCATCAATCTCTCACTTACCGAGGAACAGCGGGCGCTCAAGGCGGGCGTTGCCGAGATCTGCAAGAAGTACCCCGGGGAGTACTGGCGCGAGCTGGACGCCAAGCGCGAGTACCCGCAGGCATTCGTGGACGAGCTGACCCGGGCCGGGTATCTCGCAGCCCTGATCCCGCAGGAGTACGGCGGCGTGGGGCTCGGGATCTTCGAGGGCAGCTTGATCCTGGAAACCATCAATCACTCCGGCGCCAACGCCGGCGCGTGCCACGCCCAGATGTACATCATGGGCACTCTCCTCCGGCACGGCAGCGAGGCGCAGAAGCGAGCGTATCTGCCGAAGATCGCCAGCGGAGAGCTGCGGCTTCAGGCCTTCGCCGTGACTGAACCGAACGCGGGCTCCGACACCACCAAGCTCCAGACGACTGCCGTGCGCCAGGGGGACCGGTATGTCGTGAACGGCCAGAAGATCTTCATCTCGCGCGTGCTGCAGTCCGACCTCATGCTACTGCTGGCGCGGACGACGCCCGTCGACCAGCTGAAGCGGAAGACCGACGGGCTGTCGGTGTTCCTCATCGACATCCGGAGCGTGAAGGGGCTGGAGGTGCGCCCCCTCCGGATGATGATGAACCACTCCACCAACCAGCTCTTCTTCGACAACATGGAGATCCCGGCGGAGAGCCTGGTCGGCGAGGAGGGCAAGGGCTTTTCCTACATCCTGGACGGGATGAACGCCGAGCGGATCCTGGTGGCCTCCGACTCTTTGGGCGACGCGCGCTGGTTCATCGACCGGGCGGTCGCCTACTCTAACCAGCGCGTCATCTTCGGCAAGCCCATCGGCGCCAATCAGGGGGTCCAGTTCCCGATCGCCAAGGCCCACATGGCCATCGAGGCCGCGACGCTGATGCGCGACAAGGCCGCCGCGCTCTTCGATGCCGGCGAGCCGTGCGGGCCCGAGGCGAACATGACCAAGTACCTGACCGCCGAGGCGGCGTGGGAGGCGGCCAACGCCTGCATCGACTGCTACGGCGGCTACGGCTTCGCCGAGGAGTACGACGTGGAGCGCAAGTTCCGCGAGGCGAGGCTCTACAAGACGGCCCCCATCAACCAGAACCTGGTCCTGGCCTACGTCGGCGAGCACGTCCTCGGCCTGCCACGGTCGTATTGAGGCGAGACCTTGAGAAGGGGCCGCCCCTTCGCGGTCCCAGCCAGGCGCGTGGAAGTCGGTGAAGGTGGGTGCTAGACTGTGGGCGAGGGTGAGAGGCGATGGCGACGCGGGTGGTCCTGACGTACAAAGATTATGAGGCTCTGCCGGCGGACGGCCGTCGGTACGAGCTGCACGAGGGGGAGCTGTCCGTGACCCCGGCCCCGAGTCCCCGGCATCAGGAAGTCAGCCTCAACCTCGGCGTGGTCCTGCACAATTACGTGAAAACCCGCGGTCTTGGGAAAGTTCTCGCCGCTCCGATTGATTGTATCCTGAGCGACACCACGATCGTCCAGCCCGACATCGTCTACATCGAAACTGCGCGGCTACCGGCTATCAGCACTCGCGGGATCGAGGGCGCCCCAACTCTGGTCGTCGAGATCCTCTCGCCCTCGACCACCCAGATCGATCGGAGCGTGAAGTTCCAGCTCTATGCCCGACACGGGGTGCCGCACTACTGGATCGTAGATCACGACGCGCGGGGCATCGAGGCGTACCGCCTCGCGGAGGGAACCTACCAGATCGCCGGGCGCCTGGGAGGATCCGAGGCGGTTTCGCTTCCGCCGTTCCCCGACCTCGCGCTCGTTCCGTCCTCCATTTGGCCCTGACCGGCCTCGAGACCTCAGCGGAAGACGACGCGGTGCTCTGACGGCGGCAATTTTGCCACGAATGACCGAGCGCAACCCCGGACGGG
>CAYJUC010000086.1:0-8113 GCA_964372605.1 uncultured bacterium | reverse complement strand
CGGGTGCCCGGCCCTGCTCATCCTGGACGGGCGTGGCGAAGCCCGGGTGCCCGGCCTGCTCAAAGGAGGAGAAGCGATGATCAGGCGCGGTCTGTTCTGGTGGAGCGCGGGTGTGGCGATGGCGTGGGCGCTCGCTGTCTGGCCGGGCGGAGTAGAGGCGCAGACCGGGCCGGTGAAGCTGGAGTGGTTCTCGTGGTCCATCTTCCGGCTCACCTCGCCGACGGGAAAGGTGATCCTGACAAACCCGTTCGTGACGAACCCCGACAGCCCGGTCAAGGTGGACCATTTCCCGAAGGTGGACGTCATCCTGGTGGCGGATGGCCACGGGGACGAGGTCGGCTCGTCCGACGAGATCGCTCGCAAGACGGGCGCGAAGATTGTCGCCGCCACCGAGCTGCTTCGGGTCTATTTCGAGACGCGAAAGGTCCCCGAGAATCAATTCTTGCGAGGCAACCCCGGCGACCGGCACAGGATCGACGGCATCACGATTCGAAGCGTGAACTCCGTCCACGGGTCGGGCACAGTGGACCGGGCGTACGGCGGCCCGGCGCTCGGCTTCGTGATCACCTTCGAGAACGGCCTGACCGTGTACTTCGCCGGAAGCACCGCCCCCACCATGGATATGCAGCTCTGGGGCGCGCGCTACAAGCCCGACGTGGCGATCCTCCCGCTGTCGGACCGGCGCGACGCCGAGGATGTCGTCGACATGGTGCGGCTCCTCCGGACGGAGAACCCGAACCTCAAGACCGTCATTCCCCACCATCACCGGCTCAAGCCGGCTCCGGGCGCCCCCACTCCCGCTGATATGGAGAATGTGCTCAAGGCCGCCGGCCTGCCGGTCAGCGTGCTGAACCCGGAGCTCGGCAAGGCCTACGAGCTGACGAAGTAGCTCCGGCGATGAAGCTCCCGAAGCGGGTGACGATCTCGGAGGTGGGGACGCGGGACGGCTTTCAGATCGAGCCTTCCTTCATCCCCACCGAAGAGAAGATCGATGTGGTCGACCGGCTCGCCGCGGCCGGGCTGCCGCGGATCGAGGTCACCTCTTTCGTCCATGCTAAAGCGGTGCCCCAGCTCAGGGACGCCGAGGAGGTCATGGCCACGATCACGCGACGGCCGGGGACCGTCTATGCCGCCCTGGTCCCCAACGACAAGGGCGCGGTGCGCGCCTTGGACGCCGGCGTGGACGAGATTCACACGGTCGTGTCCGCCAGCGAGAGCCACAACCTCGCCAACGTCAACATGACGATCGACGAATCCGTGGCCAAGTTGAGCGCGGTGGCGGAGGTCGCCCGACGGGCCGGTCTGCCGGTCGTCGCCGGGATCTCCACCTCCTTCGGCTGCCCCTTCGAAGGGGAAGTGCCCCTGACCCGGCTCCTATCGCTGGTCGCCCGGCTCGTCGATCTCGGGGTCAGGGGGATCGGGCTGGCCGATACCACCGGGATGGCGAACCCCGTCCGGGTCTCCCGCGCACTCGAGCGCCTGATGCCGAAGTTCCCGAACGTCGAGTGGTCGCTCCACACCCACGACACCCGCGCCATGGCGATCCCCAACATCATGGCGGCGATGGAGCTGGGCGTGACCGCGTTCGACGCCTCCGTCGGCGGCCTCGGCGGCTGCCCGTTCGCGCCAGGTGCCTCGGGGAATGTCTGCACCGAGGATCTCGTCCACTGCCTCCACGAGATGGGGGTCGAGACCGGGATCGACCTGGACCGTCTCATCGAGACCTCGAGGCGCGTCGCCCTAATCGTCGGGCGCGCGCTCCCCGGCCAGATCGTCAAGGCGGGGAAAGCTGACCGCCGCTACCCGGCGCCGGACCACGTCCAGGCGCGCCTTGACGCCAGCGCTTGACAGCGCCCCGTATAATCGAAGATGGGGAACCTGTCATGATCCATGAGGCGCGGATCGACCTGCCGGTCAAAGGGATGCACTGTGCATCCTGCGTCTCCAAGGTGGAGTCGGCCATCACGGCTCTGCCCGGAGTGAGCCAGGCCAGCGTGAACCTGGCCTCCGAGCGGGCCACCGTGCGCTTTGATCCGGCCGTGCTCGAGCCCCGGGCCATCATCAGCGCGATCAAGGCGGCCGGGTACGAGGCTCCCTTGGAGCGGCTCACCCTCCCCGTCAAGGGGATGCACTGCGCCGCCTGCGTCTCCAAGGTAGAGGCCGCGATCTCCTCCGTCCCCGGCGTTCTCGAGGCCAGCGTGAACCTGGCCGCCGAAAAAGCTCAGGTGGCCCGGGTCCCGGGACAGGCCGATCTGGCCCTCCTGAGGAAGGCGGTTGAAGCCGCGGGTTACGAAATCCCCCGTGAGCTCCCCGCCGACTCCGAGCCCGATCGAGAACGGAAGGAGCGGGAGCGGGAGAACCGGCTTCTCCGTTGGAAGTTCAGCGTCGGCGCTATCCTCACACTGCCGGTGCTACTCGGAAGTTTCCCCGCGCTCTTCCCGTGGACGCCGGCTTTCCTGGCCAGCCCCTGGATTCAACTCGTCCTCACGACGCCGGTGCAGTTCTGGGTGGGGTGGGCGTTCCACCGCGGGTTCCTGAACGATGCCCGTCACCTCTCGGCCAGCATGTCGAGCCTGGTCTCCATCGGGACTAACGCAGCGTATTTTTTCAGCCTGGCGGTGACGCTCTGGCCCCACACGTTTATGCAGCTCGGGGCCATGACCTACTACGACACCGCCGCGGTGCTCATGACGCTGATCGTGCTCGGCCGCTGGCTGGAGGCGCGGGCCAGGGGGCGCACCTCCGAGGCGATCCGCCGGCTGATGGGGTTGGCCCCCAAGACCGCTCGCGTCCTGAGGGACGGCGAGGAGCGGGACCTCCCGGTGGCGGAGGTCGTGGCGGGCGATCTGATCCGGGTCCGTCCCGGCGAGCGGATCCCGGTGGACGGAGAACTGATAGACGGCGCCTCCACCGTGGACGAATCCATGCTCACCGGCGAAAGCCTCCCGGTGGAGAAACGGCCGGGGGCGGAGGTCAGGGCCGGAACTGTCAACCGCACCGGGAGCTTCACCTTCAGGGCGACCAGGGTCGGGGCAGAGACTGTCCTGGCTCAGATCATCAGGCTCGTGGAGGAGGCGCAGGGGTCCAAGGCGCCGATCCAGCGGCTGGCCGACCGCGTCTCGGCGGTCTTCGTCCCGATCGTCATCGTCGTCGCGCTCCTCACCTTCGGTGTCTGGTGGCTCTGGGGCCCGGCGCCGGCCTTCCTCTTCGCGCTCACTAACTTCGTGGCGGTGCTGGTGATCGCCTGTCCCTGCGCCATGGGGCTCGCAACGCCCACGGCAATCATGGTGGGGACCGGGAAGGGGGCCGAGCACGGCATCCTCATCAAGAGCGCGGAGGCCCTTGAGCGCCTCGGGAAAACCCAGACAGTGGTCCTCGACAAGACCGGGACTCTCACCGTCGGGAAGCCTCGCGTCACCGACCTCCTTCCCGCCAACGGCATGGATGCCGACGGGTTGCTGGCGCTGGCAGCCGCGGCGGAGCAAGGCTCGGAGCACCCGTTGGGCGAAGCCATCGTCTCCCGGGCAAAGGAGCTGGGGCTGGCGCTTCCCCCGGCCACCGACTTCCGGGCGATCCCCGGACACGGGATCGAGGCCATCGTGGAAGGAGAGCCGCTCCTCCTCGGGACCGCGAAACTCCTCGGCGAGCGGGGCGTGGCCATCGCGCCGCTCGAAGCCATGGCCCGACAGCTCGCCGACGATGGGAAGACGACCGTCTACGTCTCGCTCGGCGGCACGCCCGTGGGGCTGATCGCGGTGGCTGACGTCCTGAAGCCGGAGGCTCGAGTGACGGTGACGGCCCTCCGCGGGATGGGGATCGAGGTCGTCATGCTCACCGGCGACAGCCGCGGGACCGGTCAGGCCATCGCCCGCCAGCTCGGGATCGAACGACTGCTCGCCGAGGTGCTCCCGGACGAGAAGGCGCGGGAGATCGCGCGGCTGCGGGCCGAGGGAAAGCTGGTCGCCATGGTGGGGGACGGGATCAACGACGCCCCGGCGCTCGCCCAGGCAGATGTGGGGATCGCGATGGGGTCAGGCACCGATGTCGCCATGGAGGCCGCGCAGATCACGCTGATGCGGGGGGACCTCCGCGGTGTCGTCGCCGCCATCCAGCTCTCCAGGAAAACCGTCAGAGTGATCCGGGAGAACCTGGGGTGGGCGTTCGGCTACAACGTGGTCCTGATTCCCGTGGCCGCGGGACTCCTCTACCCGCTCTGGGGGATCACGCTCTCGCCGATCCTGGCGGGCGCGGCCATGGCGTTTTCGTCTGTCTCGGTGGTTGGGAACAGTCTCAGGCTTCGTCGCTTCAGCCCCGCGTTCCCCGAGGAGGTGACGGCGATGGCGAAGGATCCGATCTGCGGCATGACGGTGGACCCGGCCAAGGCCGCGGGCCAGTCGAGCTACAAGGACACCACGTACTACTTCTGCGCCCTCTCCTGCAAGGAGACCTTCGACAAGAATCCGGAGAAGTACGCCGGGAAGTAAACGTGCCGGTCAGCTCGCAGTACCTCGAGGGGCGGAACCGCTACGAGCGACTGATGGAGGGGTGGGTGGAGGCGAGCCATGCCGACGCCTTCACCCTCACCACCCGGCTCCGCGACGAGGACCGCAGCGTGGAGGTCGTTGTCACCGCAACTCCCTCCCCCGACTACGAGATCAGGGAGGCGCGATGCCGCGTTCTGGCGGGCGCTGTCGATCCCTCGATCGCGAACGACTTCGGCGCGCTTGCCGGCGGGCGCATGGTGGGAGGCTTCACCCGGCAGGTCGCGGAGATTGCGGGCGCCCGTCTCGGAGCCCAGCTCACCGTTGACGCCGCCGTGGAGGTGGCGCGGCTGGCGCGACAGGTGACGAAGATGCCGGTCGAGCAAGCCAGGCTCGCCGCAGGCAGTGACCCCTGGCAGTGCTGGCAGCTCGACATGACCGGCTGGGTGGACATTCCAAACTCATGCTTCACCTACAGCGAGGCGGGGCGGGCGCTCTTCGGCAGCCGCCCGATCACCACGCAGATGACCCCCGATCTCTACTGCCCGCCGCCAGGTAAACCGCGGGTCTTCAACCGGAAGAAGGTGGCGCGGCTCGAGCGGGCAAGCTCGCGCCTGATCCTCTTCCACTCCATGGAGGATGAGGTCCACGGCTTCGAAGTCCGCTACGAGATCGACCTCGCGACGGAGAAGATCGTGAGCGCCGAGTCCGCCACGCCCCGGCTTCCCTACATGGGGATCTGCAATGAGCCGCAGCGGAAGATTCAGTCGCTGGTGGGCCGGCGCGTGGATCAGGGGCTGCGGAAGCGGATTCAGCCGCTGATCGGCGGACCCTCCGGGTGCGCCCAGCTCTACGACCTGACCGCGGACCTGCTCAAACTCCTATCCTTCAGCTAGCCGGATGAGCGAGATTTCTTCGCTGATGATCGAGCGATTCAAGCGGCTGCCGCGACTGTCCGACGACCGGTGGCAGGGCGGCCTCGCGCGCGTGCCGAGCTGGATCGACCGCGGTCCCGACGGCAAACCGTACCGGCCCCGGGCGGGGATCTGGGTCAGCCTGAAGACCGGGATGATCAATCTCAAGCTCGAGCCGGAGCCGGGAGCGCACGATTGGTCCCTGGCCCTGGACGCGCTCCTGGAGTTCGGGCTGAAGCGCGGCCTCGCCGGCTGCCGGCCGGGGGGCCTCGAGGTCGCCGACGAAGATCTCGGCTCCCACCTCCTCAACGCGCTCGGGGACCGGGATCTCGGCCTCACGGTCTCCCGCGATCTCCCGGCCGTGAGGCGGGTGCTCGCCGTCATGAGCGAGCAGGTGGCCGGCGCGCCGCCGCCGCCCGACGCGCTCGATGCCCCCGGCGTGACCGTGGACCGGATGCGGGCGTTTGCGGATGCCGCGAAGCGCTTCTATGAGGCCGCGCCCTGGCGTTATCTCTCGGACGAAGATCTCATCCACGTGGAAGCCCCCGCGGTGCAGCGCGGACTCAAGCACGTCACCGTTCTCGGCGCCGGCGGCAAGACTTTTGGCCTCGGGTTCTTCGAATCGGTGGACGATTACAACGAGGTTCAAGAGCGGCTGGAGCCAGAGGCCCTTATGGAGCGCGCAAGGTGGTCGCTCCTCTTCGGCTCCATCTCGGAGATGCCGTTCGGCGATGCGGATCTCTGGGAGGAGCACGGCCTGCTGGTTGCCGGAGACGATGCATATCCCGTGGGGATCCGATTCAGCCCCGACGGGAAGCTGCGCCGGCCGGATGCCGCGGTCCTCTCCTACCTGGAGGGCCTGCTCCGCGCGCTCGCGGAGACCACCGAGGACGAAATTGATCAAGGGCGCTGGACGCGCCGGATCGAGACGCACGACGGGCCGGCCACCTTTCAGCTCTCGATTCCCCCCCTGCTCGAACCGCTCGACGCGCCCCGGCACGCCCGGCGCGCCGGCCTTTCGGATCGGCGAGCCATGGAGCGCGTCACGGCGGAGATCGAGCGGCTCATGGCGCGATCCGATTTCAAAGACATCGAAGCGGCAAACAAGGCCCTCCAACACCGCTTCAGGGGCCCTATGGATGAGATTCCCTCTACAGCCGAGACGCCGCTAGAGAAAGCGCAGGAGATCGTCTATCGGGCTTTCGAGGCCCGCGGCCGGCGCCGGATCCAACTCGCGAGGAAGGCGCTGGAGCTGTCAGCCGACTGCGCCGATGCCTATGTGATCCTGGCCGAGCACGCGGTGGACCTCGAGCAGGCTCGGGACCTCTACGCAAAGGGAGTTGCGGCGGGCGAGCGCGCGCTGGGGCCGCGGGCGTTCGCGGAGGAGGCGGGGCACTTCTGGGGCCTGATCGCCACCCGGCCCTACATGCGCGCCCGCTTCGGGCTCGCGCAGGACCTCGAGGCGCTCGGTCAGACGGATGAGGCAATCGGCCACTACCGGGAACTTCTCCGCCTGAACCCGAACGACAACCAAGGCGTCCGCGACACACTTCTCCCGGCGCTGCTCGCCGCGAGTCGCGACGACGAAGCCGAGACGCTCCTCGGGCAATTCAGGGACGATCCAACAGCCATCTGGCGGTACGGATGGGCGCTGTGGACGTTCCGGAAGGAAGGAGACAGTCCGGCCGCGCGCGAGAGCCTGCGCCAGGCGGTCAGAGCTAACCGCCGCGTCCCGAAGTACCTGACCGGGGAGGAGGAATTGCCGGACGACGACCCTCCAGGGTACGCGCTCGGCAGCGAGGAGGAGGCCGTGATCTGCGCCCACGCGCTGGGCGCTGTGTGGCGTTCCACGCCGGGCGCCGGGCAGTGGCTGGCGACCCGGACTCCTGCGGGGAAGTCCCGCAAGCGCCGCCGACGTTAACCTCCTGACCGCCGAAAACTTCCAGATCGTCCCGCTTAAGCTTCCCCCTTTCCGACTCCAGGGTGCTCCGTTGTTGATGGCCGTGCTTCTTTATGGGGCAGGATTGCGGCTTATGGAGTGTTGCCGTCTCCGAGTCAAGGACATCGATTTTTCTCGCAACGAAATCGTCGTCCGAGCTGGCAAGGGCGACAAGGATCGCTACACCATGCTTCCCACAGCAGTCAAAGAGTCCCTACTTCAGCACCTCCGAGCTGTCAAGCGCCAGCACGATGATGACCTCCAGCGAGGCCTCGGTCGGGTTAGTTTGCCCAATGCGCTGGAACGCAAGTATCCGAACGCAGGCAAAGCATGGGGACGGCACTGGTACAGGACTCCCCACCATTTGTCAAGCGGCAATTTTGCGGCGCCGCTCGGGGTCGTAGAGCGTGTGGCTCGTAAGCATGGCGACGAGAACCCCGAGCGAGCGATCCGCAACGCCCCGGAGAGCACGAGCGTGTCCATGGCCCTGGTTCCGCAAGCGGTCGTAGTGGTCACGACAGTGCGGGTCATTCTGAACGCTGGTGCGAGCCCAGTGATAGAAGGCGTTGCGCAGGCGCGGATTGCACCCGTAGCGCATGCTGACGCTGAGCTTCTTGCCGCTCTGCCGCGTCACCGGGGCGATGCCCCCGTGCGCCCGCAGAGTCTGGTAGTCTCGCTCTGCCAGAGGCTGCGCGGCCTCGGCGAGCACCGTGGCGGCGACGACTCTCCCCACTCCCGGCAAGGATCGGAGGATAGTCACGTCACGGTGCTCTCCTGGA
>CAYJUC010000085.1:0-12356 GCA_964372605.1 uncultured bacterium | reverse complement strand
TTCTTCGTGGACCGGAACGTGGAGGAGGGGCGCGCATCCAGCCCCGCGTACCTGTTCGGGGCCGGCGCCATCTCCTACGCGGAGCTCTCGGCCAACGTCAACAAGGCGGGGAACCTGCTCCGTCAGCTCGACGTCCGACGGGAGGAGCGGGTGGCGATTCTCCTGCCGGACAGCCCGGAGTTCGCGTACGCCTTCTGGGGGGCGCTCAAGATCGGGGCTGTGGCGCTCCCGCTCAACAGTTTCCTCTCTCAGAACGACTACGAATACATGCTGCACCATAGCTCTGCCACGACGCTGGTGGTCGCCGCGGATCTCCTGCCGAAGGTGGAGACGGTGCTGGGTCGCGCGCCCGCACTTCGAAACATCCTCGTCGCCCACGGCGAGCCCGCTGATCCGAAGCGTCTTTCATGGTCGCGCCTCTTCGGCGCGGCGACCGCCGAGCTGGCTCATGCTCAGACGTCGGCAGACGACATGGCTTTCTGGCTCTACACGTCGGGATCCACCGGACGGCAGAAGGCCGCCGTCCATCGGCATTGCGATCCTGTGTACACGGCCGAGCTGGGCGGCCGTGGGGCGATGGGCGTCAACGCTCGGGACATCACGTTCTGCATTCCGCGGCTCTTCTCCGCCATCGCCCTGGGATGGGTCGGCTATTTTCCGCTCTACGTGGGGGGAGCCGGCCTGTTGACACGGGAGCGGCCGGACCCGGCAGGGATGAAGGAGCTGCTCCGCGCCTACCGGCCGACGGTGGTCGTGGCGCCGCCGACGTTTTATGCCCGGATGCTCCGCTGGGCGGAGGAGCAGAATGAAACCTTCGACTTCAAGTCGGTTCGGCTGTTGATGGTGGGAGGGGAGCCTTTCCCCCCCACCCTCGCCAGAGAATGGCGGGAGCGGTTCAACGCGAGCCTCCTCGACCACCTGGGCTCCACGGAAGCCCTGCACATCTATCTCGCCACCCGCCCCGGCCAGGAGGCGCCAGGCTCTGTCGGCAGGCCGGTAGAGGGGTACGACATGAAGCTGGTCGGCGACGACGGCCGGGAGGTCCCCGTCGGAGAGATCGGCACCTTGTGGGTCAGGGGGGAGAGCCTCGGCCATTACTGGAAAAACCGGACGGCGAACCTCAAACTGTTTCACGGGGAATGGTTCGATACGGGGGACAAATACCACCGGGACGCCGAGGGGAATTTCTTCTTCGTGGGCCGGACCGATGAGCTGCTCCGCATCTCCGGGCTCTGGGTGGTCCCCACGGAGGTGGAAGAGGTCCTCCGCGGGCACCCGGCGGTTGACGATGCCGCCCTGGTCGGCGTTCCCGACGAGCACGGACTGCTCAAGGGCGTGGCCTTCATCATTCCTCGCGATCGCGGGGCTGTCTCGGACGCGCTGCCCCGGGAGCTTCTGGAGTTCGCCAGGGCCGGGCTGACCCACTACAAAGTGCCCAGGGAAATCGTCTTTGCCGACGAGTTCCCACGGACGGCGACCGGGAAGGTTCAACGGTTCAAGCTGAGGGAGCGGTATCGAGAGTCCGCCGGCCAGCCGGCGGACCGATCCTGACCTCCGAGGAGTCCGCATGCTGCTCGAGGGAAAAGTCGCCATCGTCACGGGGGCGGGCCGCGGGATCGGTCGGGCGATCGCGCTCCATCTGGCCGAGCACGGCGCCAGTCTGGTCGTCAACGACGCCGGCGTCGAGCTGGACGGCAGCGGGGGCTCCCCCGAACCGGCGCTCTCGGCGGCGGACGAGATCAACCGCCGCGGCGGCCGGGCTGTCGCCTCGACCGATGCCGTCGGAACATTCGAGGCCGCCGAGCGCATCGTGGCGCTGGCCCGCGGGGAGTTCGGCGCCGTGGACATCCTGGTCAACAACGCGGGGATCACTCGCGACCGCATGATCTTCAACATGACCGAAGCGGAATGGGAAGCCGTGCTCCGGGTCAACCTGGTCGGGACCTTCGCCTGCATGCGGGCGGTTCTGCCGTCGATGCGGGAGCGGCGCTACGGGCGCGTGGTGAACATGATCTCCACCGCGGGGGTGATCGGCAACGTCGGCCAGGCCAACTACGCCGCCTCGAAGGGAGGCATCGTCGCCCTCACGCGGGTCTGCGCGCTGGACATGGCCAGATACGGCGTCACCGCCAACTGCGTGGCTCCGTTCGCATACACGCGCATGACCGAGAGCATCAAGGGCGCGACCCCTGCGCAGGTGGAGTATCTTCGGGAGGCGAAGAAGTCGGTCCCGGAGCACGTGGCGCCGCTGGTGACGTATCTGGCGAGCGACCTCGCGCAGGACGTGACCGGCCAGATCTTGGGCGTCCGGGGAAAGGAGATCTTCCTCTACTCCCAGCCGAGGCCGGTGCACGCGGTGGGAGACCTCGAAGGGTGGACACCGGAAAAAATCGCCCGCGCCGTGAACTCGTGGCTGCGAACGCGGCTGACGCCGCTTGAAACCGACCTGGAGGTGTTCAAGCTCCCGCCCCTTGTTTGACAAAAGAAGGGGTTCGAGCGCAGGCTCCCTCCGCTCGTTTGACCAACGGAGAGTGGCAATGGACAAAGAGGTGTTTACCGGAACGGTTCGGGACCTGAAGGAGCTGGCCGCGATGCCGGAAGAGTACCGGCAAGCGGTCAGCAAGATCGTCGTCAGCCACGCGCTGAACGAGATCGCCGGCGCGGAGGTCTTCGACGAGCCGGCGATCAAGCTGGCGCCGACCCCGTATGACAAATGGCTCGCGTGCCGGATCGCCATGGAGGAGTACGGGCACCACGTCCACTTCTCCCGCCTGGCCACCCAGATCGGAGTGCCCGCGCAGGCGCTCGATCACCGGGCAAAGCACCTGAACGTCTTCGATCTGCCGATCTCGACGTGGCTCCAGTTCGTCGTGCTGAAGGCCATCGGCGACCTGGCCGAGGTCGTCATGGTGGAGGAGCTGCTCCACTGCTCGTTCCTGCCGCTCAAGGATCTGGCGGTCAAAACCATGCCCGAAGAGAAATTCCACGCGGGCTTCGGGCGGGACCAGATGATCGAGCTGGTCAAGACGCATGATGGGCGGGCCGAGGTCCAGCGCGCCGTCGATTACATCTTCCCGGTCATGCTCCCGTTCTTCGGCGGCTCCAATTCTCGGAACAACTCGCTCTTCCGCAAGTGGAGCATCAAGCGGCGGACCAACGACGAGATGCGCGCGGACTATGTCGAGCGGGTGAAGAAGCTGGTGGAGGGTGAGTTCGGCCTCCGCGTCCCCCTCACCTTTATCCTCTCCGCCCCGGGGGGGAGAGGATAAAGGTGAGGGAGGAGGCGCTGCGTGATCGTCGACTGCTACTCGACTTCGTGACCGAGGGACGGACCGACCCATGGGCTGGATTGGAGCCAGAGTCAAGCGGCACGAAGACCTCCGGCTGCTCACCGGAACCGGCCACTTCGTGGATGACTTCGCGCTTCCCGGGCTCTGCCACGCGGCGGTCCTCCGGAGCCCGCACGCCCACGCGCGCATCGCCAAGCTGGATGCCGGGAGGGCCCTTGCGCTTCCCAGCGTCTACGGAATCGTGACCGGCGCCGAGGTGGCCCAGAAGTCCGCCCCCTACCCCGTGGGTGTGCCGAACCCGCCCAAGTACTACGCCGCCGCGGTGGAGAAGGTCCGCTACGTGGGGGAGCCGGTGGCGCTCCTGGTGGCCAGAGACCGGTATCTGGCAGAGGACGCCCTTGACCTGATCGAGGTCGAGTACGAGCCGGTGCCAGCGGTGGTTGATGAAGAGGCGGCCATCGCACCCGGCGCGCCCCTCCTCCACGAGGAGCTGGGCACCAATATGGCCTGGCAGCGCACCTACCGCCACGGCGAGGTCGATCGCGCGTTCGCCGAGGCGGAGGTCGTCGTCCGGGAACACTTTCACCTGGCTCGCTATAGTGCCACTCCCATCGAGACCTTCGGCGTGGTGGCGTCCTACGAGCCGGTCTCCGGAGTCCTCACCCTCTGGTCAAACCTCCAGGGGATCTACGCCGTCATCTACGTGCTGGCCCGCTCGCTGGGGCTCCCCGAGGACAAGTTCCGGCTGATCGTGGCCCAGGACATCGGCGGCGGCTTCGGCAACAAGGGGCACATCTACCCCTATATGACGCTCTGCGGCCTCGCAGCCATGAAGCTGGGCCGCCCGGTGAAATGGATCGAGGACCGCCACGAGCATCTGCTCTCGAGCTCCTGCGCCGCCGACCGCGCCTCCGAGCTCCAGTTGGCGGCGAAACGGGATGGCACGATCACCGGGATGAAGGTGAAGGTCCTGGACAACGTGGGGGCGTACATCCGAAGCCCGGAGCCGGCCAACGTCCTTCGCGCCTACTCGAGCCTGGTGGGCCCCTACCGGATTCGGCACGTGGAGCTGGACGCCGGCACGGCGCACACCAACAAGATGCCGACAGGCTCCAACCGGGGGTACGGCCTCACCCCGCACTACTTCGGCCTGGAGCGGATGATGGATCTCCTGGCGCGGAGGCTCTCGCTCGACCCGGCTGAGGTCCGGCTCAGGAACTTCATCGCTCCGGACCAGTTCCCGTACACCACGCCCACGGGTGGGATCTACGATAGCGGGAATTACCCCGAATGCCTGAGAAAGGCGCTGGAGATGGCGGGATACGAAAAGCTCCGCGCCCTTCAGAAGCAGGCCCGGGCCGAGGGGCGGCTGATGGGGATCGGTCTGGCCGTGGTCGTGGACCCCTCCGGCTCCAGCATCGGCTACATCACCATGGCCTTCACCCCGGAACAGCGCGCCAAATATCTCCCCAAGTCGGGGAACATGGAGACCGTCACGTGTGGGATCGACGGGCTCGGGAAGATCACGGTGCGGCTCTGCACGGCGCCGCAGGGGCAGGGGCACGAGACGATCTCGGCGCAGATCGTGGCCGATACGCTCGGGATCTCGCCTGACGCCATCCACGTCATCAACGAGTTCGACACCTTCCGGAGCGCCTGGAGCTTCTCGTCCGGAACGTACTCGAGCCGGTTCGGCTCGGTGGGGATGAGCGCGGTGGCGGTGGCGGCGGCGCAGCTCAAGGAGAAGCTCCTGCGCATCGGGGCCCATCTGCTGGAGGCGCACCCTGAGGATCTGGAGCTTCGGGATGGGAAGGTGTCGGTCAAGGGGACGCCGGATCGGGGCGTCCCGCTGAAGCACGTGGCGGGGCACGCCCACTGGAACACGGGCGCGCTCCTGTCCGCTGGGATCAGGGACCCGCTGCCGCAGGCCACCGCCACCTTCGCCGTCTCCCATCTCACGCCGCCCGATCCTCAGGACAAGATGAACACCTCCGCCACCTTCGCCTTCGTCGCTGAGGTGGCGGCGGTGGAGGTGGAGCGGGAGACCGGCGCCGTCAAGATTCTCAAGTACGTCTCCGTCCACGACGCGGGGAGGATCGTGAACCCCATGACCGCCGAAGGCCAGGCGCTGGGCTCCATCCTCCACGGCCTCGGCGAGGCGCTGTACGAGGAGATGCCGTACGACGAAGGGGGACAGCCGCTGGCAGGGACGTTTATGGACTATCTCTGCCCCACGGCGGCGGAGGCACCGTCCGTCGAGATCGCCCACGTGGAGACCCCCTCCCCGTTCACCCCGCTGGGGACCAAGGGGCTCGGGGAGGGGAGCGCGGAAACCGCGCCGGTCGTCATCGCCAACGCCGTGGCGGACGCGCTGGCGCCGCTGGGGGTGGAGATCAGGGAGCTGCCGCTCACCCCGCTCAGGGTCTGGTCTCTCCTCCGGCAAACGGGCAGCGCGTAAACGAATGAAGGAGGCATGGGCATGGAAGTTCCAGAGCGGCTCAACATCGCCGGGGTCACGCTGGACCGGCAGGTGGCGGGGGGCCATGGAGCCCGCGTCGCCTTCTACTTCGAAGACGAGCGGATCACCTACGGGGAGCTCCAGCGGCGGGTGAACCAGTGCGGGAATGCCCTGGCCCGAATCAATCGGATAGGAGGTGCGTTTATGGCCCACACCCTCGAGCAGTTCGCGGCCGCATGTCACCGCATCCTCAAAGCCGACCCCGGCCCCGCAGGTCGGCAGAAGGTGCGCGTGCTCCTGCAGGAAGTGCTGCAGGGCGATGACTTCACTGCCGCCCACCTCGGCGACGATGTGCCGGAGCGCAAGATTCTCTATGAGGACCCAGAGCTTGGCTTCTGCATCCTCGCCCATGTATACCAGGGCGCCAGGGATAGCTCACCGCACGACCATGGCCCCTCCTGGGCGATTTACGGCCAGGCCCGCGGGGCGACCGAGATGACCGACTGGGCACTGGTCGAGCCGGCCAGTGCCGACAAGCCCGGGAAGGTGCGCAAGGTCAAGACCTACACGCTCACCCCGAGTATGGCCCATGTCTACAACGAGGGGGACCTGCACTCGCCGCGGCGCGCCGGCCCGACACGGCTGATTCGCATCGAGGGCACGAACATGGACAAGGTGCGCCGCCTCTCCTACGAGCCCGTGTGACCGCAAGGCCGACGGAAAGAGACGACTCCGGCGAGACCGGAGATCTTGCGGGGAGCAAGGGCAAGGCTCCGGATCTGAAAAGGAAGGTGAAGACATGAATGTGGTGAAGCAGATCGCGAGCAGGGAGGAGATGGACGCGGCGTACCGCGCCATGGTCATCCGCCTGATGACGCGGCAGTTCCTCGCCGAGATGGCCACCTGCGAGGTTTTCGGCAAGTGCATCCAGCTGGCGCCGACCTGGCGCGAGCGCGCGCGGCTGGCCCAGTTCGCCGCGGAGGAGGCCGAACACAGCCAGAGCGTCGCGGTGCTGCTGGAGGACCTGGGGGTCCCGGTGGACGATCTCCTGCGAAAGCGGGTGCGCGCCGCCGAGTTTTTCGGCGTGGCCGGCGAGCTGGCCGAGTGGGTGGACGCCGTCGCCTTCAACTTCGTGGTGGACCGGGCCGGGTCGTACCAGCTCATGACCTATCGGGGGAACAGCTACCACCCCTGGGCCCGGACCATGGAGAAGATCCTGAGCGAGGAGGAGGACCACCAGAGCCACGGGACTCTCGAGCTCCGGCGCCTCTGCGCCGACCCGACAACCAAGGCGCGCGCGCAGCTCTACATTGACCGCATACTGCCGGAGACCATGAAGCGCGCGTTCGGCCGGCCGAATCGGGAGGCCAACGAGTACTGCCTCAGGACCGGCCTGAAAACCCGAACCACGGAAGACATCCAGCGCGCCTATCTCGAAGAGATGACCGGGCTCTGTCGCGAGTGCGGTCTGTCGGCGCCCGATCTCAGGGGAACCGGACTCCTGCTGGGGGGAGGCGTGTGATGAAGCGGTACCGATCGCCTGAGGAACTGCCTGAGGAGTATCGCCGCATGCTGGTGGATCTACTCACCCGCCAGTTTGTGCGGGAGATTGAGAACGCAGCGGTCTTCGGACGCGCGATCCAGTACGCCCCGAGCTGGCAGGAGAAGGCCCGGCTCGCCGAGATCGCGTACGAGGAGGCCGGGCACTGCCGGATGGTGGCTCCCGTGCTGGGGGGGCTGGGGGTGGACCTCTCGGAGGCGGAGAAGCGCTGGCACCTCACCGCGGCGTTCCTGGGAACCCCGGAGGAAGTGACGGACTGGGTGGAGATGGTCGTCTACTGCTGCCTCATCGACCGCGCGGGCCGCATCCACGTGGAGGCCCTGGGGGGCTCCAGCTATCTCCCCTACGCCGCCACCTCGGAAAAAATCATCCGCGAGGAGCAGGGGCACGAGGCGTACGGCGAGAAGGAAGTCGTCGAGCTCTGCGCCGAGCCCGCGGTGAAGGCGCGCATCGAGCCGCTGTTCCGGAAGTGGCTCCCCCGCTGCATCAAGCTGCTCGGCCGGCCCGGGAGTCCTCAGAACCAGTACTGCCTTCGGGTGGGGCTGAAGAACCGAGACAGCGGGGACGAGATCGCCGAGTACGTCCGGTACGTGAAGGGGATCACGGACCGCTGCGGCATCCGGTTCCCCAGTCGCCAAGAGCTGGAGGCGGAGGGCGTCGAACTCCCCGCGGGGCTCGGCTGGTAGCGAGAGTAAGGAGGAGCCGCGTGATCGTTGACTTCCACATCCACGCCTATGACTACCCCGTCCAGGCCCCGGACTACTTCACCAAGTTCATCGGGCAAACGCTGGGCGAACCGTTAGACGAGTTCGCCAAAAGACACACGACCGCGGAGAGCTACGTGGCCTACCTGGACGAGAACGGGATCGACTACGGCATCATCATCGCCGAGCAGGCGCCGATCACCTCGGCCATGTCTTCCAACGAGACCGTCGAGCGGCTCTGCGCGGGGAGCCGTCGCCTGATCCCATTCGCCAGTGTCAACCCGTACCTCATCCCCAACCCCGCCAAGGAGCTGGAGCGGCTGGTGACCCGTCACGGCTTCCGCGGGCTCAAGCTCTACCCCACCTACGCGTACTTCTATCCCAACGACGCCATGCTCTACCCCGTCTACGCCGTCGCTCAGGAGGCCGGGATTCCGGTGATGTGGCACACGGGCTCCTCGGTCTTCCCGGCCTCCCGGCTCAAGTACGGGGACCCCATCTTCATTGACGACGTGGCGGTGGATTTCCCGGAGCTGACCGCCATCATCACCCACAGCGGCCGGCCCTTCTGGTACGACCGCGCCTATGCGCTGGCCCGCTTCCACGAGAACGTCTACATGGAGATCGCCGGCCTGCCGCCCCAGCGCCTCCTCACCTACTTCCCGGAGCTGGAGCGGGTGGCGGACAAGACCCTGTTCGGCTCCGACTGGCCCAGCGTCTTCACGGTGAAGAAGAACATCGAGACGATCCGCGGGCTGGCGCTCAGCGAGAAGGCCAAGGACGCGATCCTCGGCGGCAACGCGGCCCGCCTCCTCAAGCTTCCCGCCTCGTGACAGATGGCGGACGACGCGAAGTGGGATCTCTTGGTGATCGGGGCCGGGCTCAACGGGATGACCCTGGCCAACTACCTCCTCCGGTCGGGTCTCAAGGTCCTCGTGCTGGAACGGCGCCTGGAATCGGGCGGCGGGCTCGCCAGCGAGGAATCCACGCTGACCGGCTTCTGGCACAATACCGGCCACTACATCTTCGACACGCTGAACCTGCTCCCGTTCCATGAGGAGCTGAAGCTCCCGGAGGTCAACGTCGGCTTCGTGCACCCCGAAGTGCAGTCGGCCCTGCCGCTTAGAGACGGGCGCGCCCTGGTGATCTATAAGGACCTCGGGCAAACCATCGAGAGCATCGCCGCCTTCTCCCGAAAAGACGCCCTGATGTGGGAGCGGTTCTCCCGCGCCGAGGCGGCGATGCCCGAGTGGAGCGGCACCGCGTTGCGCATGTCGCCCCAGCCTACCCCGCCCGCCTCCGGTGACCTGGCCCGGCTCTCCCGCATGAGCCCCCGCGAGGTACTGGATGAGCGCTTCGAGAGCGAGGTCGTGAAGTCCCTGATTCTCCACCACCTGTTGATCCCCCGAGGCATCGGGTATGACTATTCCGGGACCGGCCACTTTGTCCCCTTCGCCATCGCGCAGGCGGGGCAGGGAGCGCTGGTACGCGCGGGCTCCCACGAGCTGGCGCAAGGCTTGTGGACCGCCATCGTCCAGCGCGGCGGCGACGTCTGGGACATGACCGAGGTGACGCAGATCCTGGTGGAAGAGGGCCGGGCCGTTGGGGTGGAGCTTGCGGGCGGGCGCCGGATCTTCGGCCGCGCCGTGGTCAGCACGATCGATCCGGCAACCACCTTTCGCCTGACCGGGGAACACCAGGTGCCCTCCGACCTCCTGGAGCGGCTGGCGCGCTATCAGCCGGACGAGCTCTCGCTCTTCGCCGTGCATCTGGCGCTGAAGAACCCCCCGCGCTTCCGAGCCGCTGTCGTGAACCATGATGTGAATCGCGCTCTCCGCTACGGGATCGGCCTGGAGAGCGTGGCCGACCACGTCGCCCTCTGGGACGAGCTGCGCCGGGGCGAGCTGCCGACGCGGGCCGGGATGTTCGTGAGCTTTCCCAGCATCCACGACCCGAGCCAGGCTCGAGCCGGCCACCACACAGGGCTGATCTGGCAGGTGGTGCCGAGAGTGCTCCAGGGCCGCGAGTGGAAGAGCGTGCGCGACGACTATCTGGCAACGTGCATCGACAGGCTGGCCGGCTACGCCTCAGATATCGGCCCGGACTCCATCCTGGGGGCGGTGGCCATGACGCCGGACGACATGGCGGCGAAGTGGACCAACCTGGGCGCGGGGCTCTTCGGCGGACGAAACAGTGGCGGCCAGCTCGGCCCCTTCCGGCCGTTGCCCGAGCTGGCCGAATACCGCACGCCTATCGCAGGGCTCTACCTGGCCGGCGCCGCTACGCCACCCGGGGCCGGGCTCACACCGGCGCCGGCCATGGCCTGCATGGAAGTCCTCGCCAGAGACCTTGGGGCCAGGCGCTGGTGGAGCAGGCGCCCGCGGCGGCAGAAGAGGACGGGATGAAGAGAGTGTACGACGGGATCATTATCGGCGGCGGGCACAACGCCATGGTCTGCTGCGGCTACCTGGCCAGGGCGGGCCTCAAGATCCTCCTGATCGAGCGCCACCTGGAGGTGGGGGGCGGACTGGACTCCCATGAGAACCCCCGGTTTCCCGGCTTCTGGCACAACGTCCACTCCAACAACCACCGGGGTCTCTCTGACCTCGCGTGGTTCCGCGACCTGGAGCTGGCCGGGCTGGGCCAGGAGTACATCCGCCTTCCGGTCTCGGTGGCGATGCTCACGCGTGACCACCGGGCCATCATCTGGTACGCCAACGAGCCGGAAAAGACGGCGGCCTCAATCGGCCGCTTCTCCCCGAAGGACGCCCAGACGTTTCTGGAGGTCAATAAAAAGTACGCGCGGATGGCGCGGGAGATCTTCTTCCTGGAGCTCTACTCGCCGCCCGTCCCCTTCGAGAAGAAGAAGGCCCTCCTGGAGCGGAGCGAGCTGGGCCGCCTCTACCTGGAGTGGCAGCCCTACACCATCGAGGAGGTGGTCACCCGGCTCTTCGAGCACGACGCGGTGCGTGGATTGATCACGTTCCTCTCGGTGATCCGGGGCTATGAGATGGACGCCAGGGGGATGGGGATGGTGATCCCGGCCGCCATCGCCTCGGGCGTGAACACGCAGATGTCCCGGGGGAGCAGTCACAAGCTGGCCCACACGCTGAACCGGATGATCTTGAAGGCCGGGGCCGAGGTGATCGAGGGCCAGGGCGTGGTGAAGATCCTGGTGGAGCGGGGCCGGGCCGCGGGCGTGCGCACCGCGGACGGCCGGGAGTTCCGGGCCCGCAAGTTCATCGTGAGCAGCGTAAACCCCCAGCAGACCTTCCTGGAAATGGTGGGGAGCGAGCATCTGGCTCCGGAGTTTTCGCGGAAGGTCGAGGGGTTCAAGTACTCGAACACCACTCCCCTCTTCACGCTGCACCTGGCCCTGAACGAGCGCCTCTACTGGAAGGCCGCCGACTACGACCCGGACGTGAACCGGGCCTTCTATCTCATCGCCGGACTGGAGGGCCTTCACGACCTCCGGGAGATCTACGAGGACTGCGCGGGCGGTCGCCTGCCCCGCTCGCTCCAGCTCCTGGGCGCCCTTCCGGCCCAGCACGATCCGACGCAGGCCCCGCCGGGCAAGTGCACAGGCTTCTTCTGGCAGATCGCGCCGGGGAACCTCGGCGAGGCGGAAGGAGGCCGGGAGCGGTGGGATCGGATTCGGGATGAGTTCGCCGAGCGCTGCATGGCGCACCTGGCCCACTACGCCACGAACCTCACCCCCGCCAACGTTGTGGACCGCTTCGGCCTGACCCCCATCGACGTCGAGCGGCACCTCCCCAACATGCACGGGGGCGACATCGTCTGCGGCGAGATGAATGAAAACCAGGTGCTGGACCGGCGCCCCTTCCCCGAGTGCAGCCAGTACCGCACGCCCCTCAAGGGCCTCTACATGTGCGGCGCCAGCATGCATCCGGGAGGGAACATCACCGGGGCCCCCGGCTACAACGCCGCCGGCGTCATCTGCCGCGATCTGGGGATGGAACCGTGGTGGAAGCCGGCGGATGTGGCGGGGCACTGGGAAAGTCTGACCGCCGATGGCGGAGCGGACCGCGCCGCCGGCGTGCCCGAGCGCGCCGTCGTCTGAGCCAGAGGGAGCGCGTGCCGGCATGAAGTGCCCGCGCTGTCAGGCCCTGAACCGCGAGGGCGTCAGGTTCTGCGAGGAGTGCGGGACTCGCCTGGCGCTTACCTGCCCCAACTGCGGTGCGGAGGTCGCTCCAAGTAAGAAGTTCTGTGGCTCCTGCGGCGCGCCTTTAGCCGCTCAATCCCCGGACCGCTTCAGTTCTCCCCAGGCTTACACTCCCAGGCATCTCGCCGAGAAGATCCTCACTTCACGCGCCGGGCTCGAA
>CAYJUC010000084.1:5857-12391 GCA_964372605.1 uncultured bacterium | reverse complement strand
GCTGAATGAGCATCCCCCACGGGAGCGTTGTGCTCGCCCCTCCGCCGCCTCTACTTGAGCCCGGCGACTACGAGGGGCTCATCGTCAAAGTCGAGGTCGGCCCAGCCCCCTGGCCGGCAAGAAAGTTGCGGTCGTGGGAGACGGAGCGCCGCCGGGACTGGCACGCGTACTACCACGTCCAACTCACGCGGGGACTCACTCCGGGGTGCCACAACTCTCTACGCACGTGGGTGGAGCACGCTGACCGCCCCGCCGTCGTCCGCTATCCCTGCCGATACTCCACGCGGCTACGAGACTCCAAGCCGTTGCCATTGCGTGAATCTTCCCACCTTCACGACCTACTCACGCTCACGCGGCCGGGGACGTCCTTGGTCGGCGAGGACATCCCCTTCGAAGCGCCCGTCGGCTGGCTCCTCCGAGTGCGCGTCGTCACCTCCACGCGGGACCGGGATGGCGACCCCCGCCCCGCTCAACTCCGGCGAAGCCGCGTGGCGAAGGTCTTAGGGGTCGTCCAACCTCCCCCGAACCGCAGCAGTCAGCATTCAGCAGTTAGCAAGCAGCAGGCAGCGGCCAGCGAGCAGCAACTTTCTCCGCCGAGAAGTATGGAATCTCAGGCTCTTAGAGAAATGAACGGAAACGGAACCTCCGCCGTCGTTGCTGCGGCGTCGGACGGCGGAAGGCGTCAAGCAGGCGGTCGAGCAACTGCCCCGGGGGGGCTCATGCAAGCGGCTCCCCCCGGGGCCGACGCCGAGGGGGAGGTCGGCGAGTTTATCCCACCGGCGCCGCTGTCGAGCAATGAGGTCTTCCGCCGTCTCCGTCAGCGCTTTGGTCGGCATCCGGACATTTCCCCGCGAGGGCCCTGTCAGTGGTGTGGTGGCCCCACGTACGGCCGTCCGGGTGAAGGGGGCTGGTGCCCCAGATGTGACGGAGAGGGCTTGTGAGGGCAGGAGATGCCGGACCGCTCTGCTGCGAGTCCGGCGCGTTCCATGAGCCCGTCTCAGGGCAATGTGGGGAGAAGACCGCGTGAGCCCCATCGCCATCCCTTCCCTCGCCGAGCTTCTCGAGCACCCTGAGCGGGCCCGAGAGCTACCGCCGGCGGCGGCCGCCGACCTCCTGGTGCGGGTGGTCGGACTCCAGATTGTGCTCTTGATCCGGGCCCTCGGCGCTCCCGCCGACAGGAACGGCCAGGGTCGCTCTGCTCAACCCGCCCCGACGCTGGCAGAGTCGGACACTCGGGGAGTGCAGAGGCCGTTGCCCGATGCTCGTCCGCTTAGGGCTCGAAACTCCCTGCTGTCCGCCAAGGAGGCCGCCAAGATGCTGTCATGCACCGAAGCGGCGGTCAGGAAGTGGATCTACCAGCGACGGCTCCCCACTGTGAAGGTCGGACGACTGACCCGAGTGCGTCTCGCGGACTTGGAGGCGCTGGTCGTGAGAGGCTTGCGTCGGGCCCGGTCAATCGCAACCAAGCCCAACGCGACGGCATAAGGGCGGCGAACACCCCCGCAGGGACCGACTTGTTTTTTTACCCTTGACATGTGTTGTCTCATGAGATAACGCTCTCTCCATGGTAGTCCTTCTCCGGTACTGGAGGGAACGACGGGGCTACTCGGTCCGCGAGTTGGCAAAGCGTGCGAGGGTCGGCTTTGTCACCATCAGCCGGATCGAGAACGGGCACCTGAGCCCCACGGTGGCGATGCTGGAGAAGCTCGCGAAAGCGCTCGGAATCAGCGCAAGGGACTTCTTTTCGGTCGAACGGAAGCCGCGAACAACGAAGAGGAGGCGCGCATGAAGCTGGCAGAGTCTGGCACCCGTGGAGTGTTTTGGAGGAGGAATCCTCGCGGGACACAGGAAGTGCGCGGTCCGCAAGGCCGGGAGCGAGGTGACTGGTGGATTCGGTGGGCGTGCCCGCATGGGCACCTTCACCGGATGCTGATCGGGCCGAAGAGCCTGGCCCGAGAGGAGAGCGAGCGCCACCGCATTGAGCGGCCGTGCCCGCTCCGCAAGCCGAAGCCCGCGAGCTACCTCCTAGCCGACGTGATCCGAGAGTACCTCGACGAAGCGAAGAGCTACAAACGCTCCTATCGCGACGACAAACGCTACGGCGACATTTGGTCGGCGCGCTTTGCGGGCCGCACCCTCGACGAGATCACCCCGGCCGAGGTGGAAAAGATCAAGGCCGAGCGGCTCGCCACGGTGAAGGCGTCCACCGTGAACCGCGAGGTGGGCTTCCTCAAGCACGTCTTCAACGTCGCGATCCGGGACGACAAGACGGATCGTAACCCCATCGCCAAGGTCCGAATGCTCAAGGAGCCGAGCGGCCGGGTGCGCTACTTGACCGACGAGGAGGAGACGCGGCTGATGGCAGCGCTTGCGGCCGACGCCGACCGCCAGCGGGTGCCCGTGCTGCTACAAACCGGCCTCAGGAAGTCCGAGTTTCTCGGGCTCCGGTGGAAGCACGTGGACTTCAAGGCCGGCGTGCTGACGATCCCTCGAAGCAAGAACGGGGAGGCCCGGCACGTGCCGATGACCTCGGCGGTCCGGGCGGTCCTGAACCGGCTTCCCCGCCCGCTGGACGCCTCTGCCCTCGTGTTCCCCAACAGTGCCGGCGGTCCTGACCTCCGGTGGGCCGAGAAAACCTTCCCTGGGGCCGTCAGTGCCGCTCAAATCGACGATTTCCGGTTCCACGACCTGCGGCACAGCTTCGCCTCACGGCTGGCGATGGAGGGCGTGGACCTCCTCACGATCAAGGACCTGGGCGGCTGGAAGAGCTTGGCAATGGTTGCAAGGTACTCGCACCTCTCGCCCGGTCACCGTCACAGCGCCATCGAGCGGCTCGTGACCCGGCGGACGGGGCAAGAAGCCGCGCAGGCGGTCGGAGCGGAGTAGCACCGTGATTAGCACTAGCGCTGAGGGCCGCGATGACGAGTGATCGGGAAGTATTTGATTCTGAATGGAGCCGGCGGTGGGACTTGAACCCACGACCTGCTGATTACGAATCAGCTGCTCTGCCGCTGAGCTACACCGGCCCGGGCGCTTACTTTACAGCACTTGGCTAACGCGCCGCAACCAGCACTGCCTGGGGTGTAGCGACCCTATCGTTTCGCGGCGCGTGCCCCATTGGGCCCAGAAGGCGGCACGAACTTCACTTCCAGCCGGGCCCCGATCGCCGCGGCGATCTTGGCCAACGTGGCCACGGTATAGCCTCGGTACGCGCTGCGCTCCATCCGGGCGATTCCGGCCTGTTTGGTCCCGATTCTCCGGGCCAACTGTGCCTGACTGAGTCCCGCCCGCTCCCGAAGCTTCGCAATTTGATTCGCAATCTGAAGCCGGGCGAGCTCCCGCTGGTGCAGGGCGTTGAGTTTCCGGTCTCGGCGGAGCTCCTCGTGGATCTCCTTCATCAAGGTCTTCTGTTTCGCCATAGGTGATTACCTCCCTTCTTCTTTTGGCTTCCGGGCTCGCGCCAGGGCCAACTCCTGTAGCGGCGTCTGCTCCGTCCGGTTCACAAAGGCGCGGAGCAGAAGGACCCGCCGGCCTGAGCGAGCATCTAAAAGGCGGCGTAGACCTTGGCCTTGGCCCCTTTGGAGAAACCGTCGAGGAAAACCTTGGCTGGCCGACCGCCCTGAGCCGTGCGGACATCGTCGATTTCCCATCGGACCACACGACAAAGACAACAAATATGTTATCCCCTATCAACAGCAAAACGCGAGCGGCGATTTGACAGCGCGAGAGCGAGCCCGGTATGCTGCGGGACCATGCGCCCCTGGCCACCGGCGGTCATCGCGCTCCTGGCGTGCTACCTTTTCGCCAACCCGTTCCTCCAGGTCGCGGCGGTGCTGGCGCCGCAGCATGTCCGTCTCTTCAACTTTGGTCCCCGCTGGCTCTCGTATCCGGTGTACGTCCTGGTGGCGCCGTTGGTGGGCTATCTCCTGTGGACCGGTCACCCTCGAGCCCGCTTCGCCGTCTACCTCTTCCTCTCTCTAGAGCTTTTTCGCGGACTCCGGTTCCGGCGTTGGGACGCGGTGGTTCTCGCCCTCGCGATCATCGCCCTCCTCCAGACTCCAGGGGCGCGCCGATTCTGTCCCTCTATCCGATCCGCGGAGTGGCGCGCGCGGCTCCGGAAGCGGCTCCCGCCGGCGCGGGCGTGACGACAGGCCGGGGGCCCGCGCCCGATGCGGGCGTGGCGTCAGCCCGGGGGCCCGCGCCCATGGTAGAATAAGCGCCGGTTCGAGTCCTCCCCAATTGCGGGCGTGGCGAAGCCCGGGGGCCCGCTGCTGATGGCGGGCGTGGCGAAGCCCGGGGGCCCGCGCTCAAGGAGCCGCCGATGAAATTCCTCTGCGTCGAGTGCGACGAGCCGATGAAGCTCGAACGAAGCGCGGGCCCGGATGAGGGGTCGTTGACCGTGACCTTCGGCTGCCCGCAGTGCGGCTGGCGGGTGGCCATGCTTACCAACCCCTTCGAGACTCAGTTGATCCGAAGCCTCGGGGTGAAAGTGGGGGGACGCGCCGCGCCTGCGGCCCCGTTCGAGCACCTCCGCTCCTCCATGGCGCACCAGCGCGGGGAGGCCTTCGAAGAGGATATGACCGGCGCGGGCGAGGCGCAAGCCCGGGGGCCCGCCGTTGGTGCGGGCGAGCCGACAGGCCGGGCGCCCGCACCCGACGCGGGCGTGGCGTCAGCCCGGGGGCCCGCACCTGCTGATGACCCAGCCCCGGGCTGTCCCTTCGCCAACATGGTGGCGAGTCAGGAGTCGGAGAGCGCGGGCGGGATCAGCTGGAGCCAGGAGGCGGAGGCGCGCGTCGAACGGATTCCGTCGTTCATCCGCCCCATGGCAAAAAAGGCCATCGAGCGATACGCCGAGGGCAAAGGGCACCGGACAATCACCGAGGCTGTGATGGACGAGGCCAAGAGCGCCCTCGGCATGTAACTGTCACAGCCTGACTTTGTGGGCGCGCCCGTACTGCTTCCGGCAACGGGGGCAACGGAGCCACCCTGTACGGACCCGGCGAACGATCCAGCCGCAGTGAGGGCAGAGCTGAAGCGCCCGGCGGCCCACTACCCAGATTCCAAGCCCCAGAAGCGCCAGGGCCAGAACGACCAGGATGTTGACCACCCACTCCATCGCACGCGTCAGCTTCGAGTGGGGGCTCCGGGGACCGGCTTCTGGAGCAGGCGACTGAACTCGGCGACCTGACCCGCCGGAAGCTCGGGGTGTCTCTGGATCTCTTGAGCGAGGCCGGCGGGATCGTCGGCGGCGCGCACGCTGACTTTTTCCACATGGCGGAAGAACCGCCGAACTTTGCGGTCCACCGCGGCCCGGGTGAAATCCCGGAGGACGTTGGCGACGATCCGGACCAGCGCGCTGTCCACCTTGAGGAAGCCCACCACCGTCACCACCGCCCGGTTTGTCCCGTCCGGGTTCGCCACGTGGAGCGCGTCCAGCACCAGCACCGCCCGCCCCGTCATGGACGGGAAGATCGGCGGATCGTAGCGCCCCGCCAGATAGAAGACGCGGCGCTGCGAGTCGGCGTAGACCGGCTTCAGGAAGCCGTGGACGCCGCGGCCGTCGTCGGCCTCGTAGCCGCCGGAGACCGGCGTCACGCGATACTTTCCCACCTTGATCGCGCGCGCCATGTTGGCGGCGAAGTCCGGGTGGTCCAGCAAGTACTGGAAGACGTCGGGGCGGCTCTTGTAGGTGATGCCGTTGACCTGGCGGGCCACCAGCGGCCGGGCGACCACCTCGCGGACCAAGCCGGACGCGTCTGGAGCCAGGCGATCCCACGGAACGACGTTGGGGGAAATCTCATCGCTCCACGCTGGGCACGCCGGCATCGCCAGGAGACTGAGGCAGAGCGCCATGGCAAACCGCATGGCGCCCTTCAGGATAGCACAGAGGAGCGGCCTTGACGCGTTCGCTCCTGTTTTGTTAGAGTGGCGCCCGTCTTTCCCCGGCCAGAGTCGGCCGCCACCACCGGAGGCATCGCCATGACCAAGGCAGAACTGGTCGCCAGGATGGCCGCCGCGGGAGGGTGGACCAAAGTTGGAGCGGACAAGGCCCTACGTGCCCTCCTGAACAATATTCAGCGGACGCTCAAGCGGGGCCAGTCTGTGACGCTCGCCGGGTTCGGGACATTCTCCGTCAGCCGGCGCAAGCCACGGAAGGGGCGCAACCCCAGGACCGGCCAGCCCATCGAGATCACGGGAGGGAAGGTCCCGCGCTTCCGGCCCAGCAACGCGCTGAAGAAGGTGGTTGGGTAACCGGCACGCGCCTCCCTCCGGCGATTTTTTCTTGACGCTTCGGCGGGCTTCCTCAGTACAATGTGGCGCAGTGTATCCAAGCGATCTCACAAGGAGGGGGAGTGGGATTCCCTCGATACGCTCATTGTCGGCTCAGCGGTGCTGGGTGCCTGGAAGTGCGCTGTCCGCTAGCCGACCAGCTTGGGGGGGTCTGGGGCGGATGCCGCGAGGGGCGGCTCCACTGGGATCTCGCCGAGCCGCCCGTCCTGACCGATCCGTCCAAGGCGCGGCTCAATCTCTACC
>CAYJUC010000084.1:0-5757 GCA_964372605.1 uncultured bacterium | reverse complement strand
ACCTGCCGATCCCGGAGGAAGTAAGGCTTTCGTCCTCGCTCTAGCGTGGCTGATCCGCCGGCAGTTCGTGCTCCTCGCCTGTCTCATCGGTCTCCTCGTTCTGGTCAGCCCGGTCCCCGGCGGAGCCCAGAACGGGCACTCACTCGTCCTGAGCGCCGAATCCGTCCTCCTCCTGGACCCCACGACGGGGCAGATCCTTTTTGCAAAGAATCCCGACGAGGCGCACGCCCCGGCCAGCCTCGTGAAGCTCATGACCCTCTACCTGGCCTTCGAAGATATAGGGGCGGGGCGGGTGAGCTGGGAGGCGCCGGTGGTCGTGAGCCCCCGGGTCGCCCGGACACCACGCTACCGGATGGGACTCCGCAGCGGGGAGCAGGTCCCGTTCAACGTCCTGTTGAAAGGGGTGGCCATCGCCTCGGCCAACGACGCGGCGACAGCGGTGGCCGAGCACCTGGCCGGCGACGAAGAAACGTTCGTGGCGAGGATGAACGAAAAGGCGCGGGCGCTGAATCTCCTCCACACGCATTTCGCGAATCCCCACGGGCTTCCCGATCCAAACCAGCGAAGCACGGCGACGGACCTGGCGCTCCTGACCAGCCACCTCCTCCAGGATTATCCGGAGGTCCGGACGATCCTGGGCGGGAAAACCTTCACCTACCGGGGACAGGTCTTCCAGCGGCGGATCCCGCTCTTTCAGGACCCCGGGGGCGTCCAGGCGCTGAAGACGGGCTTCACCAGAGAGGCGAGATACAACCTTGCGGTGGCCGCCTGGCGGAGCGGGCAGCGTTTCCTCTGCATTCTCCTCGGATCGGAAACCCGCTCCCTCTCGTTCATCGATGCCCGGAAGCTTCTCCAGTACGGGTTCAGCCAGACCGGCCTGGAGCCGGCCGCGACAGAGCCCCGCCCGCTCCCTCGGAAGAACGGTCGTTCTTCTGCCGTTCTCCGGGCAGGCTCGTAACACCAAAGATCACCGGCCCGCTTCGCGTTCCTCCGCCGTTCCCAGAGCCTCGCGGTAGATCTCTTCCGTCCTCATAAGGCGGGGATGTCGGGTGATCCTGGAGACGCCGGGCGGGTCAGGACAACCGATCCGCGCCTGCCGACTACTTCTTCGCCAGTCGCTTCCTTTTGACGTAGGCCCAGATCCTTTTCGTCATCTCGGAAGGGCCGATCGGCTTCGAGCCGAACACAGATTCGACCGTGTCCGAGCAGCCCTTGAAATTGATCGCATACCCTCCGAATGCAGGCTTCTTCGTCGCCATACCGGTCCCTCCTTCAATCGCTGGTGACGGTCACAGGCGGCGCCGGAGCGCCCGGCGCCCCTCCCCCTTGAAAACACCGAAGAAACTGGTGCCCGCCCGGCGTCTCTTCGGTATCAACCTGCGGTATTATGACAGAAGGTAACCACAAAATCTAGTATTTTTACGACGTAAACTCCGGCGGCCCCCTCTCCCCCGACGGCGGGGCCTCAGCCGGCGAGGTGGAAAACCACCATCTTCAGCTCGGTCATCTCCTCCACGGCGTAGCGCGGCCCTTCCTTGCCGAAGCCGGATTCTTTGAGGCCACCATAGGGCATGAGGTCGGCGCGCCACTGGGGCCCGTAGTTGATGTGGAGGTTGCCGGAGTGGACTTCCCTGGCGAACTTCATGGCCCATTCGAGGTTCAGGGTGAAGATGCCCGCGGCGAGGCCGTAGATCGAGTCGTTGGCCAGATGGATCGCCTCCTCGATGTTGGCCACCGGGGTGACGGCCACGGCCGGGCCGAACAGCTCGTCGCAGGAGATTCGCATCTCGGGCTTCACGTCCGCGACCACCGTCGGGGCGTAGATGGCGCCCTGCCGCTGACCGCCCACGACGATCCGGGCGCCGGTTGCCACGGCCTCGCTCACCCACTCCTCGACGCGAATCGCGTCCGACTCTCTCACCATGGGGCCCACCTTGGTCTTCTCGTCGAGCTGGTTGCCTGTGGTCAGCCCGGCCACTTTCTGCTTCAACGCGTCGAGGAAATCGCCGTAGATCTTTCCGGTGGTGAGGACGCGCTGAGTGGAGATGCAGACCTGGCCGGCGTTGGCGTAGCCCGTGGCGGCCACCGCCGCGGCGACCTTGTCGAGATCCGCGTCCGGCATCACGATGACCGGCGAGTTGGACCCGAGCTCCATCGTCACCTTTTTGAGGCCGGCCACCCGGCAGATCCGCTCGCCGACATCGCGGCTTCCCGTGAACGTGATCTTCCGCACCCGGCGATCGGCGCAGAGGAGGTCGCCGATCTCTCCCCCGCTCCCGGTCAGGCACTGGATGCCCTCGGGAGGCAGCCCGGCCTCCAGGAGGATCTCGGTGAGCCTGAGCGCCGAGAGCGGCGTGTCGGTGGCCGGCTTGACCACCACCGCGTTCCCGGCGGCAAGGGCCGGACCCACCTTGTGGCACACCAGGTTCAGCGGGAAGTTGAACGGGCTGATGGCGACCACCACGCCGCACGGGACGCGGAGGGTGAACCCGAGCTTCCCCGCGCTCCCCGGCGCGCCGTCGAGCGGGACCGTCTCGCCGTGGATTCGCTTGGCCTCCTCGGCCGATCCCATGATGGTCTCCACGGCCCGGCTCGCTTCGAACCGGCCCTCGCCGATGATCTTCCCTTCCTCCTTCGAGATGAGCTGGCCCAGCGCCTCGTTCCGCTCGGCCATCAGCTCCGCGGCCTTTTTGAGGATCTTCCAGCGCTCGTAGCCGGCGAGTCGGGCCATCACTTTGGCGCCGCGCTCGGCAGAGGCGAGCGCCCGATCAACGTCCGCCGCGTCCGCCTTCGGGACGGTGTCGATCACCGAGCGATCGTAGGGGTTCAGGACCTCGATCTTCCGGGGTTTGTCAATCCACTGGCCTGCCACATACATTTTCATCGCGGCCTCCCTCGCGTTTTTCCGCTCTTCCTGGGCGGTGACTTCAAGACGGGCAACTCAGACGCGTCGGGTCGAAAATTACCACGGGAGCGACAGGAGATCAACGCCGACCACGGTCGATCGGGCGGCGTCGCTTCGGGGGCCGCCACGCCCGGAGCGAGCGGACGAGGTCTCCGGCGCAGAGCCGCGCACGCAGCGCCAGCCCGGCGCGGCCGGTCCTGGCCCGCGCGGCCGCAGGCCAGCCGAAGTACCCCTGGCCGTCGGGGTTCATCTCACGGAATGTCCGCGCCCCCCGCCGCAGCGCGCCCCGAAAGTCAACCCAGGCCGGGGGGAGGCGACGGGCGATTCCTCGTCGTACCAGCTCCGGGCGGGTCGAGAGCACCATGGCAGTCTCCATCTCGCCGGAGTGCCATTCCAGCTCCGGGCGCGGGCTCTGAAGCAGGGCGCGGACGCGCGGGTCAAACATGCGCCGGCCTGGAGAGCCCGGGGCGAAGCCGGCGAAGAGGACCTGAAGCCTCCGCCGCCGGCAGAGCGCCGCCCGTATGGAGGCCAGCGCCCGGAGCTGCCCCGGATCCGCCTGATAGTTGGCGAGCACGAAGCGGCGAAACCCGTGCTTCGCCAGGGCCAGCACGATCTCCACGACCACGCGGCGAAACGTCGCCGCCGTGAGGGAGACGGTGCCGCTCCACTCCGCCGCCAGCGGGCTGACGCCGTAAGGGAGGGAGGGCGCGAGGACGGGGAGAAAGCCGGCTCGCCGGAGGTGCGGGGCGACCCGGAGCGCCAGCTCCTCGGCGCCGAGCCAATCCACGAGGAGCGGCAAGTGAGGCCCGTGCTGCTCGATCACGCCCAGCGGCAGCAGGACCACGCTGGCGTCATTCCGCGCGAGGCGCTCAGCCTGCCGGTAGGTGCACTCGGCGAGGCGGATCACTCACTCGGAGACGGGCCAGGCCGCCATGCCGACGCCGGTCCGCCACGACGTCGAAGCCGTATAGCCGAGTATCTCGGCCGGCCCGGCGGTGAACGGGAGGACAGGGATCCACGCCAAGAGCTCGGCGGTGCCGCCCGAGCCCGCGGCATCCATCCGCTCGACCGTGACCTCGCGGACGATCTGCGCGTGGTCGCCCTTCGCCAGGAGATCCAGGAACCAGCGATCGAACTCCTCGTCGACGCACATGTAGCGGGGGCCGCCAGGCTCGTGAGAGAGCCCGCCGGTCCCGATGACCGCGACCCGCTCCTTCCCGGGCCAGCGCTTCAGAATGACCTCCCGCAGCACCTCCCCGAGCCGGTACACCTCGGCAGTGGAAGGGGTCGGCGGCACCGTGCAGTTCATCCCGATCGGGACGAGCGGGATCCGCATCTCCGGCGTGAGGAAATGGAGCGGCACCGAGAAGCCGTCGTCGAACTCCATCTTCCGGAGATACGCGAACATGATCCCGAGCCTGCCTCCCTCCCGTACGATGCAGCGGGCCAGGTCGGGGTGCCCCGGCAGCCGGAACTTCGTGAGCGCGAGCCACTCGTCGAACCAGTCCGCCGGCCCCACGTGCTCTGGGCCGACGCCGACCGTGTAGTTCGGGATGTTGTTGATCGGCCAGTTCAACAGATGGTCGTTGGCGAGCATGACGATCACATCCGGGCGCGCCGCCTCGAGCCGTCGCCTGAGCTCTGCGATGCCGGCCAGCGCGGCCGCCTGCTCCTCGGCCGGCGCCGCGCCGAACCAGCCGGTCAATCCAGGCGCGTGGGTCATCGCCAGCGCGGCAACGATCTTAGCCATCGTTCCCTCCGCTCTCGCCCCGGCGCGCTGCGGCATGCTCGAACTGTTCCGGATAGGCCCGCCTGAACGCCTCAAGCGCTGGGTGCGCGTTCGAGGCACCGCTGTTGCCGAAGGAGAGCCGCATGATCTGAGTGATGTAGTATTGATGCACTCCCATCTCGTTCAGCCGCTTGACGTCCTTCTGCTTGAGGGCATCGAGCTCCTCCGAGGAGAGGCCAAACTCGCGGGCGAGGCCGTCGAGGTCTTCCAGCCACCGCTGCCGAAGCCCGGGGTCCTTCCGGACGTAATAGATCATCTCGTTCAACGGGAGCGTGCGATCGACCCTGTCCACGTTACCCATGACAGCGCCTCCTTCAATTCAAATCCGGGGCAGGCCCTTAGTGAAACGCGGTCCCCCTGGAGTGTCAAGGGGGCGTTTTCGAGGCGTTTTCGCGCGTTCCGTCGGGGTCGGGGGGTTGCAAATACCCGAGGCGCGGTTGTACACTACCTTCGAGTCATGCGGGAGCTCGGGGAACCGGGCTGAGAGGGCAGCGAGCCCGCTGTCGACCGCTCGAACCTGACCTGGGTAATACCAGCGTAGGGAGGGGGCATGAAGCTCAGGGAGCGCCGTAGGACCCGGTCCGACGGCGCTTTTTGTTTCGTCACTGGAAAGGAGCGTCTAGAATGAACAGGAAGATCTACATCGAGGGAACGACCCCGGGCGTGCGGGTGCCCGCGCGCGAGATTCTCCTCAAGAACAACCCTTCGCTCCGCCTCTACGACACCAGCGGGCCGTACACCGACCCGACCTACACCCCCGACCTGAAGCTCGGTCTCCCCCCGCTCAGAAAGCCGTGGATTCTGAGCCGCGGCGACGTTGAGCCGAGCTCCGGACGTGGGCTCAGGGCCAAGCCCGGCAGGACCGTCACCCAGATGCACTACGCCCGGCGGGGCCTGATCACGCCCGAGATGGAGTTCATCGCCATCCGGGAGGAACTCTCCCCCGAGCTTGTCCGCGACGAGGTCGCGCGGGGCCGGGCCATCATCCCCGCCAACATCAACCACCCGGAGTCCGAGCCGATGATCATCGGCCGCAACTTCCTGGTGAAGATCAACGCCAACA
>CAYJUC010000083.1:0-12455 GCA_964372605.1 uncultured bacterium | reverse complement strand
CGACGATGATCTACGAGCTGCGCACGTATACCCTGATGCCCGGCAAGCAGAACGAGTACCTCAAGCTCTCCGGCGAGATCGGCCGCAAGGTCCGCGGGGACAACTACGGGAAGCTGGAGGGCTCATGGACGACCGAGTTCGGGACGCTCAACCAGTACGTGCACCTCTGGCGTTACGAGGACCTGAACGAGCGCGAGCGACTGCGCGTCGAGCTGGCGAAGAACGACGCGTGGACGAAGGAGTACGTGCCGAAGATCCGCGTCCTCATGCTGGCCCAGGAGAACAAGATCCTCTCGCCGGCGCTGCCGCTCAAGCCGCCCGCGGATGCCGGGCACCTGTACGAGCTCCGCTGGTATCGGGCGCAGCCCGGGAAGATCGGCGAGTGGATCGGCCACATCAAGGCGATCATGCCGGCCCGCGAGAAGTACTCGAAGAACGTCGGCCTCTGGCAGACCGAGGTGGCGCAGCTGAACGAAGCGGTCCACCTCTGGGTGTACCGGGACCTCAACGAGCGGGCGGCCGTGCGGGTCAAGGTCCTGGAGGATCCGGAGTGGCAGGCGTACCTCGGCAAGAGTTTGCCGCTCCTGGTCGAGATGAAATCCGTCATCCTGAATCCCACGCCCTTTTCACCCTTGAGATGAGCCCGCGCATCGCGTTATGACCACCCCCGCTGAGAAGGAAGCGCTCATCCAGAGCTTGGACCGGGTGGTGCAAGACGTCCTGGCGTACTTCGAGGGGCCGGGACGGACGACCACCGCGCGAGTCGATCAGTGGCAGGCTCGAGACATCCTGCAGCACTTCATCTACTTCCATGACGCCACAGCGTGGGGCATCCAGTCTGTCGCCCTGGGCGGGCCGGTGTGGCCGGTGCCGGCGGACTCCGACACGATGAACGAGGTGTGCCGCCGGCTCCACGCGCACGAGAGCTTCGACGAGCTGCTCGCCCAGGTGCGGCTGGCCCATGCCCGGCTGAGCATGGCCGCCCGAAACGCGCCCGACCTCGACCGGCCCTGCTTCCAGCGGGCCAACGGGGAGGTGATGACGGGCGGGCAGCGGCTGGAGGCCCTGGCGCGCCACTTTAGCGATCACGTGGAGGCGCTGCAGGCTGCGGCGCAGAAAGGCTAAGGGGTGGAAGTTCCGGTCACAAAGACCACCAGCTCTCCGCGTCCCGTTTCTGTTCGTTGATGGGCTGCGCAAGAAGGAGGTAGCGGATGGATTTCGGTCTTCTCGTCGAGTGCGATCGGGATTTCGACGCGGCCATCGAGGTGAGCGTCCTGGCGGAGAATTCCGGGTTTTCTTCGATCTGGCTCTCCGAGCACCATAACGCCGCGGGGTATATCGGGTCGCCGCTGGTGGCGCTTGCGGCCATCGCCGCGCGGACGGCCCGCGTGCGGCTGGGTCCCTTCGTCCTCCTCATGCCGCTCCACCATCCGCTTCGGGTCGCCGAGGATGGCGCCATGGTGGACCGGATCTCGCGCGGCCGATTCGTCCTTGGAGTCGGGCTGGGCTACGTCCAGCAGGAGTTCGCCATGCTGGGGGTCTCGCTGAAGGAGCGGGCCTCCCGCATGGAGGAAGGGATCCGGATCGTCCCGCGGCTCTGGACTGAGGAGCGGGTAACCTTCGCGGGCCGGCACTTCACGCTCGACGGGGCCGGCGCCTACCCAAGGCCGGTCCAGACTCCGCGGCCTCCTATCTGGATGGGGGGATGGACCGAGAAGGCCCTCGAGCGGGCGGCGCGCCTCAGCGATACCTGGGTTCCCGGCCCGACCGCCGACCTGGAAGCGCTCCGGAAGTGCTACGGGATTTACCGGAAGGCCCTGGCCGAAGCGGGGAAATCGCAGGGGACGGAAATCCCGGCCTGCCGCGAACTCTTTGTCGCGAGGTCCTGGCGGGAGGCCTTCGAGCGAGGCGGGAAGCCGCTGGCGAAGTTCTACCGGGAGAGCTATTTCAAGTGGTCCCATCCCCTGGCGGGCAGGGACGAGATGACCGACGAGGAGATCGTGCGAGACCGCTTCGTCGTCGGTGACCCGGACGGGTGCATCGCCCAGATCGAGCGGTTTCAGAAAGAGCTGGGCTGGACGCACTTGATCTGCCGCATGGCCGTGCCCGGCATCCAGCACGACGCGCTTTTGGAAGAAATCCGGCTGTTCGGGAGCGCAGTGATCCCGCATTTCGGGTAAGCAGGATGCTGAAAAACACCAACGGTGTCACTTCTCCGGATCGGCTGTACGGTTCGAGCGCGGGCTTCGCCCGCGCGATTAACTCGGGCCTCGCGCGGCGGGTGGCCTACCTTACGGCATGGCTGGACCCGCCACGCTCGAACTACAGTGGGGGGAGGCTTCGGAAGGGGGGCGCAGTCCCCCTCCGAGTGTGACATGGCGATTCTCGGTCGAGCGGCTCTGGGCTTCTGGACAGACATCGTTCCCGAGGTGGAAGAAGATTTCAACCGATGGTACGTCGAGCAACACTTCCCGGAACGGCTCGCGGTGCCGGGATTCCTCAGGGGGAGGCGCTATCTGAGCGCGCGGGGCGCCCCCAAGTACTTCACCCTGTACGAGACCGCGGGCCCGGAGGTCCTGCGCAGCCCCGTGTACATGGAGCGCCTCAATAATCCCACCGACTGGACGCGGAGAGTGTTGCCCAATATGCGAAATGCCATCCGGAACGCCTTCCGGCTCCTCCACTATGTGGGTGGCGAGGAAGGCCGGGCCAGCGTCGCCCTTCGGATTGATCCCGCCGCCGGCCGCGAGGCGGAGCTGCGACGGCACTACCAGGGGGAAATTCTGGGGGAGCTGACCCGGATTCCGGGCGTCGTGTCAGCCGCCCTTTACGAAGCCGAGCCGGTGGCCACCGGCGTGATCACCGAGGAGCGCAAGCTGGTGGGGGTGGTGGGCACGGCTCCCCCGTTCCTCTGCTTCTGCCAGCTCGAGGAGCCGGCGGTCGTCGATCAGGCCCCGTGGCGGACCCTCCTCGACCCCCAGGGCCCGGCGCGGAAAGGGATCGTCAGCCAGGTGACCGAGAATGCCTACCGGCTGATGCACACGCTCTCGGCAAAATAGGGACTCCGGCGATGCAAGACCTTCAGGACAAGCTCGCCATCAGCGCGCTCATCCAGGACTGGGCGCTCTGGCGCGACACGGGCGAATGGGAGAAGCTGCGCGGTACCGTCCACGCCGACGCTACGATGACGGCGACCTGGTTTCAGGGCCCGTTCGACAGTTTCATCGAGGCCTGCCAGCGCAGGGGATCGCGATCGATGCACTTCCTCGGCGGCACGACCGTGGAGCTGAACGGGCGGCGCGCGATCGCAGAGACGCGGATGACGATCATGGCGCGCGGGCGGCTCGATGGAATCGAAGTCGACGTCGCCTGCCACGGCCGCTTCTTTGACCGGGTCGAAAAGCGCGAGAGCATCTGGCGCATCGCCGGGCGAAGCGCGATTTACGAAAAGGACCGCATGGATCCGGTTGACCCGGGCGCGACGCTGACCCTGGACCAGGCGCTGCTCGAGCGCTTTCCCGAAGGCTACCGCCATCTCGCGTATCTGCAAACCCGGTCGGGCGCCCAGGTCAACCCGAACCTTCCCACGGCGCGCGGCGAGGCGCTGGAAAAGCTGCAGGCGGAGGCGAAGGCCTGGCTGGCGGCGGGCTGACGAGTGGCTTCAACCAGAAATCCCGAGGGGAGAGAAAAAATGACCTACAAGCTCTTGAGCTACCAGGCCGGACGGGACGCGCGCGCCGGCGTGCTGGTCGAGGACACCGTGTACGATGTTCAGAAGGTCACCGGCGCTCCCGCCTATTCGAGCGTGCTCGGCGCGCTCGAGGAGTGGAGCAACGCGAAGCGGCTGCTCGCGCAGGCGGCAAAGCGGATCGCTTCCGGCAAGAGCCGGGCGAAGGGTGTGCCGCTCAAGCGCGCCAGGCTGCTGGCGCCGGTGCTCTATCCGGGCGCGCTTTTTTGCGCGGGCGCCAACTACACCGACCACATGCTGGAGATGGCGCGGGTGCAGAACATCCCGCCGGAGAAGGACCCCCACGAGCTGGGCCTGAAGCCCTGGCATTTCATCAAGACATCGAGCGCCTCGGTGGTGGGGCCCGGCGCCAGGGTCACGCTGCCCGCCTACTCGCAGATGGTGGACTGGGAGATCGAGCTGGTCGCGGTGATCGGCCGTCCGGCGAAGAACGTGACCATCGAGAAGGCGCTGGACTACGTGGCCGGCTACACCATCGCCAACGACCTGTCGGCGCGCGACGCGATGCGGCGCCCGCACATTTCCGACGCGTCACCGTTCAAGCTGGATTGGGTGAGCCAGAAGTGCTTCGACGGCTCCTGCCCGCTGGGGCCCTGGATCACGCCGGCGAGCGACATCCCCGATCCTCAGATGCTCGCCATGAAGCTGTGGGTGAACGGCGAGCTGATGCAGGACTCCCACACGAGCAAAATGATCTTCACCACCGCCGAGCAGATCGCGCATCTGTCCACGCGGGTGACGCTCAGACCGGGCGACCTCGTCGTGACCGGGACCCCGGCGGGCGTGGGGATGGGGAGGCGGCTCTTCCTCAAAGCCGGCGACACGGTAAGGCTGTGGATCGAAGAGATCGGCGAGATGAGCCACACCCTGGTCGCCCCACCCGGGTAGGCTCGAGGAGCCCCCCCCCGCGCCGGCACCACGCGAGCCTGCATCGGGGCCGGCCCGCGGGTCAGGCGCGCGAAGCGCCGGCCGATCGCGCGTGCTGCACCGCTTGCCAAATCCTGGACGGAGTTGCGGGCATGTCGACGTGGGCCACGCCCAGCGGCTTAAGCGCGTCCAGGATTGCATTGATCACCACAGGCGGCGCCCCGACAGAGCCGACCTCCCCCAGCCCCTTGATTCCGAGCGGGTTGGTCGTGCTCGGCACCTCCTCGAATGCCACGGTAAATTCCGGAAGATCATCGGCCCGAGGCATGCAATAGTCGGTGAAGCTGCCGGAGATCAGCTGCCCAGACTCGCGATCATAGACGACTTCCTCCAAAAGCGCTTGCCCAATGCCCTGGGCGACCCCACCCTGGATCTGCCCTTCACAGATGAGCGGGTTGATCACGCGACCGGCGTCGTCGACGACGACATAGCGGTCGATCTCCACCGCGCCGGTTTGAAGATCGACCTCCACCTCGCAGGCATTGCAGCCGTTCGGGAAGTTGGGCGGCTCGGTCGCGTAGGAGCCGCTCGCCTCCAGTCCGACGCCAAACTCAGGGGGCAGGCCCATCGGGCGATAGAAGGCTTTGGCCACGTCCACGAGCGGCATCGCGCGGGTGGTGCCGACGACACGGAAATTCCCTTCTGTGAACTCAATGTCCGGCGGCGCCGCTTCCATGAGATGCGCCGCCATCCGCCTCGCCTTCTCTATGACCGCGTCCGCCGCCGCCTTGAGCGCGCAGCCGCCGATCATCGAGCTCCGCGAGGCGTAAGTGCCGCGACCGAACGACACCTGGTCGGTGTCACCCTGGACGAATCGGATCGTCTCGAATGGAACGCCGAGCCAGTCGGACACCATCTGCGCGTAGACGGTCGCGTGACCCTGGCCGTGCGAGAACGTTCCCGCGACGATCGTGACCGTGCCGCTCGGGTCGAAGCGCAGCTCCATACGGTCGTTGAAGACCCCGCCCTGCTCGATGAAATAGGTGACGGCTCGTCCACGCAGCTTGCCCTTCTTTTCCGATGCCAAGCGCCGCGCGTCGAACCCCTTCCAGTCGGTGAGTGCCAGGCACTTTTCCATGATCTGCCCGAACTCGCCGCTGTCGTAGACAAAGCCGGTCGGCGTCGCGTACGGCAGCGCTTGAGGCGAAATGAAGTTGCGGCGCCGGATTTCCGCCGGATCGACGCCGGTGACCTGCGCGGCGCGATCCAGCAGCCGCTCGGTGAGATAATTCGCCTCCGGCCGGCCGGCACCGCGATACGGCGCGAGGGGCGTGGTGTTCGTGAATACCGCCCGGGTGGTCACGAAGATCGTCTGCACGTCGTAGACGCACGGAATGAACCTCAGCGAGAACACCAGCGGGATGATGCCCGCCCCGGCGATGTAGGCGCCGACTGCATGGAGCGCCTGCGCCCGGATCGCGAGGATCTTGCCGTTCCCGTCCAGCGCCATCTCGCCTTGCACCACCTGGTCGCGCCCGTGGGCGTCGCCGAGCAGGCCCTCCGAGCGCGTCGAGATCCACTTCACCGGTCGCCCGCAGCGGCGGGACGCCCAGAGGACCAGGGCCTCCTCCGGGTAGGTGTCCCCCTTCATGCCGAAGCCACCACCCACATCCGGACCGATCACCCTGAACTTGCTCTCAGGCAGATGAAACACCCCGTGCGCCAGCTCCATGCGAGCGCCGTGTGGGTTCTGCGTGCTGGTGTAGAGCGTGTAGCTGCCGTCCGCCGGGTCGTAGTCGCCGATCGCGCCGCGCGGCTCCATCGAGTTCGCCGAGAGGCGGTTGTTCTCCAGGCGCAACGACACCACGTGTGTTGCCTTCGCGAAGGCGGCGTCGGTGGCCTCCCTGTTGCCGAACATGAGGCCGACGGAGACATTGCCTGTGGGGCAGTCGTCCCAGACCTTCGGCGCGCCTTCCCTGACCGCATCCTCGACTGTCACCACCGCGGGCAGCGGTTCGTACTCGACCCGGACCAGCTCGGCAGCGTCGCGCGCCTGGGCGGCGCTTTCCGCAACGACGAAGGCCACGCGGTCGCCCGCGCATCGCGCCCGATCGGACACCAGGACCGGCCGCAGCGTACGGTAGCCCTTCGGACCGCCGATGTCCTCCGGCATGAACGCCGGCGAAAAGCCGCCGAGCCTGTCCTTCACGGCGTCCGCCCCGGTGAGCGCGCAGAGCACGCCCGGGGCCGCCAGCGCCGGGGAGACGTCCACGCGCCTGATCCGCGCGTGCGCGTGCGGTGACAGGACCACGGCGCCGTAGGCCTGGCGGGGGAGATTGATATCTTCGACATACCGCCCGCGGCCGGTCATGAAGCGCTGGTCTTCGACGCGCCGCACCGGTTGACCGATGCCAAACTTGTTCATGCCATCCTCCCTTTCATGTCATCCACAGGCGTTCCGTTCCGGCATCAAGCGGAAAGGCCCCAAGGAATGAGCGGGACAATTGTACGTGCGCCGCGCCGACGGAACAAGAGGCTCGGCGCCTCCCCCCCTCACCCCCTCGGCGGGGGAGAGGATTAAGGTGAGGGGGTTCGAACCGCCGGCGCCGGTTTGACACCTCCAGGCACCCTGGCTACACTGGCCGGGAGTTCGAAGGCCCCGCACGCGAGGAGGCAGGAATGATCGGCCAGTACGAAACCATCCTGGTGGACAAGCAGGAAAACGTGGGGTTCATCACCTTCAACCGGCCCGAGAAACGGAACGCCATGAACCCGCGGCTTCACGAGGAGATGAACCTGGCGCTGGCCGCCCTGATCGAGGACGATGAGGTCCGGGTCATCATCCTGACCGGCGCCGGCGACAGCTTCTGCGCCGGGAACGACCTCAAGGAGTTCTTCGCCGAGCAAATGGACCGGCCCCTCGAGTTTCGCCGGAGCTCCCGGCGGTTCACCGAATGGCGGGAGAGACTGCGCACCTGCCCCAAGCCGACCATTGCCGCCATCAACGGGTGGTGCCTGGGGGGCGGTCTCTCGGTCATCTGTGTCGCGGATTTCGCCATCGCGGCGGAAGAGGCGCTGTTCGGGCTGCCGGAGGTCAACTTCGGCGTGTTCCCCGCGGGCGGGGCCACCAAGGGGCCGCTGGAGGTCCTCTCGCACCGGGACGCGATGGATCTGATCCTGACCGGGCGGAACATCAGCGCGCGGGAGGCGGATCGTCTCAGGCTCGTGAACCGTTGCGTCCCCCGCGACCGCCTGATGGCGGAATGCCGAGCGCTGGCTGACGAGCTGAAGCAGAAGGATCCGGTGGCGCTGATGATCGCCAAGGAGGCGTTCTGGCTGGTGAAGCTCCAGGAGTACCCGGAGGCCCTGGACGTGGAAGCGGGGAAGCACCGGGAGCTCCACTTCCTGCAGCAAGGGCGGTGGGTCTCCAAAGGCATCGGCCGCTTCCTGGACAAACAGTACAAGCCGAGTAGGACCTCCTACATGAACGTTCCCGCCGAGGGGGAGCAAAAGCCGTGAGCGAGCCGATCCGCCTGACGATCGCCAGCGCCTATTACGACCGCACGGCCCCGCTGGCCGACGGGCGCGTGCGGCCGCAGGGCGTCGAGCTGACCTACCTGTTCATGCGCTACGAAGACGTGTTCTGGCGCATGCTGCGCCACGAGGAGTTCGACGTCTCAGAGATGTCCCTCGCCTCGTTTCTCATCAGCAAGGCGGCGGGCAAGCCGGAGCTGGTGGGCCTGCCCGTGTTTCTCTCCCGCGTCTTCCGCCACTCCAGCATCTACGTCAACGCCTCGGCCGGAATCGCCACTCCGGCCGACCTGCGCGGCAAGCTGGTGGGGGTGCCGGAGTACCAGATCACCGCGGCCGTGTGGATCCGCGGCATCCTCCAGCACGACTATGGCGTCCATCCCCACGAGCTCTGCTGGCGCACGGGCGGGCTGGAGGAGCCGGGGCGGGAGGAGAAGCTGGCCCTCCACCTGCCGGCGAACGTGGAGGTGGAATGGATCGGGCCCGACCGGACGCTGGACGAGCTGCTGCTGACCGGCGCGATCCAGGCGCTGGTCACGGCCCGCCCGCCGGACTCCTTCGTGCGGCGCGACCCGCGCGTGGCGCGCCTGTTTCAGGACTACCGCAAGGTCGAGGCGGAGTACTTCCGCCGCACCGGCATCTTCCCGCCCATGCACCTGGTGGCCATGCGGCGCCAGGTGTACCAGGCCCACCCCTGGGCGGCGGTCAGCCTGTATCGCGCCTTCTGCGACGCCAAGGCCTACTGCCGCGTGACCGACATGTTCGACGGCCACTCGCGCTACGCCCTGCCCATGCTGCACGCCGCGGTGGAGGACCACCTGCGGGCCTTCGGTGACACCGACATGTGGCCGTACGGCGTGGCGGAAAACCGCCATACCCTGGAGGCCATCACCCAGTACGCCCACGAGCAGGGCCTCACGCCGCGCAAGCTCAAGATAGACGAGCTGTTCGCCGCGAACCTGCTGGATGCCTCGCGGAACTAGCCATTCCATGCGCATGGCGGTGCCCGACCTCATATCCAATTCCTATTTCCCCGCCATCGCTGCTCTGGAGATCGGCTTTTTCAAAGCCGGGGGGCTCGACGCGGAACGGGTCGAGCTTCTCTTCCCCGTGCCCAAGACCATGGAAGCCTTGCGGGAAGGAGAGCTGGACTTCGTCGCCGGCTCCGCCCACTCCACGTTGACAGCCTTCAAGGACTGGAAAGGCGCGCGACTTCTCGTGGCGCTCGCGCAGAGGATGTACTGGCCTTTGGTGCTGAGGGCGGATCTCGAAGCCAGGCGCGGCGATGGACCTCCGCCCGCTCTTTACTACACCTTTCCGGCGCTGGTCGCGACTGAGAAGAAAATCGGGAAGGAGCCCGAGGCCGTCGCGGGCGCCATACGAGCCATCATCAAGGCGCAGAAGGCGCTTCGGGAGGATCCTGAGCGCGCCACGGAGATCGGACGAAAGCCGTATCCTCCCACCGAGGCCGGGCTGATCGCGGAGCTCATCAAGCGCGACCTCCCCTATTGCGATCCCGCCATTCCCGAAAAGGTCGTGGCCAGGATGAACCGGTTCGCCCAGGATGTGGGCCTCCTCACCGGACCGGTGTCATACGAACAGGTGGTTGCCATCCGGTTCCGACATCTGTGGAGCCAGTAGGGGTGTTGGAAGTTCCGGCCACTTCAGGGGTAGAATAGGGGCGATGAAAGGACTTCGCCTCGTGGCCATCGTGCTGTTCTCGGCTGCGCTGGACTTCTCGAGTCCGCCGGTGCCCGAAGCGCTGGAGGGCTTCGAGGAGTTCGAGGAAGCGCTTCACAGCGCTCGCGGCAGTCGGTCCCTCCGTCACGTTCGAGACGTTTCTGTCCCCACGGCGGCCCGCCAGATTCGGACAGAATCCGTCCCCGCGATGCGGCGCGCAGTCCGCGAGCCGCTGAGCCGGACCGTTCCCGACCGCCGCGCCCGAAAAGTCCCGCCCGCGCTTCCCGAGTCCGCGTCCGCTCCCGAAGACCACTAGCCCTCCGCGTCCCGCTCCTGCCCGTTAACCGAACCGTTCCGGCATCGGTTCGTCCAGGCCCGCGAGGCCGGGATGCGTCCGAAACCGTGACCATACGCGGAGGGAAAGCATGACTGCTGAAGTCAGAGACGACCGCCATCAACCGGGAGGGTCCACGCTGAGGGTCCTCATCGCTGTCCATGGCTACGAGCCGGCGGAATGGGGGCCCGCGACCTGCCGGGCCTTGTCCATGTGGGCGAGCCCCACCGTTCGGGTGCTCGCCGTTCTCGATCCCCCATCCCCGCCCTTCACATCGCTGATCCCGCCCGCGCGCCGCGCGTATCACGGGGCGCTGGCCGAGTGGGGACGGCAGGAGACCGCGCGCGTTCAACGCGTGGTCGACCGGGTGCTGCAGGTCCTGCCAAGCGCCCCCGAAGTCGTGCGCGTACCGGCGTCGCACGGGGACACCGGCCGGACGATCGCCGAATATGCGGGCCGGTGGCCGGCTGATCTGATTGTGGTCGCCGCGCCAGCGCCCGGAGCGTGGTCCTGGCTCCTGCCCGGCGCCGTGCACGAGCGGGTGGTCAGGAACGCGAGCTGTCCGGTGCTGATAATGCCACAGCCGGGGGCGCCGGGAAGGAGGGCGCGATTCCTTGCCGGGCCTCGGGGAATCCTCGCCGGACGGTGGAACGTCACGGCCAACAGGGGGGCGTGACCATGCCCACCCTCTTCCCGATCAGCGAGTACTGGTGGCTGTATGCCGCCTTCACGGGGGGCGTGTTGCTGCTCCTCGCGCTGGACCTCGGCGTCTTCCACAGGAACGCCCGCGAGGTGCGGTTCCGGGAGGCGGTCGCGTGGTGTGGCGCCTGGGTGAGCCTCGCGTTCCTCTTCAACGCCGCGCTGTACGTGTACGCGCAATGGAAGTTCCCCGGGGACGCGCGGCTCACGGACGTCCCCGGGTTCAATCCGAAGGCAGCCGCCTGGCAGGTGGCGCTCGAGTTCCTCACCGGCTATGTCGTCGAATACTCGCTCTCCGTCGACAACATCTTCGTGTTCATTCTCGTCCTTGGCTACTTCGGCGTGGAGGCGCGATATCAGCACCGGGTCCTCTTCTACGGCATCCTGGGCGCCCTGGTGTTCCGGGCGATCTTCATCACGCTCGGGTCCGTGCTGATGCAGTTCCACTGGGTCGTCTGGCTGTTCGGGCTGTTTCTGATCTTCACGGGCATCAAGATGGTCTTCGCCTCGGAAGAGACCGTCGAGCCCGAACGCAATCTTCTCATCCGGGCCCTTCGACGATTCCTGCCCGTGACTGCCGAGTTCCGCGGGCAGCGCTTCTTTGTCCGTGAGAACGGGCGGCTGGCGGCCACGCCGCTGCTGGTGGCCCTCCTGTGCCTGGAGGTCAGCGACATTATCTTCGCCATCGACTCGGTGCCCGCCATCTTCGCGCTCACGCGGGAGCCGTTCGTGGTCTTCACGTCGAACATCTTCGCGATTCTGGGCCTGCGGTCCATGTACTTCATGCTGGGTGGGGCCGTCGAGAAGTTCCACCTGCTGCGGTACGGCCTGGCCGTCGTGCTCGTCTTCGTGGGGTTGAAGATGGTGTGGCTGGACGGGTGGTATGGGGGGAAGTTCCCCATCACGACGTCCCTGGCCATCATCGGCTCGGTCCTCTCGGTCTCGGCGGGCCTGTCGCTATTGTTCCCCAGGCGTCCGGCGGAGAGCGTGACGCGCGCGCGCGCCGACGAGGGCTAGGCTCCCCGGGCCTCACAACTTTCGCGCTTGACTCCGCCCGCGACCACGCGATATTAGAATGAGGACCAGATGGCGGACCACTCCGGTCCGCTCCCAATCCGTTAAACAACAAGGAGCGAACCATGCGCACCAGACCCGCGCTCACCGGAGCAGATGTCCAGAAACTGGCGACCGCATGCAAGGCGGAAGCCGCAAAGAACAAGTGGAACGTGTCCATCGCCATCGTCGACGATGGGGGGTTTCCGCTTTACCTCGAGCGCTTGGACGGCGCGGGGCCGATGACGGCCGAAGTCGCCATCGGCAAAGCGAGCACCGCCGCCGTCACGAGGCGCCCGACCAAGTTCTGGGAGGACCGCGTCAAGGAGCGCCCCGTGTTCCTGAAATTCCCCAACAGCCTCCCGATCCAGGGCGGCGTGCCGATCATGTACCAGAACGAGTGCGTGGGGGCGATCGGCGTGTCGGGGGTCCAGTCCCACGAGGACGAGCAGATCGCCAGCGCCGGCGTCGCGGCGCTCGGCTAAGCGGGGCCGGCCGCAGCCAACGCGCGTGCGGCGCTGACTGGGCGCGGGACAGATCGTC
>CAYJUC010000082.1:0-12515 GCA_964372605.1 uncultured bacterium | reverse complement strand
TCGACGTCGACATCCAGACCTCGAAGGGCTCCGGCGACTCGGCGGCGAAAGTTGACGCGGGCCGTGTCGACATCGGGATCGCGGACGCGGTCGTGGTGATTCCGCGCGTCTCGCAAGGGGCGAAGATCAAGATTGTCGGCGCCGTGTTCGACGACACGCCGCTCAATATCTACTCGCGGAAGGAGACCGGGATCACCAAGCCGAAGGACCTGGAGGGCAAGACCATCGCCGCTCCTCCCGGCGACGCCCAGCGCCTCATGTTTGGGGCCTTCGCCATCATCAACAACTTCGACGCCGGCAAGGTCACCTGGGTCAACATCGATCCGGCGGCGAAGTTCGTGACGCTGGCCGAGAAGCGCGCCGACGCGGTGCCCGACTACATGAACGCGCAGCCGTTCTGGGAGAAGGCCGTCGGCAAGGAGAACCTGGTGCGGATGCCGTGGCGGCAGTACGGCTTCGACACCTATTCGTCCTCGTTCGTGGCCAGCGAGCGCTTCATGAAGGAGCGCCCAAAGGCGCTTCGCGACTTCCTCGAGGCCACCTACCGGGGCTGGCGAGACACCATGGAGAACCCCAAGGCGGCCCTGGAGCTCCTGAAGAAGCGGGTGCCCGAGATCAATCTCGCGCTGGTCGAGCCGGCCCTCCACGAGAGCATGGCCCTCATGAAGACCGAGCGTTACGAGAAGAACGGGATCGGCTGGCTGGACCGGACGAAGATGTGCCGCACCGTCGAGCTCATCAACACCTACCTCCGGGACATGCCGCGGAAGGTCGGCTGCGACGAGATCTACACCACCGAGTTCCTGACAAGGGTCGAGCCGCCCAAGCGTTGATCAGCCTCGAGCGGGCCTGCATGACCTACCAGACGGCCTCCGGCCCGGTGGAGGCGCTGCGGGACATCACGTTCACGGTCGAGCGGGGCGAGCTCGTTACCCTGGTGGGCCCCTCCGGCTGCGGCAAGTCCACCCTCCTCCGCATCGTCGCCGGACTCCGCCAGGCATCGGCGGGACGCGTGGGCGTGGACGGGCGCTCGGTCACCCGACCGATTTCGTCGGCGGGCATGGTGTTCCAGGCGCCGGTGCTCCTCAAGTGGCGGAGCGTGATCGACAATGTGCTCCTGCCGGCGGAGCTGTCGGGGCTGCGTCCGGCGCACTACCGGGCTCACGCCGAGGAGCTCCTGCGTCTCGTCGGTCTCGCCGAGTTCGCCGCGAAGTTTCCGAACGAGCTGTCCGGCGGCATGCAGCAGCGCGTGTCTCTCTGTCGCGCCCTGCTCCTCGACCCGCCGCTCCTCCTGATGGACGAGCCGTTCGGCGCCCTCGATGCGATGACGCGCGACGAGATGAACCTGGAGCTCCTGCGGGTTTGGGGGGAGCGGAACGAGCGCCGGAAGACGATCCTGTTCGTCACGCATTCGATCGCCGAGGCCGTGTTCCTGGCCGACCGGGTCGTCGTCATGACCCCGCGCCCGGGGCGGGTCTCGAAGATCTTCGGCGTGCCGTTGCCCAGACCGCGCGCGGCGGAGGCGCGCGCGACTCTGGACTTTGGCAATCTCGCGCTCCAGATCTATGAGACCTTGACTGGCGGCGGCGCCTGAGTTATCACAGTAGATAGAAACGAGCGGCCCGGACTGAAAGGAGACCCGGTGATGGGTAAGCTTCGGCACATCGCGATTGCGGTTCCGGATCCGAAGAAATCGGCCCAGTTCTACATGAACACCTTCGGGCTGAAGCAGGTGGGCGAGACCGACTCGCCGCTGGCCACGGGTGTGTATCTCTCGGACGGCGTCATCAACGTGGCCCTCTTGAAGTACAAGACCGATGAGGCCGCGGGGAAAGAGCGGGGAAAAGACTACGTGGGCGTCCACCATTTCGGCTTCAAGGTGGAGGACCTCGAGGAGGCGCGGAGGAGCGTCGCGGCCAACGGCGGCACCTTCTTCCTGGACCTGCCCGAGCAGAGGGACACCCTCTACTACGAGCAGAAGTGGCGGGACCCGGACGGGATCATCTTCGACATCTCCCACCACGGCTGGGTCGGCACCTCCGAGTGACGGACCGGCCCACGCACGGAAGGGCCTACCGCCCGGTGAACCGGGGCGGGCGCTTCTCCCTGAAGGCCCGCACGCCCTCCGCGTGGTCTTCCGTGTAGCGCATCACGGCCAGGTGTGAGGAGATCGCGTCCAGCGCTGTCCGCAGATCAGTCCGCAGCCCCTGATAGACCGCGCGCTTGATCATCCGGATGGCGAGCTGCGGGCCGTCGGCGATCCGCCGGGCCAGCCCGTAGGTCGCTTCCCTGAGCTGCGAAGCCGGCACCACTTTGTTGACCAGCCCGATCCGCTCCGCCTCCCGCGCGTCGATCATCTCGCCGGTCCAGAACAGCTCCAGCGCCTTGGCGGTCCCCACCAGCCGCGGGAGAAACCAGGCGCCGCCGTCGCCGGGCACCAGCCCCACCCGCACGTACGCCTCGCAGAACTTCGCCTCCTCCGAGGCGATGCGGAGATCGCACTGGAGCGTCATGTCCATTCCCGCCCCGACGGCGGGGCCGTTGATCATGGCGATCACCGGCTTGTCCATCTCCTCCAGCGTCAGCGGGATGCGATGGATGTGCTTCCAGAGGTAGTGCTTGTGATCGAGGGGCGTGGGCTGCTCGTCCTCCCCCATACGCCCTACGTCACCGCCGGCGCAGAAGGCGCGCCCCGCACCCGTGACGACCACCACGTGGACGCCGTCGTCGTCCTTGGCTTCCCGGAGGGCATCGGCCCACCGGTCGATCATCGCGTTGGTGAAAGCGTTGAGCTTCTCCGGCCGGTTCAGCGTGATGGTGGCGATCCGGTCTTTCACCTCGTACAGCAGCTCGCTCGTCGGCTCAGCCATCGGTGGGGCTCCTCTTCAGTCTTTGGGGAGGCCGAGGACGCGCTCGGCCAGGATGTTGCGAAGGATCTCCGACGTCCCGGCCCGGATCCCGCTGGCGCGAGCCAGGAGGCAGTTGGTCATCCACTGCCCGTCGTCCACCGCCCAGGTCGAGCCGCGATCGATCTGGCTCCGCGCCCCCAGAATCTCGGTGGCCGTCTCGGCCAGCTCCTGATCGACGAGGCTCCAGAAGAACTTGGAGGTGGACCCTTCGGGACCGGGCTGCCCCCCCCTGATGATATTGGTCAGGCTCCGGTAGCCGTTGAGCCGGAGGCACGCCTCGGCGATCACGAGCTGGGCCACTTTCTGTCTCACGATCGGATCCTGACCGGCCGTGCCGCCATGGCGCGGGGTTTTCTTGGTCAGCTCGATCAGCCGGTCCAGCGCGGCGCGGAGCGAGATGTGGCGGATCGCGGTCAGGAGGTCCCGCTCGTAGGCGAGCGTGGTGAGCGCCACGCCCCACCCCTCGTTGATCTTTCCCACCAGGTTTTCGACCGGCACCCTGACGCCGTCGAAGAAGACCTCGTTGAACTCCGCCTCGCCGGTCATCTGGCGCAACGGCTTCACGGTGATCCCCGGGCTCTTCATGTCCACCAGGAGGAAGCTGATCCCTTTGTGCTTTGGGGCCCGGGGATCGGTGCGAACCAGAAGGAAGCAGTAGTCCGCCACGTGGGCGAGGCTGGTCCAGACCTTCTGGCCGGTGACGACGAAGTGATCGCCATCCAGGAGTGCGCGAGTCTGAAGGCTGGCCAGGTCGCTCCCGGCGTTGGGCTCGGAAAAGCCCTGGCACCAGATCTCCTCGGCGGTGAGAATCTTGAGAAGGAAGCGCTTCTGCTGGGCTTCCGTGCCGTGCTTCATCAAGACGGGACCCAGCATACTGAGGCCGCCCCGGTTCACCGGCTGGGGCGCCCGGGCCCGCGCCATCTCCTCGTAGAGGATCACCTGCTCCACGAGGCTGGCGCCCCGTCCGCCGAACTCCACCGGCCAGTCGATCCCCACCCAACCGCCCTCGTAGAGCCGGCGCTGCCACGCCCGGAGCTGCTCCGCGTACTCGCGATCCCCCCGGGAGAAAGCGATGGTCCCTGCCCGCCACTCGGGCGGGAGGTTGGCCCGGAGCCATTCCCGAACCTCCTTCCTGAAGGCTTCCTGCTCGGGGGTGAAATCAAAGTCCATGGCGCGCCCTCAGGAAGACCTGCTCCGCTTCAGATACTCCTCCCGCGCGCGTTCGAAGCGCTGGGCAATTTCAGAATCCTCCAGGAGCGTCGAGAACTCCCGGTGAGGAACTGGTGGAGCCGCCACGCGGTCTCGAACTGCTGGCTCACCGATTGAGATATCGCCGGGCAACCAGATCCAGCCGCTGGCGAAGCGTCACAAGCTCGTCGAGCCGCGCCCGATCGAGGTCGCCCAGGTCATCGCGGGTCGAGTTGGACTCCCAGAGGAGACAGAGCCCGTTATACTCCTCCCGGGCCTCCTCGATGCTCAGCGTCGCCAGCCTTCGCCAGACTTCCTCCCGGCCGAGGGCATTCAGCACCCGCTGCCCCTCAACAAACCGTCTCGCGTCTTCTTTCGAGAGTGCCAACGGTTCCCTCCAGCGCTACCCTACCACGCCCCCGAGCGGAGAGACAACCCGCCCGCTCAATGCATCACGGCGCCGCCGTCCACGCAGAGGGCCTGGCCCGTGATGTTCCGGGCCTCCTCCGACGCCAGGAAGACCGCTGCCCAGCCGATGTCCTCGGGCGTCTGCTCCCGCTTCATCGGGACTAGGTCGGCCACGCGCTTTTCGAAGACCTGGCGGGGGGTCATGCCCGCGAAGGTCGGGTTGGTCCGCGCGATGTGGCCTGCGAGGTTTTCCCAGAAGGCGGTCCAGAGGACGCCGGGACAGATGGCGTTGACCGTGACCCCGTACGGCGCCAGTTCCCTGGCCACGATCCGGGTGAAGGTGATCACCCCCATCTTGGAGACGCTGTAGGGCGGCATGGTGACGGCGGAGAGGGGCCCGGCGATGGAGGCGATGTTGATGATCCGGCCGGCCCTTCGCTCGACGAAGTGGGGGGCGATCGCCTTGCACGTGAGAAAAATGGACTTCACGTTCACCGCGTAGACTTGGTCCCAGTCCTCCTCCACGTTGTTGGTGAAAGGCATGCCGGGAGGCGAGGCCACGCCCGCGTTGTTGACCAGGATATCCACCTGACCGAACTCCTCGCGAACCCGCGCCAGCATATCCCGGACGTCGAGCGCGCGGGTCACGTCCGTCCTCACGGCCAGAGCTTTTCGCCCCAGGGCCTCGACCTCCCTGGCAACCCGCTGGGCGTTCTCGATCTGGAGGTCGGGGATGGCGATGGCCGCTCCCTCCCGCGCCATGCAGTGGACGATCCCCCGGCCGATCCCGGTCCCTCCACCCGTGACCACCGCAACCTTCCCTTCAAGCCGCATCATGCGCCTCCGCTATCCTCCCTCTCCCCCGCTGGGGAGAGACTTCCTATGGGCTGTCAAGTGTTTTCTTCAGTCACGCCACCTGGCGCAACTGCTGCCGGGCCATCGTGGCCAGATGGTGGGTCTCATCGTACGGGACCTGGCGGGTCCACATGACGAAGATGATCTTCAGCCACTTGGCCCCCAAGGCGCGCAACGCCTGGTGATGATCGTGGCCCCGCTTCCGGTATTGCTTGTAGTAGGCCCGGGCCCACTCGCTGTGTTGCAGCGAGAGCCAGGCCACCTGGTGCACGGCATACCGCAAGTGGGTGTTGCAGGCGAAGCGGAACTTGACGACCTGCTGTTTGCCGCTCCGGTCCGTCACGGGGACCGCGCCGGCGTACCCCTGCAGATGCTGGAAGGACTGCCAGCGGCCGGGGACGTCGCCGAGTTCGGCCCACAGGGTGGGTACCGTGGCGCCTCCTTGCCCGCCGGGCAGCGTGCGGGCCCACTCAGCCGCCGGCAGGCTCGCGAAAAAATCGGCCACCGCCTCCCGGTACTCCTCCACGGCCTGCACCGCCATAGTCAGCTCCTGCACCAGGACCCGGACCAGGCGGGCCTTGGCCCGCACCACGTGGGCCGGGACCGGCACCTGCGGGCGCCGCAGCGCATCCCACAGCTCCTGAGTGCGGACCCCGCTCAGCCTATGGGCCCGGGCAAACTTCTTCCACTGCGCCAGGGTCAGCTCTGCCACGGCCTGCGGGGTCGGGTAGGCGGACAGGAAGTCGCGCGCCAGGGCGCTCTTCAGATCCTCAAAGACCTCCAGGGGCCGGGGGTAGTACTCCTTCAGGGTGATCGTGAGTTGATTGACCAGGCGGGTCTGCTGCCGCACCAGGCGCTGATAATCCCGCGTCAACAGCTTCAGCTCCTGGGCCGGCTCCGAGTTGGGCACCAAGGGGCGCAGGTGCGCGTGGTCGGTCCGCAGGAACCCCGCCAACACCCGGGCATCGAACGGGTCGCTCTTGCTCCCGCTCATCCGAAAGCGATCCCGCGCCCGATCCAGGGCCTTGGGGTTGACCGGGTACACCACCACCGCGTGATCCAGCAGGAAGTCCACAATCCGTCCCTCCGGCTTTTCAATGGCGGCCCACAGCTCGATCCCCTGGGCTTGGCGCTCGTAGAGCCACTGCCCAAACTCGCTCAGCCCCTCCGCCGTCTGCTTCACCGTCAGCCCCGCCACCTTCACCCCCTGCTCATCCTCCACCCAGACCTCATGCTCGGCGTCCGCCCAATCCACCCCCATGTACTCACGCATTGGCTGCCCTCCTCCTTGAGGTTAGTCCCACGCTCACGAAGCGGGAACGGCGGTTCGCCTTATATCGGTCCTCGCCGGGACCACTTCCTATGGAACCTCGGCCGTTCTCTCGCGGGTGGGACAGTCTCTCCCGGATCCTCCGAGGGATCGGGCTGGGTCGGTCCTCTGTCCGCGAGCTCCGTGAACTGTGTCCGCTATCCATCACCCTACCCTATACATCCCTGTCTACCCCGGGACATCATATAAGGGCAGGGTGAGGGGCTAAACCACGCCGTAGGCCCGGCCAAGCATCCGTGTCTTCTCCTCCAACGCCTTCACCAGAATAGTCATCAAGCGGTTGACCGGCGCGGCAATACCGAGCAGCTCCGCCTCGCGCGCGATGGCGCCGTTGAGGGAATCGATCTCGGTGGGGCGGCCGGCCTCCATATCCTGGAGCATCGAGGGGCGCGTGTTGGACATCCTCGAGCCGAACTCCTTCACCCAGCGGACGGGATCGTCGTAGGGCAGCCTGATCTTCTTGGCCCGCGCCACGGCCGAGGTTTCGCTCACCAGCGACTCGACAAGTGACCAGCTCCACTCGTTTGACAGCACCTGGCCCACCCGCTGGCCGGTGACGGCGCAGATGGCGGCGAAGCCGACGTTGGCCATGAGCTTTCCCCAGATCAGCGGCTGGAGGTCGTCGAAGATCTCGATCCGGAATCCGGCCTGCTTCTACACCTCGGCGACCATCTTCAGCCGGCCGGTGATCCCGCCGGAGAACTCGCCCAAAGAGATGACTTCCCAGCCGTGGGGGTGAACGTGGCCGGGCGCGACCACCGAGGCGCCGAACCCTCCGGCGACGCCGACGAGGAGGTTCTCCCCGCCCACGAGCGCCGCCACACGCTCGCCGTTGCCGAGCCCGTTCTGGATCGTCAGGACCACGGTCCCGGGTCCGATCAGCGGCGCGGCGTTCACCACGGCCGGCTCGATGTGCATGGCCTTCACCGCGATCACCACCAGCTCAGAGCGCCCGGCTTCACGAGGGTCGGTAGTCGCGTTCACGCGCACCGTGCGGTCGCCGCTGGCCCCCTCCACCCTCACGCCGTTCTTCCGGATCGCGTCGACGTGCTCGCGCCACACATCCAGGAGCCAGACCTCGTTCCCCACGTCTCCCAGGATTCCCCCGTAGACGCTCCCCATGGCGCCGGCTCCAACGATCCCGATCTTCATGTTGCTCGGAGGGGGGCTTCGCCCCCCTTCCAAACCTCCCCCCAGGAATCGGTTGCGCGGGCTTCGCCCGCGCTCGAATGGGAAATCTCTAACATGGAGCCCATGAGGCGTCAACGCGGTGACCTTGATCAGCCTTCCCAGAGGAGCGATAATCGGAGTCGCCAACCATAGAACCCCAAGGAGGGAACCTACGATGAAGCTCGTTCGGTTTACGGTCAACGGACAGCCTGCTCGACTGGGGAGCCTGGTCTCAGATCAGGTCTGGGACCTCGGCGCAACCTACGAGCAGTTCCTGGCCGGGCGTGGCGTCACGCGGGCGGCCGAGCTGGCCGGCGCGCTCTTCCACGGGAGCACGCGGGACTTTCTCCAGGCCGGAGCGGTTGCGGAAGCGGCCCTCGCCCAGATGGATGAGGCGGTGAAGGCCGGGAAGCTCACCCGGGTCAGTCACCGGCTCGGGTCGGTCCGGCTCCTCGCCCCCATCCGAGACCCGGAGAAGCTGATCTGCATCGGGCTCAACTACAAGGACCACGCCGAGGAGGCCAAGCTGCCGATTCCCAAGGAGCCGCCGCTCTTCGCCAAGTGGGCCACCGCGATCCTGGATCCGGGCGAGCCGATCCTCCGTCCCCGCGGGTGCACTCAGCTCGACTACGAGGTCGAGCTGGGCGTGGTGATCGGAAAGAGCTGCCGCTACGTCCCGCCCGAGCACGCCCTCGACTACGTGTTCGGCTACACGATCATCCACGACGTGAGCGCCCGCGACTTCCAGTTCGTGACGAGCCAGTGGATGGCGGGAAAGATCGCCGACACCTTCGCGCCCATCGGGCCGTACATCGCCGACCGCTCGGAGATTCCCGACCCCCACGTGTTGGAGATCTCCACCTGGGTCAACGGCAACCGGCTCCAGCACGGCAACACGAAGAACCTGATCTTCGACGTCCGGGCGCTGGTCTCTTATCTCTCCAACCTCATCACGCTCACCCCGGGGGACGTGATCGCCACGGGGACGCCGGCCGGCGTGGGGTTCGTGCGGAAGCCGCAGGTCCTCCTCCAGCCTGGAGACACGGTCAAGATGGAGATTACCGGGCTCGGCGTTCTCGAGAACCCGATAAAGGACGCCTGATCGCCCCGGGCGCCGACTCGAGGCAGCGGCGCAGCGAACCGTCAGCCGCTGCCAGCCGGGAGAGCGCATCATGCGGGTCCAGACCGAGGCGCGCCATCACGATGGCGACCTTGGCGCGCCACCCGGCGGCCCGCAGGAGGCGCTCTGCCGTCGGTCTTGAAACCTTGCCGATCTCCTGAACCAGGCCGAGGGCCCGCGCTCTGAGCTTCCGGGACTTCGGCTGCAGATCCACCATGCGATTCTGATAGACCTTGCCCAAGCTCACCATGGACGCCGTGGTGAGCATGTTGAGGATCATCTTCGTCGCGCTGCCGGCTTTGAGGCGGGTGGAGCCGGTCAGGATCTCCGGGCCGACCCGGGAAATGATACTGACGTCCACGGTTGGCCGCGCCGGGCCCCCGGCCGCGCAAGCCACGAGAACCGTCCGGGCCCCGAGGCGTTTCCCCTCGCTCAGCGCCGCCCGGACGAACGGGGTCACTCCGCTGGCGGCGATCCCCACGATCACATCTCCGGCCCTGACCCGACGGCGCACGACCCTCCTGGCCTCTGCCTCCCGGTCCTCCGCCCCCTCGCGGGAGTGGAAGACCGCGCTCCGGCCACCGGCCACGATCGCCTGAACGAGCCCCGCGGGCGTGCAGAATGTCGGCGGACACTCCGCCGCCTCCATCACTCCGAGACGCCCGCTGGTTCCCGCCCCGACGAAGAAGAGCCGTCCGCGGTTCCGGAACGAACCGACGATCAGCTCTACCGCGCGGGCAATCTCCCGCCGGACCCGCCCCACGGCCACGGGGACCTTCCGGTCCTCCCGGTTCATCAACAGGACGACGGCGAGCGGAGAGAGCCGGTCGAGGAAGCGGCTGGCACGGTTGGGCTTCTCTGTGGAGAGCTTCGCATAGTCGATTCGGCGCCCCATCAGAGGCTCAACATAACATTTCCTCCAGTGTGTGAAGCACGCTATTTTGGAGCCGGATGCCGCGAGTCAAGAGCGGATTGGAACGGCTGAAAGACGAGGGGAAACGTCTTCTCGGGAACCGGCGGGTGGGGCTGCTCTGCCACCAGGCATCGGTCACCTCGGAGCTCGAGCACGCGACGGAGGTGATCCGCTCGATCCGGGGCGCGCGGCTCCACGCGCTCTTTGCTCCGGAGCACGGGCTCTGGGGAACGGCTCAGGCCGAGGCGCGGGTGGCGACCCGACGCGACCGCTCCACCGGGACCCCGATCTGGAGTCTCTACGGGAAGAGTCGCCGGCCGAGCCCGGCCATGCTCAGCGGGCTCGAGCTTCTCCTCTGCGACCTTCAGGACGTGGGGGCGCGCTACTACACCTTCGTCTGGACGCTGGCGCTGGCCATGGAGGCGTGCGCCAGGGCCGGGGTGAGCATGCTCGTGCTGGATCGACCGAATCCGCTCGGCGGCCTGACCGTGGAGGGAAACGTGCTCGAGGAACGTTTCGCTTCCTTCGTCGGGCTCCACCCACTTCCGGTTCGCCACGGCATGACCATCGGAGAGCTGGCGCTCTACCTGAACGCGAGGCGAGGACTCGGCACCCGCCTGTCGGTGCTCCCGATGAGCGGATGGCGCCGGGAGATGGCCTGGGAGTCCACCGGGCTCCCGTGGATCCCTCCGTCTCCCAACATGCCGACACCGGACACCGCCCGGGTCTATCCCGGGGGCTGTCTCATCGAGGGGACTAATCTCTCAGAGGGCCGCGGGACCACGCGCCCCTTCGAGTGGGTGGGCGCGCCGTTCATCGAGCCGGAGCGCTGGGCCGCCGCGCTTCGCGCCGAGCGCCTCCCGGGTGTCCACTTCCGCCCGTGCGTCTTCCAGCCCGCATTCGAGAAATGGAAAGGGCGGGAGTGCGGCGGGGTCCAGCTCCACGTGACCGATCAGGGGCGCTTCAAACCATACGTCACCGGCCTGGCATTGATCGCCACGGCCCGCCGTCTCTACCCGACCGAGTTCGCCTGGCGGAAGCCGCCCTACGAGTTCGAGGAAAAGCGCCTGCCCATCGACATCCTCTGCGGAAGCGACCGCGTGCGCCGGCAGATCGAGCGCGGAATCCCGCTTCGACGGATCGAGGCCTCGTGGCGCGCCAAGCTCCTGGCGTTCAAGAGAGCGCGCCGGAAGTTCCTCCTCTACCAATGACGCTTAAGACACGGCGATGACACTCGAAGAGCTGATCGGTCAGACGCTGGTCTTCGGGATTCCCTGGCCGGAGCTCCGGGACGAGGATCTCCGCCTCTTTCAGGAAACGCGCGCCGGCGGGCTGATCCTCTACCGGAGAAACTTCGAGTCGGCGGATCAGCTCAAGCGGCTGATCGGTCGGCTGGAGGAACGGCTCGGCCGCCGGCTCCTCATCGCTACAGACCACGAGGGCGGCCGGGTGATCATGCTCCGGGAGGGCGTCACCATCTTCCCCGACAACCTGGCGGTGGGGACCGCCGGCGAAGCGGAGTGGGGTGCGCGCCAGGGGACCATCGAGGCAAAGGAGTTGAGGCGGCTCGGCGTGGACCTGAACCTGGCCCCGGTCCTGGACGTCCTCACCGACGCCTACAGCCCCAACATCGGGATCCGCTCCTATGGCAAGGACCCGGCCCTCGTCGCGCGCCTTGGCGCCGCCCGCATCCGGGCCATGCAGGCCAACGGGCTCTCTGCCTGCGCCAAACATTTCCCCGGCAAAGGCCACTCGCCACTCGATGCTCATCTCAAGCTCCCCACGATCCCGTCCACCTGGGAGGAGATGAAGCGAGTCCATCTCGTGCCGTTCCTCGCCGCCATCGAGGCCGGGGTGGACGCCATCATGACCTCCCATCCTCTCTATCCCAACCTGGACCCCGCCCCGGAGACGCCGGCCACGTTCTCGCGGACGATCGTGGCGGAGTACCTGCGCGGAGAGCTGGGCTACAGCGGCGTGATCACGAGCGACGATCTGGAGATGGGTGCTGTGGGGGAGATCTGCCCGGTGGGAGAGGCCGCGGTGCGAGCCGCCCGCGCCGGCCACGATCTCCTCCTGGTCTGCCACCAGGCGGAGAGCCAACGCGCTGTGGCGACCTCGCTGCTGGAGGCGTATCGGACCGGCAAGCTCTCCGTCAAGGCGCTGGAAACGAGCGTGGAGCGGATCGGGAAGCTTCAGGGCAGACGAAACGCGCGGTTCGATGCCGGCCCGCCAGCGCCCGAGGCAGAAGGTCCGGAGCTGGCCATGAAGATTTCCCGGGCCGCTGTCACCATCCTCCGGGAAGGGGTGGGGGACCTAAAGGCGAGGGCAGCGCAGTCAGCCGGCGTCGTGTTCCCGCGGCTCGGCTCCCTGGCCCCGCGCATCAGCATCGAGCCGGCGCTGCTGGACGAGGCCGCGTTTCTCCGCTCCCGGCTCGCGGGCTTTGGGGTCAAGCCGGAGATCCTGGTGGTGGACGTCGAACCGAGCGTGAAGGAGATCTCCGCCGCGGCGGCTCTGGCCGGGCGCTCGGAGCTGACCCTCCTCTTCCTCTTCGACGCCCACCTCTACCACTCGAACCGGCTGCTGCTGAACGCGCTCCAGCGGGACGCCCACGCGCTGGCG
>CAYJUC010000081.1:5012-12615 GCA_964372605.1 uncultured bacterium | reverse complement strand
GGCCCCGCAGCACTTCGGTCACCGAGGACATGTCGTGCCACGAGCCGTTCGTGCAGGAGCCCACCATGACCTGTTCGACCGGCGTCCCCGCCACCTCCTCCACCGGCACCACGCGGTCGGGCGAGCCGGGCAGCGCGACCAGCGGACCGAGGGCGCCGAGGTCCAGCTCGATCTGGTCGTCGTACGAACCGTCGTCGTCCGGCGCGGCCGGCCGCCAGTCGTCGCCACGGCCGAGTCGCGAGAGGTACGAGCGGGTGATCTCGTCACTCGGGAAGACGCTCGTCGTCAGGCCGAGCTCGGCGCCCATGTTGGCGATCGTCATGCGCTGGGCCGCGAGCAGGCTCGCGAGGCCGGGGCCCGCGTACTCGAAGATCTTTCCGGATCCGCCGCGCACGCTGAGCCGCCGCAGCAGCTCGAGGATCACGTCCTTCGCCGTCACCCAGGGGCGGAGCTGACCCGTCAGCCATACGCGCACGACCGCCGGCATCGCGAAGAAGTACGGGCCCCCGCCCACCGCGACTGCGACGTCGAGGCTGCCCGCGCCGAGCGCCAGCATGCCCGCCGCGCCGCAGAGGGGCGTGTGGCTGTCGGTGCCGAGGAGCGTCTGGCCCGGCACCGCGAAGGTCTCGAAGTGCACCTGGTGGCAGATGCCGTTGCCCGGCTTGGAGAACCACGCCCCGTAGCGGCGGGCGGCGGTCTGCAGGTAACGGTGATCGTCGGAGTTTCGCGAGTCCACCTGGTAGACGTTGTGGTCGATGTAAGTCACGACGCGCGGGGGCACCACACGAGGGAAGCCCATCGCCTCGAACTGGAGGAAGGCCATGGCGCCGTTGGTGTCAGTGAGGAGAACCTGGTCGATGCCGAGCCCGATCTCCTCGCCGGCGACGGGCCTGCCCGTCATCAGGTGGCTCTCGATCAGCTTCCGGGTCAGGCTCTTTCCCACTCAGCGCTCCGCCAGCGGCGCGAACGGCCTGCGTCCCGGGCCCGTGTACTGCCCGCGCGGCCGGATCAGGCGGTTATCCTGATATTGCTCGAGCAGGTTGGCGGTCCAGCCGGCGACGCGCGCCACCGCGATCACCGAGGTGAAGAGATCCACGGGGATCCCCAGAGCGTAGAAGAGCGGCGCCGAGTAGAAATCCACGTTGGGGATCAGTCCCTTGGCCCGATTCACCCGCGCGTGGAGCTTCACCGCCATCTCGAACCAGATTCCCTGCCCTGAAAGGCGGCACGCCTCCTCGGCGAGACCGCGAAGGACAGCCGCCCGCGGATCGCCCGCCCGGTAGACCCGGTGGCCGAACCCCATGAGCCGCCGCTTCGTAGCGAGCGCTCGCTCCACAAAGCCGTCCACGTTCTCGACCGTTCCGATCTCCTGGAGTGTCCGCATGACCGCCTCGCCGGCCCCGCCGTGGAGCGGCCCCTTGAGCGCGCCGATCCCTCCGGCGATCGCGGAGTGCATGTCGGAGAGCGTGGACGAGATGACCCGCGTGGTGAAGGTCGAGGCGTTCAGCTCGTGCTCGGCATAGAGGATCAGGCTCGCGTCGAAGGCGCGCGCGTTGACCGTGGACGGGCGCTCCCCGGTCAGCATGAAGAGGAAGTTGGCGGCGTGGCCCATTTCTGGGGACGGCGGGACCGGCTCCTTTCCGAGCCGGACCCGATGATGAGCGCAGATGGCGGTGGCGAGCTGGGAGGTCAGGCGCGCCGCTTTTCGGAGGTTGGCGGCCCCGCAGCTGTCGGCCGCTTCGGGATCGAAGACCCCCAGGAGCGTGGCCGAGAGCTGGAGCGCACGCATCGGATCCACGTCCTTGGGGAGCAACCGGAACGCCGCGACCACCGGCTCGGGGATGGGGCGGGCGGCGTAGAGCTCGGCAATGAAGCGCTCCAGCCGGGCGCGGGGCGGCAGCTCCCCGTGCCAGAGGAGGTACGCCACCTCCTCGAAGGTGGCCTGCCGGGCCAGCTCGTCGATGTTGTAGCCGCGATAGGCGAGCCGCCCGTTGGCACCGTCCAGGTCGCAGAGCGCGGTCTCCGCCGCCACGACCCCTTCCAGTCCCTTGATCAGCCCGCTTGCTTCCGCCATCGTCGTCCTCCAGGTCGGAATCGCTCGGGAGAGGCCGGGTCACCAGCCGTTCAGGCGCAAGCACTCCCCGATTCTACATCCGCGACGGGGTGAGGATGCGCCCGGCGGGGAGGGGCTTCATCGCGCCGCCGTCCACCGTCATCCGGCCGTTGACGACCACGTAGGGAATCCCGCTCGGGTAGCGGTGGGGGTCTTTGTAGGTCGCCTCGTCCTTCACCGTCTCCGGATCGAAGACGACCAGGTCCGCGGCAAAGCCCGGGCGAACGAGGCCCCGCCCCTTGAGCCCGAGCTTGGCCGCGGGCATGCCGGTCATCTTGTTGATCGCGGTCTCCCAGGAGAGGAGTCGCGCCTCCCTGACGTAGTGGCAGAGGACGCGCGGGAAGGTGCCGTACATCCGCGGATGGGGCTTCCCGTGGTGGGGGCCGGGACCGGCGGAGAGGCCGAGGGAATCAGAGCCGATCATGACGTGGGGATGCGCCACCGCCTTGGCCACGTTCGCCTCGGCCATGGTGAAGATCACCATCGAGACCCCTGCCCGCGTCTCGGCGAGGAGACCGAGCATTGCTTCGGCGGGAGCCTCGCCACGCATCCGAGCCAGCTCGGCCAGGCTCAACCCCTCCAGCTCATGGCTGGGACACGTGGCGATCAAGATCTCGTCCCACCCCACTGACCCCGATTGGGTGCGCCAGCGGCCGTCGGGAAGCGCGCACTCGTCGAGAATGCTGCGCCGGGCATCCCGGTCGCCGAGCCGTTGAAGAAGGCGGGCCACGCCGCCGTCGTGGACCCAGGCCGGCAGGAGGGCGTCCATCTTGGTGCTGGCCGCCGCGTGCGGGTAGCAGTCCGCCGTGACGTCCACACCGCGAGCGCGGGCTTCGTCGATCATGCGGAGCGCCCGGTCCATCTTCCCCCAGTTCTCCCGCCCGGCGGCCTTGATGTGGGCGATCTGGATCGGCACTCCGGCGGCTTCGCCGATGTCGATGGCTTCTCGGACGGCGTCCTCGAGCGTCCCTGCTTCTCCCCGGATATGAGAGAAGTAGAGACCGCCCCGGGCGGCCATGGACCGGGCCAGCAGGATCAGTTCCTCCGTCTGGGCGTAGGCGCTCGGCGGATAGACCAGCCCCGTGGAGTAGCCGAACGCGCCGGCGTCCAGCGCCTCGGCAAGGAGTGTTTCCATGGCTTTCTGCTCGTCGGGAGCCGGCGCCCGGTTGTCGGGGCCCATCACCGCCAGCCTGAGCGCCCCGTGGCCGACGAAGTGGACGACGTTGACAGAAAGCGCGGCCTGCTTGAGTCGCTCCAGGTATTCGCCGAAGCTCTTCCACTCCACCTTGAGGCGGGTCCCGATCCCTCCCATCCAGGCCTCGACCATGGCGGCGCGGCCTGGGTGGATCGGCGCGGGCGAGAAGCCGCACATCCCCACCACCTCGGTGGTCACTCCCTGGCGAACTTTGGACTCGGCGGAGGGACAGTCGAGAAAGAAGAGGTCCGAATGAGAATGGATGTCGATGAATCCCGGCGTCACGTAGAGGCCCGTCGCATCGATCTCCCGCCCGGCCGGCGTTCGGAGCCCGGGGCTCACGGCGGCGATTCGCTCCCCCTCCACTGCCACATCCGCCCGGAAGGCCGGGGCGCCGGAGCCGTCGATGACGGTCCCGTTCTTGATCAGGAGCGATATCAAGCCCGACTGGGCCAAAGCTTTCAGCTCGTCCCGCCTACTCTTCGACGATCTTCACCGACTTCATCTTGTCACCGACCTGGATCTTGTCCACGTGCTCCATCCCGGAAACCACCTGGCCGAAGACCGTGTAGCTGCCGTCCAGGTGCGGCGTCGGGCCGTAAGTGATGTAGAACTGGCTTCCCGCCGAATCGGGGCTCTGGGAACGCGCCATGGCCACCGACCCGCGCACGTGCTTTTGCTTGTTGAATTCGGCCTTGATCGTATAGCCCGGGCCGCCGGTGCCGTTCCCCTTGGGGTCTCCCCCCTGGACCACGAAGTTGGGGACGACCCGGTGGAAGGTCAGCCCATCGTAATACCCCTTCTTGGCGAGCGTGGCGAAATTCTCCACGGTCTTGGGGGCATCCGCGGGGAAGAACTCGATCCGGATCTCCCCGCCCTTCTCCAGCGTGATGAGCGCGGTCTGCTTCACTTTTTTCCCTCCTGCCGTCCCCTGGGCCCCGGCCCCTGAGACGATTCCCAAAGAGACGAAGCCCGGGAACAGGACCGCGAGAGTGACAAGCGCCAGCAACCGGTTAACCATCGTGAACTCCTCCGGGTTGATGAGGTACGGCCATTATGCCTGAACCCGCTTTGAGACAGCAACCCACCCCCGTCCGTGATAGCATGAGACATCGCTCGGGGCCGGGCTCCACGCCTAAACGCGTGGGTGGGGCCCCGTTTTCGTGAAGGAGGCAGGAGTGCGGGAACGATCCGACATCCGAAACGTGGCAATCATCGCCCACGTGGATCACGGCAAGACCACGCTGGTGGACGCTATGCTCTGGCAGTCCGGCATCTTCCGGGAGAACGAGGCGGTCCCCGAGCGCATCATGGACTCCATCGACCTGGAGCGCGAGAAGGGGATCACGATCATGGCCAAGAACACGGCCATTCGCTACCGGTCGGTCAAGATCAACATCGTGGACACCCCGGGCCACGCCGACTTCGGAGGCGAAGTCGAGCGCACGCTCACCCTCGTCGACGGAGTGCTCCTGCTCGTCGATGCCGCGGAAGGGCCCCTTCCCCAGACCCGCTTTGTCTTGAAAAAAGCCCTCGAGGCAAAACTCTCCCCCATCGTGGTGATCAACAAGATCGACCGGCAAGACGCCCGGCCTGCCGAAGTGCTGGACGAGATCTACGACCTCTTTATCGATCTGGACGCCGCCGAGGCCCAACTGGATTTCCCGGTCCTCTACGCCGACGCCAGGCGTGGCATCGCCAAGCGCGACCCGAAGGACGCGTCGAACAGCCTGGAGCCGCTCTTCGAGGCGATCCTCGACACGGTCCCGCCGCCCCGCTTCGATCCCGATCAGAGCCTGCAGCTCAGAGCGGCCTCCCTCGACTGGGACGACTACGTCGGCCGGCTCATCATCGGGCGCATCGCCAACGGGACGGTCCGCCAGTCAGACCGCGTGGCGGTGCTGAGGCGCGACGGGAGCACGGAGTTCGCCAAGGTGACGGTCCTCTACAGCTACGAGGGGCTCAAGCGGGTGGAAGTCCCGGAAGCGTCGGCGGGAGAGCTGGTGGCGCTGGCCGGAATCGAATCCATCGAGATCGGCGAGACCGTGGCCGACCCCGAGCATCAAAAAGCGCTCCCCCCGATCTCGATCGACGAGCCCACCGTGGCGATCCTGTTTTACTCGAACATCTCCCCCTTCGCCGGGCGCGAGGGGAAGTTCGTCACCTCCCGCCACCTTCGCGAACGGCTCTGGAAGGAGGGGCGGCTGAACGTGGGGATCCGGGTAGAGGAGACCGACTCCCCCGACACCTTCCGGGTCTCGGGACGCGGAGAGCTCCAGCTCGCCATCCTGATCGAGATGATGCGCCGCGAGGGCTACGAGATGGAGGTCGGGAAACCCGAGATCATCACCAAGGTGGAGGGCGGCCAGACGCTGGAGCCGCTGGAGCTCTTGGTGGTGGACTGTCCCGAGGAATTCATCGGCATCGTCACCCAGAAGGTGGGACCACGAAGAGGCCAGATGACCAAGATGGTGAACCACGGGACCGGCCGGGTCCGTATGGAGTACCGGATCCCCTCCCGCGGTTTGATCGGCTACCGCACCGAGTTCCTCACCGACACCAAAGGCGCCGGTCTCCTCAACCACCTCTTCGGTGGCTATGCGCCCTGGCAGGGCGACATCCCCCACCGGGAGAGCGGCGCTCTGGTCTCCGACCGGCCCGGCCGGGTCACCGCCTACGCCATCGACCACCTTCAAGCGCGGGGGGAAATCTTCGTCGAGCCTGGCGAGCCGGTTTATGAGGGGCAGATCGTGGGCGAGCACTCGCGCGAGAACGACCTCGACGTCAACATCACCAAGGAGAAGAAGCTCACCAATATGCGCGCCTCCACCGCGGACGAGGCCATCCGCCTGGTGCCGCCCCGGAGGATGAGCCTCGAGCAACACCTGGAGTGGATCCGGGAGGAGGAGCTGCTCGAAGTCACCCCCCAATCCTTACGGCTGAGAAAAAAACTCCTCTCCGGCCGTAAGCGCTTCTAGCCTGGACCGGCTGAGGGACCGGGAGCCCCGCCTCCTTTTCCCCGATCCTGCCGGCGGCGCCCGCCTGCCGGGGGGGAGCCGGTCGATGGCGCGTGGTGAGTCTGGTGGCGAGGCGGTCCGGACCTCGGGGGGCCCCCGCGTTCTCCCCCGGGCCGCCGGCGCGCCTCGCGACGCCGGCGCTCCTCCTGGGCGGAGCGCCGCCGCTCCTCCGCGGTGGGCTTGATCTCCGGAAGGAAGAGGGCGTCCGCGGCCCACTCCACGGCGATCTTCTGGCCGATGAACTTCTCGATGGGCTCCAGCATCAGGGCGGTAGCCTCGTCCACCAGGCTGACGGCCTTTCCTTCTGCCCCCATCCGGGCTGTGCGGCCGATGCGGTGGACGTAATCCTCCGGGTCCTGGGGAAGGTCCCAGTTGATCACATGGCTCACCCCTTCGATGTGGAGCCCTCGGGAGGCCACGTCGGTCGCCACCAGAATGGGCAGCCGCCCTTCCTTGAAGTCCGCGAGGAGCCGAAGCCGTTTCTTCTGGTCCAGGTCGCCGGTCAGCGCGCTGGCCTCCCAGCCGTTGCGCCGGAGCCGATCCTCGAGCCGGCGCGACCCCTCCCGGGTATTGGAAAAGATCAGGATGCGGGTTCCCCCTTCGCGCTTCAGGAGCCCCAGGAGGAGGCTGAACTTCTCCTCCCGCCCCACGTGGTAGAGGAACTGCTCGGCCTTCTCCACGGTCTTCTGGTGCGGGGTGATGGTGATCTGGGTCGGGTTGTTCATGAACTCCCAGGTCAATTCGAGAACCCGAAACGAGAGCGTCGCGGAGAAGAGAAATGACTGGCGTCTCTCCGGCGGAGGGAGGCGTCTCAGGATGAACCGTAGATCGGCGATGAACCCCATGTCGAACAACCGGTCGGCCTCGTCGACGACCAGCACCTCGACCTTCCGGGGCGACCAGACATTCTGTTTCAGGTAGTCGATGAGGCGGCCCGGCGTGCCGACCAGGACGTCGCAGCGCTCCCGCAAGGCCTCGCGCTGCTTCCCGTAATCGATGCCGCCGTACACGGAGAGCAGCCGGAGGCCGGTGAATTGCCCCAGGAGCCGGGCGTCGGCCTCGATCTGAACGGTCAGCTCGCGGGTCGGGGCGATGATGAGCACCCGGGGAGCCGTGACCGATCCCGGCGGCGGCGCCGGCGCGCGCAGGCAGCGGGTAAACGCGGCGATCAGGAACGCCGCGGTCTTCCCCGTCCCGGTCTGGGACTGCCCCGCGACATCTTTCCCCTTGAGGGCCAGCGGGAGGGTCGCCTCCTGGATCGGCGTGCAGATGGTAAAC
>CAYJUC010000081.1:0-4912 GCA_964372605.1 uncultured bacterium | reverse complement strand
GAGGAAGTGCCTGAGGACGCCCACTCCGCGTCCCGCGGCGAACCCCTCCCGGATCGCCCTGGTCACGTAGCCCTTGGCGTCGCGGATCGCTTCGACGAGCGGTCTGCCTCTCGCGAGGCCGGCGGCGATAGCCGCCGAGTACGTGCAGCCGGTGCCGTGGGTGTTCGCCGAATCGATGCGGCGGGTGCTGAACGGCGTGAAGGCCCCCTCGGTATAGAGGAGGTCCAGGGCATCCCCCTTCAGATGGCCGCCCTTCACCAGGACGTTTCGGGCGCCAAGTCGGTGGATCCGCCGCGCTGCCTCTTCCATCTCCTCGCGATTTGACACCGGGAGCCCGGCGAGGGAGGCCGCCTCGTGGAGGTTGGGGGTCACCACCAACGCCAGCGGGAGGATCTCGGAAATCAGCGCCGCTCTCGCGTCGGGCTGGAGCAGCGGATCGCCCGACTTGGCGATCATCACCGGATCCACGACCAGCCGCTCGACCCTGTACTCCCGGAGCTTGGCCGCCACGGCCCGGACGATCCCGGCTGTGGACAGCATTCCGCATTTGGCCGCATCGGCGCCGAAGTCCCCGAGGACCGAGTCGATCTGGCGGGCCACGAACTCGGGCGGGAGGTTTTCCACCCCCTGAACGCCCAGAGAGTTCTGGGCGGTGACGGCGGTAAGGACCGACATCCCGAAGACGCGGAACGCGGAGAAGGTTTTCAGGTCGGCCTGGATCCCCGCGCCGCCCCCGGAGTCGGAACCGGCGATGGTCAGGGCTTTGGGGACGCTCATGGCGAACTACCGCTGGGGCCAGTATACGCGCCGCTCCGCGTCGGAACAACCCGGGGGATCACGAGCGTGAACTCCCCCTTGACCGCGCGCCCGCCGAAGTGCGCAAGGTGATCCGACGGCGTCCCGGACCGGATCTCCTCGAACTGTTTGGTGAGCTCACGGGCCACCACCAGCAGGACCTCTCCGAACACCTCCCGGAGCGCCTCCAGCGTGGCCAGAAGCCTGTGGGGGGACTCGTAGAATACCACCGTGGTCTCCAGATCCCTGAGCGCTTTGAGCCGGGAGGTTTTTCTCCCACGCTTTGCGGGAAGGAACCCTTCGAACACGAACCGGTCCGCGGGGATCCCCGCCACCGAGAGCGCGGCGGCCAGCGCCGAGGGGCCCGGGACGGGGACCACGGGGATCCCCGCGGCGCGCGCCTCCTTGACGAGGAGGAATCCGGGGTCAGAGATCCCGGGAGTTCCCGCATCGGTCACCAGCGCCACCGACTTCCCCTCCTGGAGCCGCCTGACGAGCTCGGCTCCTTTTTTGAGTTTGTTGTGCTCGAAGTAACTCGTCAGCGGAGTGGGGATCTCGAAGCGGGCCAGCAGGGTCCGGGTCCGGCGGGTGTCCTCCGCGGCGATCAGGTCCGCCTCCCTGAGGATCCGCAGCGCGCGCAGGGTGAGATCCTCAAGGTGCCCGATGGGAGTCGCCACGACATAGAGTGTGCCAGGCATGCCGGAAGGCTCGGCGCTTCAGCGGTTCCGTCAAGGCGGGGGCGCGGGCCCGGAGCCCGGCCAAGCCGGAAGCGGATCAAGCAGACTCCGCTTTAGTCTCCGAGATCAGGATGGGCCGCTCGCGATTCAAGATCACCTCGCGGGTGATGATGCACTTTTTGAGGCCGCGGATGGAGGGGAGCTCGTACATTACGTCCAGCATCACCTCTTCCAGGATCGCGCGCAGCCCGCGGGCGCCCGTCCCGCGCTTCTGCGCCTCCTGGGCGATGGCGACCACGGCGTCGTCGGTGTACTTGAGGCGGACCTTCTCCAGATCGAAGTACTTCTGGTACTGCTTGATGATGGCGTTCTTCGGCTCTTTCAGGATCTGGATGAGCGCCTGCTCATCCAGATCGTGAAGCGTCGCGACCACCGGCAACCGCCCCACGAATTCGGGGATGAGCCCGTACTTGAGGAGATCCTCGGGTTGAACCAGGGCCAGCAGGTCGCCGATCCGGCGCTCTTCCCGGCTCTTGATGGGCGCGCCAAACCCCATGCCGGATTTCCCTATGCGCGCCTCGATGGTCTTATCCAGCCCGACGAAGGCGCCCCCGCAGAGAAAGAGGATATTGGTGGTGTCCACCTGGATAAACTCCTGGTGGGGATGCTTCCGTCCCCCCTGGGGCGGGACGTTCGCCACCGTGCCCTCGAGGATCTTCAGGAGCGCCTGTTGCACCCCCTCGCCGGAGACGTCTCGGGTGATCGACGGGTTTTCGGACTTCCGCGCGATTTTATCGATCTCGTCGATGTAGACGATCCCGCGCTCCGCCCGCTCGACGTCGTAGTCCGCCGCCTGGAGCAGGCGGAGGATGATGTTCTCTACGTCCTCCCCCACGTATCCCGCCTCGGTGAGGGTCGTGGCGTCGGCGATGGTGAAGGGAACGTGCAGAACCTTGGCGAGCGTCTGGGCCAGGAGGGTCTTCCCGGAGCCGGTCGGGCCGATCAGGAGGATGTTCGACTTCTGAAGCTCGACATCGCCCACCGTGCCGCTGGCCTCGATGCGCTTGTAATGGTTGTGGACGGCCACGGCCAGAACCTTCTTGGCCCGCTCCTGTCCCACCACGTACTGGTCCAGGATCGCCTTGATCTCGTAGGGTTTGGGGAGACTCCGGAGCTCGCGGCTCTTCTCCTCCTCCCACTCCTCCGCGATGATGTCGTTGCAGAGCGCGATGCACTCGTCGCAGATGTACACCGCGGGTCCGGCAATGAGCTTCCGCACGTCATTCTGGCCCTTGCCGCAGAACGAACACTTCAGCGCGCCGCTGGTCTCCCGGGAACGAGCCATCCCTATGCTCCTGGCTTCTCCGCCGCTCCGCTCAACGCTTGAGCCTCCGGCACCAGCCGTGGGGTGGGCTTGGAGATCACTTCGTCCACGATCCTATACTCTTTGGCCTGCTCTGCGGTCATGAAAAAATCCCGGTCGGTGTCTCGCTGGATCCCTTCCAGGGACTGCCCGGTGTGCTGAACCAGGATCCGGTTCAGCTCGTCCCGCATCCGGAGGATCTCGCGGGCCTGGATGTCGATGTCGGTGGCCTGCCCCTGCACGCCTCCGAGCGGCTGATGGATCATGATCCGCGCGTGGGGAAGGGCAAAGCGCTTCCCCTTGGCGCCGGCCGCGAGGAGGAGCGCCCCCATGGAGGCGGCCTGGCCCATGCAAATGGTGGAGATGCTGGGCTTCACGTACTGCATGGTGTCGTAGATCGCGAGTCCCGCCGTCACCGATCCGCCGGGGCTGTTGATGTAGAGGAAAATATCTTTGTCGGGATCCTCCGCTTCGAGGAACAGCATCTGGGCGATGACCAGGTTCGCCAGATCGTCCTCGATGAACGTCGGGAGAAAGATGATCCGTTCCTTGAGGAGCCGGGAAAAGATATCGAACGCCCGCTCACCCCGGGGGGTCTGCTCGACCACGATAGGAACCAAGCCCATGGACCGTCTCCTCGGCACCTTAGTGTACCTCAGGTTGAACCGTTGCCTGCCGAATCAAAAAGTCCAACACCAGCGCCTCCCGCAGGGAGACGCGGAGGGCGTCCAGGTCCCCGCTCCTCTCCAGGAGCCGGCGGACTGCGGGGACCGGCTGCTGGCGGGCCTTGGCGATCTGCTCCACCCGGGCGTTGACCTCCTCCTCCGGCGGCGTGATGCCTTCCCGGGCGGCGATCGCCTCGAGGAGCAGCGCGCGGCGCACCGCCCGGAACGCTGCCGGGCGAAGCTCACCGGCGAGCTTTTCGTAGTCCCATTGCGCCTGATCCGGATCCAAGCCCCGCTGGCGCATCCGGTCCCGCGCGTGCTCGATCATGTGGGCGATCTGGCGGAGGACCAGGGCCTCGGGCAAGAGGAATTCGTGTTGGATCAGGAGAAGGTCGACGAGTTTCTCCTCCAGCGCCAGCCGGTCTTCCCGCTCCCGCTGGGTTTCCAGTTCTTTTCGCGCCGTCGCCCGCAGGTTCCCCACGCTTTCGCACCCCAGGGTCCGCGCAAAGTCGTCATCCAGGGTGGGGAGCACTTTCTCCTTGACCTCTACCAGCCGAACCCTGGCGACTCCGGATTTTGCCCGGAGATCTTCCCGCCGGTGGTCGTCCGGAAACCGCACCCGCACCTCGTGCTCGTCGCCGGGCGACGTGCCGAGCACCGCCTCATCGATCTCAGGGAGCACGCCGCCCGAACCGACCAGAAACGCGTACCCCTGTTCGCGTCGCGGCTCTAGCCCCTCCGGGACGAGCGTGTAATCCACGATCGCGAGATCCCCCTCACCGGCGGGCCGCTCCACCTGCCGGAACTCGGCGTGCTGCTCCTGAAGATGCGCCAGGGCCAACTCCAGGTCTCGGTCGGTCACCGGCCGGGGGGTGTGCTGAACGGCGAGCCCCGTATATGTTCCCAGCGCAATAGCCGGCTTGATCTCGACCACCGCGGTGAACGTGAGGGGAGCCCCCTCTTCCAGCATGACCTCCTGAAGGTCTGGCTCTTCGACGGGATGGAGCTGACTCTCGGCCAAGGCCTTCTTATACACTTCCGGAATGAGGCGCTGCGCGACTTCCCGGCGGACCTCGTCGGCGAAATGGAGCTTCACCAGGTTCCGGGGAACATGCCCTTTCCGGAATCCCGGAAGACGCGCCTCGCGCTGAACTCGCCCGTAGGCGTCTTCCCAGGCTTTCTGAACCAGATCCGGGGCCGCTTCCACGTGAAGGCGGCGCTTGCAGGCCTCAAGTTCCTCGACGGCGATCTTCACGGAGCTCCTTCTGCCGGCGGCGCGAAAATTTTCACGGGATCAGGCGGCGGATACCCGAACGCGTGAGACTTGGTGCGAGAGGGGGGAGTTGAACCCCCAAGGGTGGAAGCCCACTGGATCCTAAGTCCAGCGCGTCTGCCAATTCCGCCACTCTCGC
>CAYJUC010000080.1:9320-12693 GCA_964372605.1 uncultured bacterium | reverse complement strand
GGGAGGCATGGGTGCTCGCACCGCCTGCCCCCTCACCTTTTGCCCCCTCACCTTTCGCCCCCTCACCTTTCGCCCCCTCACCCTCCCCTCTCCCCCTCGAAGGGGGAGAGGATTTGAGGTGAGGGGGTTCATTAGCCGTTGGTCTGGATGGATTGGAGGATCTCCCTGGCGCGTTTGGAATCCTTCGCGGCCCAGTCGGCCGGACTCCGCGGCGCCTTCTCGCTCAGCACGCGCTGAAGCTCCTTCCGGGCCTCGGCGTGCTTTCCCTTCTTGATCAGCACCCGGGCCAGGTCCACCCTGAGCGCGGTGAAGCGCGGGTCGATCTTCAACCCCTGCCTGAAGTGTTTCTCGGCCTCGTCCCAGTCCCCGCCCAGGAAGCGCGGCAGCTCCAGGGCCACGTTCCCCGCTAGGTCGTGGGCGCCGGGCATGTTGGGATCGAGCGAAAAGATGATCTCGATCTCCTCCTTGATGGTGGGCACCAGAAAGAGCGAGCGCAACACCCCCCGGGTCTGGCCGACCCGCCCCGTGTGGATGGCGTACCAGAGGTGAGCGAGCGGATTCCTTGGCGCCAGCTCAACCGCGCGCTTGGCCAGCTCGCGCCCGCGTTCGTAGGCGCGAAGTTTTTCGTCTCCGTCTCCGGCGCGCACGTCCCCCCAGGCGAGATAGACCTGAGCGAGGAGAAGCATGATCTCCACACGGGAATCTTCCTTGAGCGTTTTTTCGAGAAGGTCGCGGGCCCGGTCCAGCCGGCTCAGATCCTCGTGGTAGCGGGCGAAGAGCTGGCGGGCTTCTTCGAGAGGAGGCTGGGCGAACGTCGGCGCCGCCACGAGGCTCAGGAAGAGAACGAGAATCCACCGGCGCATGATGGCCCACTCTACAGGGCGCCGCCGAGAACTGTCAACGCAACCGGACTTGACTTGCCTCGGGCCCTTGTCCCATGCTGGCCGAGAGCATCGCGCGACATGGTCACCGTCGGCGTCCAGACCTGGGGAACCGCGCTTCCACGACTCAAAGAGTTCTGGGCCTGCGCGGAGGAGTGGGGCTATCACCGGATCATCTACGGCGACGGGCTCTGGCCCTGGACCCATGACGGGTGGACCATGCTCGGTGCGCTGGCCGTGCTGACGCGACGCTGCCGGATCGGCCCGGCTGTCACCTACTGCTTCGGCCCTTCAGCGCGTCACCCCTCCTGGCTTGCCAAGGCCTCCGTGACGGTGGATCACCTGAGCAACGGTCGCCTGGACGTGAGACTGGGTATCGGGGCGGAGAGTCGCCCGGCGGCTGACTTCTGGCTCTCGCACGGGATCGACTACCCGGAGGCGGAAGACCGGGTCGCGTGCCTGGCCGAAGGGATCGAGATCATCAAGGGGTTATGGACTGCTGGTCCGGTGGATTTCGCGGGAGAATTTTTTTCGCTCAAGGGTGCGACGCTTGAGCCGAGGCCGATTCAGGCGCCACCGATCTGGGTGGCGGCCATGGGCGCTCGCGCGCTCCAAATCACGGCGCGATGGGCTGACGGATGGGAAGCCTCCTACCTCACCCCCGCGGCCTTCGCCAGGAAATGGGCCGAGCTTCAGGCCCTTCTGGAAGGCGCGGGGCGCGAGCCCGGGCGCATGCGCCGGTCGGTGGAAGTTGATGTGGTGATCGGCCGTGACGCGGGTGCGGCAGAGGAGGCCAGACAACGCTTCTGCCGGAGTCGCGGCATCCCGCCGGATCACCCGCTCGTGGACACGGCGCTGGTCGGCGAGCCCGGGGCGGTGCTCCGGCGGATCGCCGAGTACGAAGCCGCCGGGGTGACGGATCTGATGTGCGCCTTCGCGGACTTCCCCGGCCTCGAGATGCTCACTTTGTTTGCTCAAGAAATTCTCCCTTCACTCCGCCGCTGACGGAGAGCGCGATGGGACTCAGGAGTGCAGAGCAGTATCTGGCCGGGCTCAGGGATCTCCGGACAGTGTTCTATAGCGGGGAGGCGGTCAAGGACGTGACCGCGCACCCGGCGCTCGGCCTCGCCGCCGACCACGGCGCCACCGTGTTCGACTACGCCAGGGAATCGCCCGATCTCTTCACCTACGACTCGGAGTACGGCGAGCGCTGCTCCGCCTACTTCAAGATCCCCCGGAGCAGCCGGGATCTCCTGGAGCGGGCTGCCCTGATCGAGGAAACCACCCGGCGCTGCCGGAGCACCTTCAACATCATCAAAGCCGTGGGGACGGACGCCCTGGACGCGCTCCATGTGGTCGCCGCCCGGATGGACCGCGATCTCGGCAGTTCATACCTCGAGCGGGTCAGGGCCTATCACCGGCATTGCGCGGTGAACGACCTCAGCATGGCCCTGGCCCAGACCGACGTGAAGGGGGATCGGGCGCTCAGGCCCCACGAGCAGGCAAACCCCGATGCCTTTGTGCGGATCGTCGAGCGCCGGCCTGATGGGATCGTGGTCCGGGGAGCCAAGGCCCATACCACCATGGCGCCGGTGGTGGATGAGCTGATCGTGATTCCCACCCGGGCCCTGTCTGAGGCGGACCGGGACTACGCTGTGGCCTTCGCGGTCCCCGCAGAGACCCCCGGGGTGAAAATGGTCTGCCGGACCATCGGGGACAAGAGCCTCTCTCCCTTCGACTTCCCCGTGAGCCGGAGAAACGTGGAGATCGAATCGCTCACCCTCTTCGGCGAACTGTTCGTCCCCTGGGAGCGCGTCTTTCTGGCGGGGGAGTGGGAGTGGGCGGGACCCCTCGCCACCACCTTCGCCCAGTTTCACCGCTTCACCGGGGTCTCCTACAAACCGCCTATCGGCGACCTCTTCGTGGGGGCTGCCCAGCTCGTCGCCGAGTGGAACGGCGTGGCCGGTGCCTCCCACGTCAGAGAGAAGATCACCCGGCTCATCCACTACACCGAGACCATCCGGGCCTGCGGGAAGGCGGCGGCGCTGGAGGCCGGGAGCGTGGAGGGGATCGCCCTCCCCGATCCGGTCTTCACCAACGTGGGCAAGCACCACTTCGCCAGCCAGTTCCACGAGGCGGTCCGCCTCCTCCAGGATCTGGCCGGCGGGCTGGCCATCACCGCCCCGTCGGAGAAAGACTACCTGAACCCGGCGGTGAGGGCGGAGCTGGACCGTTACCTGACGGGCGCCAAGGGGGTTCCGGCCGAGTGGCGGCTCAGGCTCTTTCACCTGATCCGCGACCTCACCGCCTCCGACTTCGGCGGCTACAACCTGGTGGTGACGCTTCACGGGGAAGGATCGCTTCAGACACAGCTCCTGACCACCTACCGGGAGTATGATCTCGAACGCCCCAAGGCTCTGGTCAGAGCGATCCTGGGGCTGGCCGATGCGTGAAGGGCCGAAACTGCGCCTCTGCGCGACGCTTGGCCTCGC
>CAYJUC010000080.1:0-9220 GCA_964372605.1 uncultured bacterium | reverse complement strand
GCAGGACTTTCCGCACCCCTTCTTCTGGGCCGCCTTCGGCCTGACGGGGGGTCCCTGATGAGCGGGATGCGCGCTGCGCTCTGGGGGCTTCTGGTCGCCAAGCTGATCGGTGGCTGGGGAGTGCAGTGGGACATCCAGTGGCATCTGCGCATCGGCCGTGACTCGTTCTGGATCGCCCCCCACGTCATGACGTACGCGAGCGTCACCCTGTCCGTCCTCCTGAGCTTTGGCATCCTTGCCCTGACGACATTTCGCGGACCCGCGCTCGCGTCCCCGCAGGCGATACGGTTCCTGGGACTCGCGGGGACGCGCGGCTTTCACCTGGCTGCGTGGGGAATCGCCCTCACCGTGCTGGCGGCGCCGATCGACGACCTCTGGCACCGCCTCTTCGGCGTTGATGTCACGCTCTGGAGTCCGCCTCACCTTTTAGGCTTGTTGGGATCAGCCGTCAACACGGCGGCCTGCCTCCTGATCGCGCGCGAGGTGTATCGGACGGGCAGTCGCGCCAGGCTCATGGCCCTCCTCCTCTCGGGCGCGCTCCTCTATGCCAACCTCCACATCACGCTTCAGCCGACCATCCGGATCGCCTATCTACAGGGCGGCGCGCGCTTCTACGCCTATATCATGCTGGCTGCCCTCATCCTGCCGCTGGCCTTGGTGGCCACGGCGCGCCTTTCGGATTCCCGCTGGGCGCCGCTCTTCCTGATCGCCCTCGTCGTGGCTGTCGGCACCGCGGGAAACCAGATCGCGCGTGTCGGCTTCGCCGTGCTCCAGCCAGTGTCCGTCATCGAGGAAGAGATCGCCAAGGATCCGACCTCACCCATCGCGGTGGCCAACATCATCGCGAGGAAGAACGGCACGGAGCCGGGACGGCCGGTCGGCGTGTCTCCCTTCCTGGCGTTTATCCCGGCGTGCGTCATGATGCTGCTGGACGCGCGGCAGCGGCCGGTCGCGGCCACCGTTGGGTACGCCGCGACCCTCTTCGTCGTCTCCGGATGGCAGCTGGCTCGCCTTCCAGCACTCGAGCCCATGGTGCCCGGTTTAGAGGAGACGCTTCTTGCCCTGTTGGTCACGCTGGCGTCGGCGTTCGTGGGGGGAGCCACGGCCCGCCGGCTCTCCGACGCTCTCGAGCCCGCGCCACTCGGCCGAGCCTGAGCGGAGACCCGATGAGCGGGGGGTGGCGGAGCGGTTGTTTCGGCCTCTGGGGAATACCCGGGTGAGGAAGTCCGGCTGGGCTCCCGGAGGAGCGCGGGTCGTTCGCGCGTTGCTCCTGGGGGTGGCTGTCAGCGTGGCGGTGACAGCGCTCTCGCGGGTCGGCGCGCTCTCGGGCTGGGAAACGCGGGCGGTGGATACGTTTCTTTTCTTCCGCGATCGGGTTCCCGCCCCGGAGATCGTTCTGGTCGTGATCGACGAAGAAGCGTTTCGAGAGTTGGGCGAGCGGCAGCCGCTCTCCCGCCGCTACCTCGCTGACCTGGGCGACTTCCTCCTCCGAAGCGGCGCCCGGGTGGTGGCCTTCGACGTCCTCCCCAAGAGCCGATCCGACCCCGAGGAGGATGCGGCCCTCCTCGCCATGGCTCGTCGCTTTAAGGCGGAGGGCTCGGGCCGCCTGGTCTTCGCCTCCCTCGCCATTCCGCGAAGGGGCGAGGGCACGGAACGTTATGAGGCATCTCAGCCCTTCTCTGCTGAGCTGCGGGGCCTGTTCGGATTCTCCAACGCCTCGGTGGGGGCTGACGGCGTGATCCGGCGAATGACGCCGCTGCTTCCGACCGACGGCGGGTATCTCCCCTCTTTCGCGCTCGCGACACTCGCCGGGTACGGCGGCCACACAGCGGAAGAGCTATCGCGCGCGCTCGAGGGGAAGGATGGAGACGCGATTCCCCTTCCGGTCGGGGATGCGAAGGGGGGGAGCACCCGGAATGAGCCGATCTCCATCGGCAAACTCTCCGGGGTTCCGTGGCGGATCGACTTCGCCGGTCCTCCGGGCTCGTTCACTCAATTTTCGAGCAGTCCGCTGATCCGGTTGGCGCAGAGCGGCGTCCGCAGCGCCGCGGATAATCCGTTCAGGGGCAAGATCGTGCTGGTCGGGGCGACGTTTCAGGAGAGCCGGGACGTCTACCCAACGCCGGTGGGGCTGATGTTCGGGGTCGAGATCCAGGCCCACATGGTCCACACCCTGCTCTCCCGGCGCGCGCTGCTTCCCCCCAACTGGCTCCTGAACCTCGCGGTCCTGGTCGGCGCCTGCCTGGCGGTTTCCCTCCTCTCCCTCTGGCTCCGTCCCCTCTGGGCGGCGCTCGCGAGCCTGGCGCTGATCGCCGGTTTTATCGCCCTGAGCTACGAGGCGTACACCCGCGGCGGCTACTGGCTTGACTTCGTGGCGCCCCTCGTGGGGATGATGGCCTACCTTCAGGGATCGAGGCTCCTGGCGCGGCGGCGGCTCCGGGCGGCCTTCGGCCAGTACGTGAGCCCCGAGATCACGAACCGGGTCCTCCGGGAAGGGTCGGAACTCGGCGGGGAGGTAAGGACCGTGTCCGTGCTGATGTCGGATCTCCGGGGATTCACGACCCTCTCCGAGCGGCTTCCGCCCGAGCGGATCTCCGAGATCATGAACGCGTACTTCACCGCCATGGTGGAGGTCATCCTGGCCCACCGGGGGATGGTGAGCGATTTCATCGGTGACGGCATTCTCGCGGTCTACGGGGCGCCCCTCGATGACCCGGAGCACGCCTGGCACGCGGTGAAGACGGCCCTCGATATGCAGGCTGCGCTCCAGCGCCTCAACCAAAAATGGCAGGCCGAGGGGCGCCCGCCGCTCGCCATGGGGGTGGCAGCGCACACCGGGGAGGTCTTTGCGGGAAACGTCGGCTCCCCCCGCAAGAAGAAGTACGCGGTGCTGGGGGACACGGTCAATACCGTCGCGCGGATCGAGGGACTGAACCGGGAGCTCGGCACCGCGATCCTGATCAGCACTGCGACGCTGGCGGCCGTGAAGGGCCGTGTCGTCGTCCGGGATCGCGGCTCTGTCACAGTCAAAGGACGAACTCAGCCGGTGGAGCTGTTCGAGCTGCTGGATGCGAGCGACGGGAGGGACGCATAAAGGAGGGGCGAGTATGACTAGAAACCAGACTGCCCTCGTCTCGATCATTGTGATGACGACTCTCCTATCGGCGTGCCAGAGCACGATGTCGATCGAGGAGGCGAAAAAGGTAACGGCTCAGTTTGCCGGCAGCCCTTTCGTCCCGCCACCACGCACCATCGAGGATATTACCGCCATCCTAGATCAGCAGAAGCGTGCCGACCCCCGGGCCGCCGAAGCGGCGCGCGCGCGGGCCGACCAGTCGCCGCCGGAGACGACCGATGCAAGTGTGCTCACGAAGTTTTATTATGAGCGTGGCCTCGCCGCCCGCGAAATCGGTCGCGCGAAGCAGGAGATCGAGGATCTGAGCAAAGCACTCAGCTACGCGGGATCCAATCACGAGATCCTGTTCGAGCTGAGCATGGCCGAGCTGCAAGGCGGCACCTATTCCCGCTCCATCGACTATCGCCGAAAGGCTATCGCGGCGGTCCCTTGGAACCAGCGAGGATGGCTGATTGGCCTCAACTCGGGTCTGGCGATGATGTATGCCTCGTGGGGGGACCTCCAGGCGGCCGAGGCGGCGCTCGCGGAGACTTTACGGGTCTTCTCCGAATCTCAGAGCTGGCAGAATCCGCGCCCCGAATGGATCGCTGGCTACCGGGCCAGCGTTGCCCAGGGGCGGGCGGCGATCCTGGAGGCAAAGGGCCAGTATGCCGAGGCCGAGGCTTTCTATCGCCAGGCCGCTGCCGCGCTGGCCAGCGACGCGGTGCGTTCGAAGCAGCCGTGGCTGGACCAGCAGCATTCGTTCATCGCGCGGACGCTGATCCACCAAGGACGACTTCTGGAAGCCGAAAACGAGTCGCGGAAAGCCCTGCTCGGCGCGCTCACCAAACGGGGCCGGTACGCAAACCACACGGCCTGGATGCTGCGGAGTCTTGTATGGGTGATCCAAGAGCAGGGGCGGTATCGTGAAGCCGAGACGCTGGCCCGCGCCGTGGTCGATATCTACGAGAAGACCGGCTCCTCCTCCGACTCTTTGTTTCTGGCTGGTGTTCGGGGGCAGCTCGCCACGTCGCTCCAGTTCCAGCGGCGCTATCGGGAGGCGCTGGAGCAGTACGAGGCGATCCGCGCCGGGCTCAGCGGCGATCCCGAGTATCTGAACAAATTCCTTGGCGGCCACGTGGGATACGCGGTGGCGCTGCTGCGAACCGGAAAGCCGGATCAAGCATTGGAGATCCTCGACGGCGCGCTCGCCAAGAGCCGCCGCCTGGTGGGAGACAGGCACAGAAACACCGCCCAGATCCGCGCGTACATGGCGCAGGCGTATGCCGCGAAGGACGACCGCTTGCGCGCGCTCCAGGAGTTTCGCGAGGCCACACCGGTCTTGCTGAGCGGCTCGTTCGAGGGCAACGATGAGGCTGCCACGCGGATCGCGGCAGATCTCCGCCTGGCAGGTATCCTGACGGGTTATATCGAGCTGCTCGCGGACATCACGGGGACCGGGCTGGAGCGCGAGGCCGGGATCGACGCGGCCGCTGAGGCGTTCAGCCTGGCGGAGGTAGTACGCGGGCGATCGGTCGAGCGAGCCCTCGACGCCAGCGCCGCGCGGGCGGCAGCCCAGACGCCGGCCCTCGCGGATCTCGTCCGGCGCGAGCAGGACGCCAAGAAGCAGATCGGCGCGCTCCAGAGTCTCCTCAGCAATGCGCTGAGCGCCCCCAGCGATCAGCAGGACCCGAAGGTGGTGGCGAATCTCCGCTCTCAGATCGACGCGCTCCGCCGAGCGAGACAGAGCCTGGTCCAGCAGATCGAGCGAGAGTTCCCGGCATATGCGCAGCTGGTCAATCCGGCCCCGGCGACGCTGGAGCAGGCCCGAGCCAGTCTGAGACCAGGCGAAGCCCTCATCTCGACTCTGGTCGGGTGGAATCGCACCTTTGTCTGGGCGATCCCCCAAACGGGGCCGGTGGCGTTTGCGGCCGTGCCGCTGAACGCCGGCGGACTGGAAGCCAGAGTCGCCGCGCTCAGGAAGGCGCTCGATCCCAACGCCAGGACGCTCGGCGAGATCCCTGAGTTCGATGTGGCTCTAGCCCACGACCTCTACCGCGCGCTGCTTGAGCCGGTCAGCTCGGGCTGGCAGCAGGCGGGGAGCCTGTTGGTCGTTCCCCACGGCCCGCTGGGCCAGCTTCCGTTTTCGCTGCTGGTCACGAGGCCCGCCGCGCTCGGGCCGGAGCAGGGAGCCCTCTTCTCCAGGTACCGCGAGGTTCCCTGGCTCGCGCGTCGCTACGCGGTGACGCAACTCCCCTCGGTCGGCGCACTGGCCACGCTCCGGCGCCTGCCGCCATCCGACCCGAGCCGGCGCCCGTTTCTCGGCTTCGGCGATCCGTATTTCAGTCCGGAGCAGGCGCGACGAGCGGCCCGCGAGCCCGCGCCAGTCCAGGTCGCCGGGATAAGCCCGCGCAGCGCTCCGGTAGCGCTCCGCAATCTCAAGATCGTGAGCCGCAACAGCACCCACCTGGCCATGCTCCCGCGCTTGCCTGAGACGGCCGAGGAGATCCGGAGCATCGCGCGGGTGCTGGGGGCCGATCTCTCCCGGGACGTGTTTCTGGGGGAGCGGGCCAACGAAGAGATTGTCAAGACACTGGACCTTTCGGCCTACCGGGTGCTGGCCTTCGCCACGCACGGCCTGGTGCCGGGAGATCTGGATGGTCTCACCCAACCGGCGCTGGCGCTGTCGGCGCCGGAGGTGGCGAAGGCGAAGGGGGACGGTCTGCTGACCATGGAGGAGATTTTGGGTCTGCGCCTGAACGCCGACTGGGTGGTGTTGTCGGCGTGTAACACGGCCAGCGGGCAGGGAGCCGGTGCTGAAGCGATATCAGGGCTGGGGCGGGCGTTTTTCTACGCGGGGGCGCGAGCGCTCCTGGTGAGCCACTGGCCGGTGGAGACCACCTCGGCGCTGGCGTTGACCACCGACCTATTCCGCCGCCAGACGGCCGATCCCCGGCTGACGCGCGCCAGGGCACTGCAGCGAACCATGAACTGGCTGATCGACGAGGGGCAGCTCGTGGATTCGGCGACCCGGCAGACCGTCTTCAGCTACGCCCACCCGATCTTCTGGGCGCCGTTCACTTTGGTGGGGGACAGCGGCGGCGACATGACCGTGAGATGACCTGGCTCGGCAGGGGGGGGAGGTACTCATGGTGACGAAACGACTGTGGGGAGTGTACGCGCTCATCGCGGTCTCTCTCGGGGCGCTTTTGGCCCCGTGGCCAACGAGCGGCCAGGGCGGCGAGGTGGCCGGAGTGATCACCGAGATCAAGCCCGGTCGCGGCCGGGTGGAGGTGAAAGCGGCCGGAACCGAGGCATGGCGGCAGGCCGGGCCGCTTCAGGCGCTCAGAGCCGGCGATACGGTTCGCGCCACCGAGAACGCATCGGCGGTTATTCTCCTGAGTGGCGAGCGGGGGAGCGTCAAGGTGGACGCCACCGGCGCGCCGGTCGTGGTGGCCGCCCCCAAGCCCGGAGAGAGCAAGCTCCAGAAGGCGAGGGCGCTCATAGAGGCGAGCCTCGGCTTTCTCTCTGCGACCCCCAAGGAGCCGCCCCAGGCCGTGCTCTCCACCCGGGCGGGCCCCAAGCCTCCCGTGATCCTGACTCCGCGAAACGGCCCGGTCCTCCAAGAGCCCCTCGTCTTCGAGTGGTTGGGGAGCCGCTTCTCCCGCTACACGGTGAGGATCGTTGGGCCCAAGGGGTTGGTGTTCGAGCGCGTCGGCGTTCCCGGCGCCCACTTCGACTATCCGTCCGAGGCCCCACACTTGAGCCCGAAGGTCCGATACTCCTTCCAGGTGCTCTCTCTCGGTCACCCGCCCCAGGAGGCGTGGTTCGAGCTGCTTGAGCCTGGTCGCGCCCAGGCCATTCGTCAGGATCTCACCTGGCTGGAGCAGACACTTGGGCAGATCGTTTCGCACAACTCCCTCGTCGCCCTCAGGTTCGGAGTCCTGGCCCGCGAGGGACTGTTCCATGACGCCAGGCTTTCCCTCACCACAGCGCTGGCGCGGGACCCGGATGAGCCGACCCTCCACCTCCTCCTCGGTAACCTCTATCTCAAGACCGGCCTTCCCGACCTGGCCGCGGAGTCGTACCAGGAGGCGCAATTCCTCTTAACCGCGGCACGAAAGTAACGTGTTTAAGTTTTGACAGAGAGGTTCTTCTTGAACTACCTGAAAAATTTGATACTTTGCTCTACGAGCCTCTGGCTGGGGGTCATGGGGTTTTTCTCCTTTGTCGCAGCGCCGGCGCTCTTTACGACTCTGGACCGGGAACGCGCCGGCAGCCTCGTGGCAGTGCTGCTCCCCCGTTACTATCTCTTCGGAATTATCATGGGGCTGCTGGCCCTGGTTGGCGTGCTGGGGCGCGTGGCTGTAAAACTGGGGAGGGAGGTCGCGTGGGGCGCTCTTGTCCTGACGCTCCTCATGCTGGCTTTGACCGTCTACTCGATGCTGGTGCTCCTGCCTCAAGCCGAGAGCGCCCGCCTGGCCATGCGGAACGTGCCGCCTTCGATCGGCATGGTCTCTGAGGCAGCGCTGGCCTTCGGGCGCGCCCATCGCCTCGCCGTTGTCCTGAACCTCCTCACCATGCTGGCCGGGCTCACCCTGGTATTTGTCGAGGGGATCAGGAACCGTCCCTGAGATGGCCCCTCATCTTGAATCCTCTTCCCCTCCGAGGGGGAGAGGGAAGGGTGAGGGGGCGAAGGGTGAGGGGGCGGGGCGCTCCGCGGGGTTGCGGAGCACGGCTCTGAGCAGACTGTCGGCCAGACGGTCGGCCGGAACCGGTCCTCCCTGGTTCGCCGATTGAAGCAGGAGCCCATCCGCCGCGCCCAGGATCACCGCGGCCATCACTCCCGAATCCAGATCGGACCTGAACGTTCCGTCCCGCTTCCCCGCGCTCAGCAGATCTTCGACGGAGAGCCTGAGCTGCTCCCTGATCCAGGCCAGCTCCAGCCTGAGCCCTTTATTCCGTCGCGCCCGGCTCCATCCCTCGATCCAAAGCTGGCAGACCGTTTCATCGCCGGAGGCAGCGAAGAGAACGGTCATGACTCGCTCCAGCCGCTCAGCCGGCGAAGCGTCGGTCTCCGCGGCCTGCGCCACCTCCTTCACGAGCGGCCCCGTCCGAGCCGTCACCCAGGCGACCCTGAAGGTCGGCTTTCGCCGAGGAGCCGGCCGGCCGCGTTTCTTTTTCTTCTTTGGCTTCACCCTCACGTCACGGTTATAGCATGACGGCCCGTTGCGGGACGCAGTTCCTGTGGCTTACAATCCCTCCGTGGACTTCAAGCTCTCGCCCCAGGAAGAAGCCTTCCGCGAAACGCTTCGCCACTGGCTAGAGGCCAACGCCCCCGGCGACTGGGCCAAGCTCCGCAGCCGGTTTGCCACGCAGAAGGAGCAGACCGACTTCCTGAAGGACTGGCAGCGCCGTCTCTACGAAGCGGGGTACATCGGGCTTCACTGGCCCAAGGAATACGGCGGCGGCGGCGCGACCATGATGGAGCAGGCGATCTTTTTCGAGGAGATGGTCCGGGCCCGCGCCCCGGAGCTGATCAACGTCATCGGGCTCGACATGGCCGGCCCCGCCATCATCCACCACGGAACGGAAGCTCAGAAGAAGCGGTTCCTCCCCAAAATCCTCTCGGCAGAAGAGATCTGGTGCCAGGGGTTCTCCGAGCCCAACGCGGGGAGCGACCTGGCGAGCCTTCAGACCCGCGCCGTCCGCGAGAACGGTCACTTCGTGGTCAACGGCCAGAAGGTGTGGACCTCCTACGCCCACATCGCCCAGTGGTGCATCCTGCTCGCCCGCACCGATCCAGCGGCGCCCAAGCACAAGGGGCTGACCTACCTCCTCGTGGACATGCGCGCTCCGGGGGTATCGGTGCGCCCGCTCCGCCAGATGAACGGGGACGCCGAGTTCAACGAGCTCTTCTTCGAGGACGTGAAGGTCCCGGTGGAAAACGTCCTGGGGCAGGTGAACGACGGCTGGTCGGTGGCGATCACGACGCTCATGTTCGAGCGGGGGCCGCGCACCCTCACTCGCCAGCTCATGCTGGGACAGGGGATCGACGCGGCCATCGAGCTGGCCCGCCGCCTTGACCGCGACGGCCGGAAGGCC
>CAYJUC010000079.1:0-12775 GCA_964372605.1 uncultured bacterium | reverse complement strand
CCGCTCGACCAGGTCCGGATCGGTGCCGCCGAGCCGTTCCTGCTTCCCTGGATCGGTCAATGGGTGGGCCCCACAAAACTGCTCTTCTTCCTGGCTCAGCTGGAGGAGCGCCGGGATCACCGCCGGGCCAAGCTGACGGGCATGCGCGGGACCATCTCCCCGTTTTCGTTTCTGGAGCTGGGGATCAGCCGGGCCGTGCAGTTCGACGGGGATGACAAGCCCCGGCTGAAGACGAAAGACTACCCGCGACTCCTGGTCGATCCGCAGATCGGGGACGATCCGAACAGGACTGAGTTCCGGAGCAACAACGTCTTCGCGATCGACGCGGATCTCCGGCTGAAAAATATCGATCGATACCTCCCGCTGGCCCGGGACCTCAGGCTGTACGGGGAGTTTGGATGGGACGACACCTGTTGCTCCAGCTCGTTCATCCCGCTGCGGGATGCGATCTCTGTGCTGGCGGGGGTTCACCTCATGCGGGTGTTCGGATGGGACGGGGTGGACGCCAGGTTCGAGTACGCGAGGACTTCCAAACTGTCATTCGTGCACCATCAGTTCCGGAACGGTTACTGGACCCGCGGCGAAGTCATCTCCCACTTCATCGGGACCGAGGGTGAGGACTACTACGCTCGGACCACGAACTGGCTCACCCCGAACCTGATGCTGGGGCTGGAGCTGAACCGGTCGGTGATCGGGAGCACCGTCTCGGGTTTTTCAGGCCCCAAGGAGCGGCGCATTGGCGGGGAGCTCGATCTCTCCTACCGTTTTTCCGACGGGTTCTCGCTCTTTGGCGCCTATCAGCTCATGGATGTCACCAATCGGAACTTCAGGAGTGGCAGCGACGGCTTCGACCATCTCTTCCGCGTGGAACTCACGCGCTCGTTCCGCTGAGCTGGGTCTCCTCCTTGCGGTCAGCTTGCCGTTCCTCTTCTTCGGCCTGGATCTGTCTTTTTTGGATCCCGACGAGGGGCTCTACGCGGCGATCGCGCGGGAGATGCTGGCTCGGAACGACTGGGTGCTTCCCCACTTCAATGGTCTCCCGTACCTCGAGAAACCGCCCCTCTATTTCTGGCTGGCGGCCGGCGCGCTCTGGCTCGCCGGGCCGTCCGAGTGGGCGGTCCGGCTGTGCTCGGCGCTTCCTGCCCTCGGCACGGTGCTCCTGACGTGGCGGATCGGCCGGCGTCTCTACGACCCGCGCGCCGGGCTCCTGGCCGGGCTCGCCCTCGCCACAACCGCGGGATACGCGCTCTATGTCCGGAAAGCATCCACCGATTTCCTCTTTGTTTTCTGCCTGACGCTTTCCGTGTACGGCTTTCTCCGGGATGTCGAGCGGTCGGACCGGGGCTCGCGACGGTTTCTCCTCGTCTATCTTGGCAGTGCGCTGGGCCTGCTCACCAAGGGGCTGATCGGCGTGCTCTTCCCCTTGCTCATCATCGGCCTCGGCATGGCCTGGGCGCGTCGGCTCTCGTGGCGGGAGCTCAACCTGGCCCGGGGTACCGCGCTTTTTGCCGCTGTTGCCCTCCCGTGGCACCTGGCCATGGCCTGGCGGATGCCCGACCTCTTGTGGTTCTATCTGGTCGACAACCAGCTGCTCCGCTTCCTGAACCTCCGCGGGTTCCGCGAAGACGACGTGCCGATCTCCGCGCTGGGCCTGCTGGTGGTGAGCTTCCTCTGGCTCTTCCCATGGGGAGTATTTCTCCTGGCGCGCCCGGCGCCCGCCGCCTCGGAGGCGGCGCGCTGGCGTCCCGTGCTCGTGATCTGGGCGTTGGTGGTGGTGGGATTTTTTGTCCTGGCGCGTTCCAAGCTCGAGTACTATGCGCTGCCCGCTTTTCCCGCCCTGGCGGTGCTCGCGGGAGGGGCGTGGGCGAGCAGTCGGGACATCGGCCGCTGGCTCCGGGTGGGGCTCGCGGGCTGCGCGGCGGTCGGGGGATGGGCACTCTGGGCCGGCGCGCGGCTCACAGGAGCCCAGGCGCTCGACGGGCTCGCCGAACTGAACGTTTACTACCGCATTCTGCGCGACCAGGGCGCGACGTTTCCGTTCGCCTCGCCCCGGCCGTTCGGCTTGCTCCTCCAGGGATTGGGTCTTACACTGCTCGGGGGCTGGGGGTTGGCCACGCTCTTCTGGATGCGCGGGTGGCGAAGGGGATCCTTCGCGGCTCTTCTGGGGATGGCCGGGGTTATCGGGGCCCTGATCCTCCAGCTCCTCTATCTGGTCGAGCCGCACCACTCGACCAAAACCGTTTCCCGGGCGATTGTCGCCCAGTCCGGACCCGGCGACGTCGTCGTCCACGAGGGTTCGCTGGAATACAGCGCGGCGCTTCCGTTCTACACCGGGCGGCGCATCGCCGTCGTGAACGGCGTCCGGGGCGACCTGGAATTCGCCTCACGGTTGCCGGAAGCCCGGGGCTTTTTTCTCGACACCCAGGGGCTGGTCGCCCTGTGGGAAGGTTCCGCGAGGATCTTTTTGGTGACCCAGCGTCCGCGGGGGCGAAGCGTGCTGGCGGAACTTCCGTCCCACCAGGTCCGCGAGCTGGGGCTCTACGGCTCAAGATGGCTCTACTCAAACCGATAGTTGTCGGAGGGGGCCTCGGCGGCCCCCTCCGAGACCTCCCCCAGATGCAGTTCGAGCGTGGCGGGTTCGGCCTTGCCGCCAGGCGGGCCACCCGCCGCGTGAGGCCCGAGTTAATTGCGCCGGCGGAGCCGGCGCTCGAAGCGCTGTCTGGTCCATAGGGACCTGTCGGAGTAACCGCGTCCGGTGAAGAAGAAGATCGGAGTCTGGCTGGTCGGAGCGCGGGGTCGCCTGGCTTCTACGGTGATCGTGGGGGCGCGAGCCATCGCGCGCGGCCTCGCGGGACGCGAGGGACTCGTAACCGAACTGCCGGAGCTCGCGGCGCTTCCCCTCGTCGGTCCGGACCAGCTGGTCTTCGGCGGATGGGAGGTGGTCTCCGAGGGGCTTCTGAAAGAGGCGTGGGCCATGGCGCTCCAAGAGCGCGCGCTGCCAGCGGACCTCGTGGGCGCCCTTGAGGAGGACCTGCGGGTGGTGGAGGGGCGAATTTGCCCGGGCTTCCTCGAGGGTGGGGGACCGGCCACCCGCGCGCTCGCCGCGCGCGCGTACCTGCCGAGACGCGAGCCCCTCGGTGCCGCCGTCAACCGGCTCGGCGATGATCTGGACCGCTTTCGCGCCGAGCATAAGCTGGAGACCGTGGTCGTGGTGAACCTGGCCTCCACCGAGCCGCTCATCGAGATCGGGCCGGAGCACTGCCGGCTCGACGCGTTCCGCCAGCTTATCCATGCGGACCGCCGGCGCCGTGTCACTCCGAGCGTTCTCTACGCCTACGCGGCGCTGGAGCGGGGTTTCCCCTATGTGAACTTTACGCCCTCGCTGGGCGTGCGGCCGCCCGCGATCGGTGAGCTGGCCCAGAAGCAGCACGTGCCGTTCTACGGAAGCGACGGGAAGACCGGCGAGACGCTGGTGAAAACCGTGCTGGCGCCGCTGTTCCGCTACCGGAACCTGGAAGTCTTGTCCTGGGAGGGGTTCAACGTCCTCGGCGGAGGGGATGGGCAGGTGCTTCAAGACCCGCGCCACAAGCGCTCCAAAGTGCGGAGCAAATCCGGCGTTCTCGCCTCCATCCTGGGCTACACCCCTCACACCGGGGTGTTCATCGAGTACGTTCCCTCGCTCGGCAACTGGAAGACGGCCTGGGACTTCATCCACTTCCGCGGCTTCCTCGGAACGAAGATGAGCGTCCAGTTCATCTGGCAGGGATGCGACGCGCTTCTGGCTGCCCCGCTGGTGCTGGACCTGGTGCGGTTGACCGAATTCGCGCATCGGAAGGGGGAGGCCGGGCCCATGACTCATCTCGCGTGCTTCTTCAAGGATCCGCTCGGGGTGAGCGTTCATTCGTTCATGGATCAGGTCCGCCTGCTGCTCGATTATGCGTCGCGGCATACGCGGGGAACGAAGGGCAGAGTGCCCGCGACGGAGCGGTCTCAGGGGTCGCGGAAAAAGCGGGCGGGGAGGGATGGCGCTCCCTGAACGCCAGCTCGCGCTGTTCGGGGGGGCACCGGCGGTCACGCCGGGGCTCGCCCGGCGCTGGCCCGTCCTCGACGGGCGGGACCGCGACGCGGTCTTCCGGGTCCTCGAGCGGGGAGTGCTCTGCGGGTCGGCGGCGCCGGAGATCCGGGCGCTCGAGCGCGAATTCGCCGCCTATGTGGGGACGCGCTTTTGCCTCGCCACCAACAGCGGGACCGCCGCCCTCCACCTGGCGCTGGTCGCGGCCGGCGTCGGCCCGGGGGACGAAGTCATCATCCCGGCTCTCAGCTTCATCGCCACCGCCCAGGCTGTGCTGCACCAGAACGCCATCCCGGTGTTCGTCGACATCGATCCGGACAGTTTCAACATCGACCCCGCCCGGATCGAGGAGCGGATCACTCCCCGGACAAAGGCTATTGTGCCGGTTCATCTCCACGGTCTTCCGGCCGACATGGCGGCGATTCTGGCGCTCGCTTCCCGCCACGGTCTCCCCGTGATCGAAGACGCGGCGCAGGCCCACGGGGCGGAGTACCGGGGGCGGAAGGTGGGGGGATGGGGCGACCTGGGGATCTTCAGCCTCAACGCCACCAAGAATCTGCCGGCAGGGGAGGGAGGGCTCCTCGTGACCGACAGCCAGACATACCGAGACCGGGCCGCTCTGGTTCGCCTCGACGGCTTGGACACCGACCCCACCGAGGCCTGGAATCCGGAGGCTCCCCTGGACAGCGATCACCTTCCCCTTGCCTGGACAGTCGGGTGGATGTATCTCCCCACCGAGATGTCGGCGGCCCTGGCTCGATCGCAGCTCCAACGTCTCGATCGGGTGAACCGAGTCGGGCAGGAGAACGCCGGTCTCCTTTCAGCGCGGCTCGCCGGCATTCCGGGGCTCAAACCGCCGGTCACGCCGCCGGATCGAACCCACGTCTTTCACAAGTACCGGGTCAGGCTCCATCCCGAAGCGCTCGGTCTCGATCTCCCGCCGGTGGTCTTCCGGGATCTGGTTCGTGACGCGCTCAAGGCCGAGGGGGTGGAAGTGGTGCTCTGGCAGAGCGCGCCCCTCCCGGCCCACCCGCTCTTCCAGGAGCGCCGGGGGTACGGCAGCGGGTGCCCGTGGAGCTGCGGCGGCGACCGGCGCTCCTACGCGCCCGAAGAGTACCCGGAGACCCAGCGGCTCCTCGACCGCTCGCTCGTGGTCGGCTCGCAGTCCTTTCCGCTCTTCTGCCAGCCGCTCGAGCTGATGGGTGGCTACGCCGACGCGTTTGAGAAGGTCTTCGCCAGGATCCACGATCTCGTGGATTCGAGGGTGCGGTGAACTTCCGGTCTCCCGGAGCGCCAATCGTCAAAACCCTGGCCGAACTGCCGTTCAGGCTCTCCGGCTCTTCCCCGCAACGGCTCCTGACCTTCCTCCGGATCCTGCCGCCTTCGCTCCTCGCCGGGCTCCGCCGGGCGGCCTTCAGGCGCACCCTTCGCCTGGCCGCCTCGCGCTCGGCTTTCTACCGGAGGGAGTTTGCCCGGCACGGGATCGATGTCGAGCGGGCGCGGCGGCCCGAGGATCTCGGGGAGTTTTTCCTCACCGCCGCTGAGCTCGGCGCGACTCCGGCCACCGATCTCTGCTGCGCTCCGCCCGAGCTGGCCATCGAGAGCTCAGGGACCACCGGGCATGTCAACCGGATCTACCTGAGCCACGGCGAGCTGGACTACAGCGCCCGCCAGGGGGCGATTCTGAGCGGGCTCTACGGGCTCACGGCGGCGGATCGGGTGGTGTCCACGCTGGACCTGGGCTGGGGTCTCGGCGGACTCCTGGCGCAGAGAGGCCTCCCGTACTGGCGGAGCTTCGGCATGGCGGTGGGGCGGGTCGATCCCCGCGAGCTCTACCAGCGGATGGCGGTCTACGGCTTCAACGTGGTGATCAGCGATCCCTTCTGGCTCTCCCGGCTCACCGAGATCGCCAGGGAAGAGGGCCGTCCCTCCCGGCTCCGGCTCTTGATCGGAGGCGGGGAGGGGATTACGAGCCGCACCCGGGCGGAGATCGAGAGCTTCTGGCAGGCTCCGCTCTGCATGACCTACGCCAGCACCGAGGCAGCCACGATCCTCGGGTTCGAGTGCCTCGAGAGAACCGGCTATCATCTCAACGAGTTCGACTTCTTCGTGGAGGTCCCGAAGCCCGACGCCGAGGGCTACGGCGAGGTGGTCTTCACCACTACCTCCCGCAGCGTCATGCCGTTGATCCGGTATCGGACGCGAGACGTCGCGAGGCTCTTGGACGGCCCCTGCCGGTGCGGGTTTCCCTTCCGTCGCCTCTCCATGATCCGGGGCCGCACCGACGAGATGGTAGTCTGCGCGTGGGGGAATGTTCACCCCGAGTTTTTCGAGGCTCTGCTGGCCGGAATCCCCGGGCTCGACCACGACTGGCAGGTTGCGCTGCTGGAGCGACGGTTCCGGCCCACCTTTCAGTTCAGACTGGAGTGCGCGGAACAGTCGGTTGACCGGTCTTCAGTGATCCACCGGATCCTCGGCGCCCTCCGGCGTCAGCACCCTGCGGGGTGGGCGGCGTACTGCCAGCGGCTGGTTGACCTGGAGTTTCTCTTTCTCCCCAAGGGGAGCCTCCGCGAGGGCCGGAAGCTGCTCCGGCTGGTGGACGAGAGATGGGAGCCGGGCCCGAGCCGCTGGGCGGGCGAGGTGGGCGCCGTGGCGGAGGAAGATCGGTGATGCCGGACCGATACGCATCGCCTCTCTTCGTCGACCGTTCCGGGGCTCGGGGTCCGGGGTTAGTGCTCTGAAGTGCGAACCCCGAACCCCGAAGCTCGAACCCCGAAGGGCGATGCTCGCGTCTCCACCCGGCATGGAGAAAAAACGGTGAGACTCTGCATTGCCCGATGGCTGGCCCTCTGGGGGATCGTCGTCGTTGCGGCATCTGCTCCCACAGGGCCCACTTGGGCCGAGGAGCCGCTTGCCGTGGTGGCGAGAATGGAGGCGAGCTACGCCCCGGTGCGCGACTATACGGCTATTTTCCTAAAGCGCGAGCGGGTCCAGGGAGTGCTCGGCGACCAGGAGGTCATGCAGCTCAAATACCAGAAGCCGTTCCGGGTCTACCTGCGCTGGCCCACGGGCCCGAAGGAGGGGCGGGAGGTTCTGTACGTGGCGGGCGCCAACAGAGACCGCCTCCTGGTCTACGACCCTTCGGGTATCCAGCGCTTCTTCACGCTCCTGATGAGCCCGGGAGACGCTCGCGCCATGCGCGCGAGCCGCCACCCCATCACGGAAATCGGGATCGGCAAGCTCATCGAGCTGATCGCCCAAAACGCGAGACGGGCGTGGGCCCGGGGAGAGCTCCGGCTGATCGACCACGGAGCGGGGGAGGAGAGCGGTCGTCCGGTCCGGCGATACGAGGGAATCCTGCCAGACGATCCCGGGAGAGGCTATTTCTGCGCGAGGCTCGGCTTGGCCATTGACCGGGAGTTGGGGCTCCCCGTTCGGGCGCAGATCTACGAGTGGGACGGGAACCTGGTCGGTGACTACGCCTATACCGATTTGCGTGTCAATCCGGGACTCGCCCCCCAGGAGTTCGATCCGGCCAACCCCGCCTACCAATTCCCCCGCATGCGCCTGACGCTCTGACAGAATGCGGAAAAACACCAACGACGTCACGTCTCCCAGGCATCTCGGCCAGGTCACGCTCAGGTCCCTTGCCCTCCCGAAAAACGGGGCCGGCCGGGGACGTCCGATGGTGGCGCGGGTGGGGATCGACCTGGTGGAGATCGCCAAGTTCCGACGCGTGTTCCAGGATCGTCCGGCCCTCCTCGCCTCCGTCTTCACCGGGGAAGAGCTTCGCTACGGGAGGGCCAAACGGTCCCCCGACCCTCATCTCGCGGCGCGCTTTGCCGCCAAAGAGGCCACGCTGAAGGCGCTGGGCACCGGGCTCACGACGAAGCTCTCCTGGAAAGATATCGAGGTGATCAAGGAACTGTCCGGCGCCCCCCGACTCGTCCTGCGAGGCGCAGCGGAGGAGATCGCCGGATCACAGGGAATCATCAGCTCGTCTCTCTCGCTTTCCCATTCGGGCAGCTACGCCGTCGCCATCGTCCTCTTTCTTAACCACGGAGCCTCGCGATGACCTTTCGCTTCGTGGACCAGGTGCTCTCGGTGGAGCCGGGAGAACGCGGGAAAATCACGACACTCACGGTGATCCCTGCCGCGTCTCCGTACCTGGAGGGACCGTTCAACCCCGGGGTGCTCCCATCTTCCATCGTCCTGGAGGCGCTGGCTCAATCTGCGGGGCGCCTCATCCTAGAGACATATCCGCGGCGCGGGGTCCTGCTGATCAAGGTTGAAGACATTCAGTTTTTTCGGCCGCTGGGCGGCGGGGAGCACCTGACGATCCGCTCAGAGCTCCTGGGATTTCACGGGGACACTGACACGACGGGAGTGGCGAGCGCTGTCGGGGAGGCGTCGGTGGACGGAGCGCCGGTGGCTGAAGCGCGGCTCCTCTTTCTCGTTGTCCGGGTGGATGGCCTGGGCGTCCCCTGGGAGGAGATGCTCGCGTGAGTCGTCGGGTCGTGATCACGGGGAGGGGGGTGGTTTCCCCCCTCGGGATCGGCCTGGAAGCCCACTGGGCCGGCGCCATCGCTGGTCGCTCCGCCATCCGGCGGAGTCCTCGCCTGGCCGCTCAAGGGTTTCCCGTGGATCTCGCGGCGGAGATCTCGGAGGAAACGTTGGCTCCGCACCTCAGCCGATTTCCGAGAAAACAGCTCAAGCTGTTGAGCCGGGTGACGCGCTTCGGGATGCTGGCTGCTTCCCTCGCGATGGAGGAGGCGGGTCTCGGCGCTTCGACGGTGGATCCGACCCGCTTCGGGATCTTCCTCGGAACCTTCTTCACCGCCCTGGACTCTGTCGGGTTCATCGAGTTGCTCTCCGCCTCGGAGTCCCTGAGCGAACCCGGATCTCTGGATCTGGCCAGGGCCAACGCTTACTGCATGACCAACGTCAACCCCATCGATTACTCGCTCAAGACCATGCCCAATCTTTCAGCGGGACATATGGCGATCGCCCACAATGCGCAGGGGATCTGTCGGGTTGTGGCCGACCCCCCCACCGGAGGACTACAAGCGATCGGTCAGGCTCAGTGGACCATCCGGGAAGGCCTGGCTGACGTGGCGCTGGCAGGAGGGACGGAAGCCCCGCTGGAGGAGATGGTCTTCATGAACTTCTGCACTCTCGACTACCTCGTTCCCGGGGGCGAGCGTTCCGAGTCGACCTGTTTCCCCTTCGACGCCCGGCGGTGCGGCACGGTCCTCGGCGAGGGGGCCGGGATGGTCGTGCTCGAGGAGCTGGAGCATGCCCGCGCCCGGTCGGCAACTGTGTGGGGCGAGCTCCTGGGAAGCGGTGTGGCCGGTGGGGACGATTCCCTCTACCGGACGCCTGACCCGGAAGGGATTGCCCGGCGATTGGGCTTGGCCATGGCCCGGGCCCTCGAGTTTGCCGATCCCGATGAGATTGACGTGATCTTCGCCAATGGGGACGGGACCCGAACGCGGGACCAGGCGGAGACCGCCGCGGTCAAGGCCCTGTTCCGTGGCCGGGCCGAGCGGATTCCTCTCACCGCTCCCAAGGCCACGCAGGGGCACCTCCTTTCCGCCGCGGGTCCCGTCGAACTCATCACTTGTCTCCTCTCGCTCGAACGGGGTATCATTCCCCCGACTCTTCACTACCGGGAGCCTGATCCTTTCTGCGATCTCGACTACGTGCCCAATCAGCCGCGGAGGCAGCCGGCGATGCGGGCAGCCATGATCAACGGTATCGGCCTCTTCGGCGAAAGCGCAAGTCTCGCGGTTCGGCGAGGAGTTTTCTAGTGCGTTCGAGCGCGGGCTTGGCCCGCCAAAAATTCGAGCGCCGGCTTCGCCGGTGCAATCCCTGGGGGAGGACTCGGAGGGGGCCTTGGGCCCCCTCCGAAGAAAGCTTGGGGGGAGGTTCGGAAGGGGGGCGTGCCCCCCTCCGAGTGATCTAGGTGCGGATCGATCTGAGCGGCAGGGTTGCCTTGGTCACAGGCGCCTCCCGGGGGCTCGGTCGAGGAATCGCCCTGGCACTGGCCCAGGCCGGGGCTCAGTTGGTGGTGAACTACAAGGAAGACGACGCCGCAGCCAAGGAAACCGTCGCGGTGGTGGAGGCCGCCGGGGGAACCGCGTGGGCGTGCCGGGCGGACGTGAGTGACGGAGCCCAGGCGGAAGGCATGATGGCCGCCATCCATGAGCGGTTGAGCCGACTGGACATTTTGGTCAACAACGCCGGAATCACCCGGGACAGGCTCTTGCTCGAGATGGACGAGACCGAATGGGACGAAGTCCTGCGCACGAATCTCAAGGGAGTGTATCATTGCTCCCGGCTCGCCGCCCGAGGCATGCTGGAACGAGGGTGGGGCCGGCTGGTCAACGTGAGTTCGGTCAACGCGTGGCGGGGAAGCAAGGGGCAGACCAACTACGCCGCCTCCAAAGGAGCCGTAAACGCGTTCACCCGATCCCTCGCGGTCGAACTGGCCCCGAAGGGCATCACGGTGAACGCCATCGCGCCCGGCCTTATCCGGACGGATATGACGGAAGCGCTCCTCCCTTTTGCCGAGCGCACGATTCGCGAACGGATCGCCGCGCGGCGGGTGGGGACTCCCGACGACGTAGCCCCATTGGTGGTATTCCTGGCTTCGGACGCGGCGGCGTATATCACCGGACAGGTCATCGCCGTGGACGGCGGAATGTTCTAGTTCGGGGGTCGGGGCTCGGGGTCCGGGCTAGGGATCTGAAATGCGAACCCCGGACCCCGGCAGGGCTGGTCACAAGGAGGGCTCATGGACGGCAGCGGGCAGAAGACATGGACGAAGGACGAAGTTTTTGAGGCGTTGAGAGAGATCCTGATGGCCTCTCTCGGGGTCGAAGAAGACGCCGTACGTCTTGATGCCTCCCTCGTCAACGACCTTGGAGCAGAGTCCATCGATTTCCTGGACATCGGCTTCAAGGTCAAGCAGACCTTTGGCGTGGACCTCCCCATGCGGGTCGTCCAGGACACGATCGCGAGCTGGCGGAATCTTGAGACCCTCAAAGTACTCCTGGAAAACCGCTACGGGGTCACCCTCCAGCCAGACGAGATGCGGGGCTTCCACGCCATGGGCCTTCCCCAGGTCCTCCAGTATCTGGCCCAAAAGCATGGCGCGGAGGTCGGGGAGGCGGACGCCCTTGAGATCGCCGAGACACTGGCCCGGCGGCTGGCCGATGCGATCGAGGCGGGAGGGATGGCGCTGGCGACCGCCAACGGCCCTTCCATCGCGAACCTGATGTTGGAGAATCTGACCTCCCCCAAGATCCTGGAAGCCATGCTGCGGATGCTGACCGTCCAGGCGCTCGCGAGCTTCCTCGCGGCTCGGACGGCGGTAGAGCCTTCCACCTGAGCCGAAGGAAGAGCGCCGGGGTGAGATTTCTTCTGGTCGACCGCCTCCTCCAGATAGAGACGGGGAAGAGCCTGGTGGCCGCCAAGTGCGTGGCCCTGAGCGAGGACTACTTTGCCGACCACTTTCCGGGATTCCCGGTGATGCCGGGCTCCCTGATTCTGGAAGGGTTCGAACAAGCCTCCCATCTCCTGATGGGGATCAGCAGCGATTTCACACGGGCCGCGACGCTCAGGCGGGTGAGCCGCGGGAGCTTCAGGCGCCTCGTGCGTCCGGGAGATCGGCTGCTCCTCCGGGTCTCGCTGGCTCGCTTCACCGAGACAGACGCGCAAGTCCAGGCGGACGCGACTTCTGATGGGGAGAAGGTGGCCGATGCCCGTCTCGAGTTCAACCTGCAGGATGCGGGGGATGATCCGGAGGCCGCCCGGCGCTGTCGTCGACTCAGAGAGTTCTACCATCTCCTGACGGTCGACCCGGTCGAGGTGGCCGGGGCAAACTGGGCCCGGCGTGTGTGACCCAACCGGTTATGATCTTTGACGGTCGGGTCGCGGTCATCACCGGCGGCTCTCGGGGGATCGGGCGGGCCATCGCCCTTGGATTCGCCGAGGCCGGCGCCCACGTGCTGGTGAATTTCTACCTGAACACCGCCGCCGCGGAGGCCACCTGCGCCGAGATTGTCAAGCGCGGCGTCAAGGCCTACGCCGTCCAGGCGGACGTGAAAGACCCCGGAGAGATCCGGCGGCTCTTCGACGCGGTCCGGAACCACTTTGGCCGTGTTGATTTCCTGGTGAACAGCGCGGCCTCGGGAGTGTTTCGTCCCGCGCTTCAACTCTCTCCCAAACACTGGGACTGGGCCATGGACACCAACGTTCGCCCGCTCCTTCTCTGCGCCCAGGCGGCGGCGCCGCTCATGACGAGAGGCGGGCGCATCGTATCGATGTCCAGCCTCGGCGCCGACCGGGTGATCCCCTACTACGCGGGAGTGGGCGTGTCCAAGGCTGCCCTCGAGTCCCTGACCCGCTACCTGGCCGTGGAGCTCGGCCCGCGGGGGATCACCGTCAACGCGGTCTCGGCGGGAGCTGTGGACACCGAGGTCTGGCGGCAGTTTCCGGAGGGGGAGGCGATCCTCGAGCACGTGAGAGATCGGACCCCGAACGGTCGTCTCCTGACCCCCGAGGACGTTGCCGCTGCCGTGCTCTTCCTCTGCCGTCCGGAAGCGGAGATGATCCAGGGCCAGGTCGTTGTCGTGGACGGCGGGTATTCCCTCCTAGCATAGGATCCTCGGAGGGGGGCTTCGCCCCCCTTCCGATTCC
>CAYJUC010000078.1:0-12781 GCA_964372605.1 uncultured bacterium | reverse complement strand
ACTCTCGTCGAGGTCGAATACGAAGAGCTGCCGGCGGTCTTCGATCCCTTCGAGGCGATGCGGGAGGGCGCCCCGATCCTCCATGAGAACCCTGCCGCCTACCAGGGCGCGCCCAAGGAGCGCCCACACCCGAACGTCCAGTCCGTTCACCGCGAGAAGCACGGCGACCCCGAGCAAGGGTTCCGCGAGGCGGCGCGGGTCTTCGAGCACACCTTCAGGACTCCCATGGCCCACCAGGGGTACATCGAGCCTCACGCCGCGGTGGTGGCCATTGACAACACTGGGCGCGTCCAGGTCTGGGCTTCCCACAAGATGCCGTTCCGGCTCAAGGCGCAGCTGGCTCAGGCGATCCAGATCCCTCCAGACCGGATCCGGATCAACCTGGTCCCCGTGGGCGGCGACTTCGGCGGCAAGGGGTTCGCCACCGACGTGCCGCTCTGCTACTTCCTGGCAAAGGTCACCGGGCGCCCGATCAAGATGGTGGGGACCTTCACCGAGGAGCTGCAGGCGTCAAACCCCAGGCACCCTTCGGTGATCACGCTCAAGACCGGAGTGGACCGGGACGGCCGGATCGTGGCGCGGACCGCCCGGGCCGTCTTCAACGGGGGCGCGTACGCGGCATTCAAGCCGATCCCCAACGTGAACATCCACGGCGCCGACCAGGCCGGTGGCGTGTACCGGATCCCCCACTTCGAGCTCGAGTCCATCGTCACCTACACCAACTGCGTCCCCTGCGGGCATGCGCGGTCCCCCGGAGAGCCGCAGATGATCTTCGCCGTGGAGTCGCACACGGACATGATGGCCCACGAGCTCCAGATGGATCCGGCGAAGTTTCGCATGCTCAACCTGATCGGGGAGGGCGAGCACCTGGCCAGCGGGCACCGGCTGGAGCGGGTGAAGGCGCGAGAGACGCTGGAGACCGCGCTCCGGGCGGGCGGCTGGGATGATCCGAAGCGGCCTTTCGTGGGCCGCGGGCTCTCCATGTCTCATCGCTTCGCTGGGCTCGGCGAGTCGAACGCGCGGATCCGCATCGAGCCCGATGGCACGGTGAACGTGATCACCGCCACCCCGGACACCGGCACCGGCGCCCACACCGTCTTCCAGCAGATCGCCGCCGAACTGCTCGGGGTCCCGTTGAGAGAGGTCGTGGTCTCGCCGGCGGACACTGACACCATCGAGAACGACGCCGGCGCCGGCGCCAGCCGCGTCACTCACGTGGCAGGACAGGCGGTCTACCGGGCCGCGGTTGCCATGCGGGAACGGATCGCCGAGGAAGCCGCAACCCGACCCGGCGCCTCTCTCGCCGAGCTGGCCAAGAGCGCAGCCGGGCGCGGCCGCCCGCTGGAAACGGAAGGGAAGTTCAGCGTCTCAAAGGAGGATGTCGTCACCGCCTTCTGCGCCCAGGTGGCCACGGTCGAGGTGGATCAGGAGACCGGTCAGGTGAAGCTCCTCGGGATGGTCACAACCCACGACGCCGGCACGGTCATCAACCCCATCGGCCACCAGGGACAGATCGACGGCGGGCTCATTCAGGGAATGGGGCTCGCGCTCATGGAAGAGATGCGCGTCGAGGACGGGCGGGTCAGCAGTCTCTCCCTCGGCGACTACAAGATCCCGGTGACCAAGGACATCCCTCCCCTCACCACGGTGATCCTGGAAGAGCCGGCCGGGCCCGGCCCGTTCCAGGCCAAATCCATCGGCGAAGGAAGCATCAGCCCTGTCCCCGCCGCCATCGCCAACGCGGTCTTCGACGCCTGCGGGGTCCGGATCACCGACCTCCCCTTGAGCGCGGAGAAGATCTTCTTCGCCCTCAAAGCCCGTGGAGGCTCCCGATGAAGATTCGCCTCAGTGTCAACGGCTCCACACACGATCTGGAAATCCCGCCGCAACGACGCCTCATCGACCTCCTCCGCTACGACCTGGGCCTCACGGGGACCAAGGAAGGGTGCAGCGTGGGTGTCTGCGGCGCCTGCACGGTGCTCCTCGACGGAAAGATGATCAGCTCCTGTCTGGCCCTGGCGGGCTTCGCCGACGGGGGTGAGGTCACCACCGTCGAGGGCCTCGCGCGCGACGAGCGGCTCCATCCGGTGCAGCAGGCCTTCATCGACTACGGCGGCTTCCAGTGCGGAATCTGCACGCCCGGCCAGGTGGTGGCGGCCAAGGCGTTGCTGGACGCGATCCCCAATCCCACCGAGGACGAGATCAAGGAGTGGATGATGGGGAACCTCTGCCGCTGCACCGGCTACTACAAGATCGTCGAATCCATCCAGAAGGCGGCAGCCCGATGATCCCCTTCGACTATAGCGCCCCGGACAGCCTGGCCGGGGCCCTCGCTGCGCTGGACGAGGCGGGAGACGAAGGGAAAGCGATCGCCGGCGGGACGGCACTCGTCATCCTGATGTCGCAGCGCCTGGTCCGCCCGAGCCGCCTCGTGAGCCTCCGCCGCATCCCCGGCCTCAATCGGATTGAGCCGGCCGACGGCGGGGTCAGGATCGGCGCGCTCGCGACCCACCGCGACGTGGAAACCTCACCGGTGATCCGCGAACGTTTCCCGGTGCTCGCCGAGACCTTTCGCCAGGTGGCCACCCTCAGGATCCGGAACATCGCCACCGTCGGCGGGAGCCTGGCCCACGCGGATCCCAACCAGGATCCGCCGGTGACGCTGATGGCGCTGGGAGCGCGCGTACGGATCGCCGGGCCGGCCGGCGAGCGGCAACTGCCCCTCGACGAATTCTTCGTGGAGTACTACCAGACCGCGCTCCAGCCGAACGAGCTGGTGGTCGGCGTGGAACTGCCGTTCCCAGCTCCCGGCAGCGGGTCGGCGTTCATCAAGTTTCTCCCCCGCACCGCTGATGATTATGCGACTGTGGCAGTGACCGCGAACCTCACCGTGAATCCGGATGGCACCTGCCGGGAGGCGCGGATCGCGCTTGGCTCTGTCGGACCCACGACGCTCCGCGCCCGCGAAGCTGAGGCGGTCCTGACGGGGGAGCGATTGACCGAACCGCTGCTCGCAGCCGCGGGAGAGGCGGCCAAGCGCGTCGTGGACCCGCTCGCCGATCAGCGGGGCTCGGCGGAGTACAAGCGGGAGATGGCGGGAGTCTTTGTCCGCCGCGCGATTCGAGGCGCGTGGGCGCGCGCCCGAGGGGCGAGCGCGTGAAGCTGACGCAGCGCTCTGTCGTGCCCGTGGAGCGCGAGCGCCTCTGGGAGTTTCTCATGGACGTGCCCCGCGTCGCCCGGTGCATCCCGGGGGCGGAGGAGATCCAGCTCCTCGACGACGGCGGCTACCGGGGTGTGCTCAGAATCCGCGTGGGGCCGATCCGCCTCGCCTTCGGAGGGACCCTTACCATCGAGGAGCAGGACAGAACCGCCTGGCGGGCCTCGATGCGAGCGGAGGCGAACGACCGGAAAGCCGGCGGGGGGGTCCGGGCGCGAATGACCCTGGCGCTGGCGCCCGCCGAGGGCGGCACCGAGCTTGTCGTGGAGACCGATCTCTCGGTGCTCGGGAAGATCGGAGAGTTCGGCCAGCCCATCATCAAAAAGAAGGCCGACGGAGTCATGCGGGAGTTTACGGCCAACCTGGAAGCCGCTCTCAAGGTATAATCGTCGCACTATCTTAAGGAGGGAGCTATGAGCATCAGAGATCTGAGAGGATGGATCAAAGAGGCGGAGGCCCTCGGCGAGGTCAAGACCGTCAAGGGCGCGGACTGGGATACTGAGATCGGGGCGATCACCGAGCTGGCCCAGCACCGGGAAAACGGCCCGGCCGTCCTCTTCGACGAGGTGAAGGGGTACCCCAAGGGGCACCGGGTGCTGGTCAACTCGCTGGGGTCGCTCCGGCGGACGGCGCTCACCCTGGGGCTGGACACCAACATCACCTCCCCCATGGAGCTGGTCAAGGCCTGGCGGGCCTACTCCAAGCGGATCATGCCCATCCCGGCCAAGACCGTGGAGTCGGCCCCGGTCATGGAGCACGTGGACACGGGCAAGGACGTCAACCTCCTCAAGTTCCCCACCCCCAAGTGGCACGAGCACGACGGCGGCCGCTACATCGGCACCGGGAGCGTGGACATCACCAAGGACCCCGATGAAGGCTGGGTGAACCTGGGCTGCTACCGGGTGATGATCCACGACGAGAAGACAGTCGGGTTCTATATCTCCCCGGGCAAGCACGGCCGCATCCAGCGGGAGAAGTGGTTCGCCTCCGGCAAACCCATGAAGGTCGCCGTCTCCATCGGCCACGATCCGCTCGTCTTCCTGGCCGGGAGCATCGAGGTCCCCTACGGCGTCTCCGAGTACGACTGGATCGGCGGGGTCCTCGGCCAGCCCTTCGAGGTGCTGCAGTCCACGCAGACCGGGCTCCCCCTGCCTGCCAACTCCGAGATCATCATCGAGGGCACCGCCCACCCCGACCAGAAACGGGACGAGGGCCCGTTCGGCGAGTGGACCGGCTACTACGCGAGCGACCAGCGGGCCGAGCCCACCATCACGGTGGAGCGTGTGCTCTACCGCTCGAACCCGATCATGCTGGGAAGCCCGCCGGGCAAGCCGCCCTCGGAGCTGACCGCGTACCGCTCGATCATGCGCTCGGCCCTCATCTGGGACGATATGGAGAAGATCGCTGTCCCCGACGTGCGGGGCGTCTGGTGCCATCCCGCGGGGGGCACGCGCCTTCTGGTCATCGTCTCCATCAAGCAGCGCTACGCCGGCCATGCCCGCCAGGCGGCGCTGGCCGCCATGTCCTGCCGGGCCGGCGCCTACCTGGGGCGCTACGTGGTGGTGGTGGACGACGACATCGACCCCACGAACACCTGGGATGTCCTCTGGGCCATCTGCACCCGCTCCGATCCGGAGAAGGACATCGACATCATCCGCAAGATGTGGTCGGGGCCGCTGGATCCGATCATCCCGATCGAGGAGCGCGGCTTCAACTCGCGCGCGCTGATCGACGCCACCCGCCCGTTCGACTGGAAGGAGAAGTTCCCGCCCGTGGCCGTGTCCGGACCCGAAGTCCTGGAGGCGACCCGGAAGAAGTGGGGGCAGATCCTGTTCGGGTAAGGGTCATGATCATCGATGCCGACTCTCATGTCATGGAAGGCGAGCGGGTGTGGGATCACCTGCCCGCGGAGTTCGAGCCCCGGCGCCCGCGCCCCGTCACGGTGGAGAACGCCCCGCATCTGGGCAACCTGAACACCTACTGGTTGGTTGACGGGCAGACTATTTGTCGCCCTTACGGGAAGGGAGCGGCCGTGGTGGGGAGCCCCACCACTTCCGCCCACGCGAAGAAGAAGCGCTTCTCCATCCCGAGCCAGGAGCTGACAGACGTCGAGGCCCGGCTTTGGGACCTGGACGCCTTCGGGATCGACGCGCAGGTGCTCTTCCCCAGCATCTTCCTGGTGCCTCTCACCGACGACCCTGCATTCGAGACGGCCCTGATCCGGAGCTACAACCGCTTCATGGCCGAAGCCTGCCGCCAGCGGCCCGATCGCCTGAAATGGGCGGCGGTGCTCCCCATGCGGGACATCAGCGCCGCCGTCCTGGAGGTGCGCGCGGCCCGGGAACTTGACGCCGTGGCGGTGATGACGTTTGGGACCGTAGGCCACCGCATGCTCCACGACCCGGAGTTCGATCCTGTCTGGGAAGCCGCAAGCCGGCTCCGCATGCCGGTTTGCGTGCACGTGGGGTGGAGCTATCCCGCGCTGCGGGACTCCTGCGAAGGGCTCTTCGCCGCGGACAATATCTCCTTCACCTTCCCGCTTTTCATGGGGTTCTTCTCCTTCGCGGGCGGTGGCATCCTCGACCGCTTCCCTGACCTGCGCGTCGCCTTCCTCGAGGGTGGCGGGGGGTGGCTCCCGTACTTCGTCGAGCGCATGGACCATTACTTCGGGGCGCACACCGCCAACACCTGGGGAATCCTCCCGAAGCGCCGGCCCAGCGACTACCTCCGGACCGGTCAGATCTTCGCGACCTGCGAAGCGGACGAGCTCCTGCTTCCCCAGGTCCTCGACTGTCTCGGCGAGGACCAGGTCATGGTCTCCGCCGACATGCCCCATGCCGAAGCGCGCGAGGGCTCCATCGAGGAGCTCCAGCACCGCAAGGACGTCTCTGACGCGGTGAAGGAGAAGATCCTCTGGCACAACCCGGCGCGGTTCTACAACCTGTAAACGCAATAGGAGGGACGACGATGGGTATGAGGAAAACGGCACTCCTGGGAACACTCTTGACCCTCCTGACCTTCCTGGCTCTGCCGGGAACTCCCGCGGCCTTCGCGCAGGCCGCTAAAGAACCGATCAAGATCGGCACCCTGAACCCGCTCACCGGTCCCCTCGCCGTCAACGGCTCGGAGATCACCGAAGGGATCAAGCTCTACTGGGAAGACGAGATGGGGAACCAGGTGGCGGGCCGTCCGGTGCGGTTGCTCGTGGAGGATTCGGAAGGCAAGCCGGACGTGGGGCTCACCAAAGCCCGCAAGCTGGTAGAGCGCGACGGGGCTCACATGATCCTCGGGCCCGTGAACAGCGCGGTGGGGGTCGCCATCCGGGACTACATCCACGAGCGGAAAGTCCCGTTGATCATCACCCAGGCCACGGCCAACGCGCTGACGAACGAGCGGGCCAGCCCGTACCTCTTCCGCAGCGCCATGTCGAGCTATCAGCAGGAGGCCGGCGGCGGATACTACGTGGCCGCCAAGCTCGGCTACAAGCGGATCGCCGTGGTGGCGCTGGACTACGTGGCCGGCCACGAGCAGTCCGACGGGTTCATCAAAGCGTTCATGGAGAGCGGGGGGCAGTCGGCAGAGAAGATGCTCTTCCCTCTCGGCACGATAGACGTCGCCCCCTACGTCACCAAGATTCAGAACAAGCTCCAGGAGCTGGATGCCGTGGTCGGCATCCTCTGGGGACCGTCGGCTCCCGCGTGGATAAAGACGTGGAGCGAGTACGGGCTCAAAGGGAAGATTCCGCTCCTCACCCTGGGCGAAACCGTGAACGAGACCTACCTCCGCCAGGTGGGCGATTACGCCGTGGGGATCGTGAACTGGCTCTCCTACTCGCCGGTTCTTGAGACGGCGGAGAACAAGCGCTTCGTCCAGGCCTTCAACAAGAAGTTCAAGAAAGACCCCGTTTACAACAACCACCTCGGGTATCTGGCGGCGAAGGTGAGCGGGGAGGCGCTGAAGGCGGTCGGGGGCAATGCCGAGAACCAGACCCGGCTCCTGGACGCGATCCGCAAAGTCCGATTCGAGGCGCCCGGCGGCTCCTTCCGATTCGACGAGAAGCAGAACGCCGTCATCCCGACCTACATCCGGCGGGTAGACAAGGTCGGGGGAAAGTTCCAGAACACCGTGTTCGACGTCGTCAACGACGTGGACCAGTTCTGGAAGCCCCCGAAGAAGTAGCGAAAGACGACACCCCCTCACCCTGCCCCTCTCCCCCGCCGGGGGCGAGGGAACCGAAAGAGCCCCTCTCCCTTCGGAGGGAGAGAGGGCTGGGGTGAGGGTGCCGAGTGTGGATGCGATGATCCGGGGTTAGAGCGATGGAACGCCGGCCGTCAGTGATCGACTGCCACGCGCACTTCGTGCCCCCCGAGTGGGTGATGCCGGACTCGCCCGGGAGCATGTTCGAGCTTTCGGGTTACCTTGAGCGGCAAGCCGAGGCAGGGATCGACCTCACGGTCTTCGGGAACAACATGATCCGCTGCCCGCCGCATCTTTCGTTCCTCGACGCCGCCAGACGCTACAACGAGTTTGCGGTGGAGCTGACGGCCAAGCATCCGGGCCGGCTTCTGGGCCTGGCCTCCACCAACCCGTTTGGCGGCGACGAGTTTCTCAAAGAGGCCGAGCGGGCCGTCAACGAGTACGGCCTCCGCGGCTTCATGGTCAACACGAGCGTCGACGGGGAGTATCTGGACTCGGAGCGGGCGTTCCCTTTCTTCGACCTGGTCAGCCGTCTCGACGTTCCGGTCTTTCTCCACCCGCCGAGGCTGACCATCGGCAACGAGAAGATGGAGATCAAGCGGCTCCCCGAGCTGGTGGGGCGCCCGTTCGACACCACGCTGACGCTCGCCCGGATGATCCTCACCGGCGTCTTCGAGCGCTTCCCCAGGCTCACGATCGTCGGCGCCCACCTGGGTGGTGCGATCACCATCCTCCCCGGCCGTCTCGACTTCGGCCATGAGCTTCGCGACGACGACAGTTTCGGAGTCTGGGGGTCGAACCCCCTGACAAAGCCGCCGAGCGCCTATATCGGCGAGCTGTACGTGGACACCATGTGCTTTCACCCTCCGGCCATCCTCTGCGCGGTCGCCACCCTCGGCGTCGATCACGTGGTGCTTGGAAGCGATTTCCCCCCCGTTCACGTCCCTCTTTCCCGCTCGGTCGAGATCGTGAATCGATTGCCCCTTCATCCCAGGGATCGGCGGAAGCTGCTCGGCGAAAACGCGGCTCGACTCCTGAAACTGCCCATGCCCTGAAGCGGAAGATACGGAGCGTGCCGTGAACCACGAGCAGATCTTGACCGAACCCGAAGCCCCCGCGGTAAAGCCGGGGGCCTACCGGGTCCTCTCGCTGGTGGCCACGGCCCACGCGGTGGGCCACGCGTACGGCGCCCTGCTCCCCCTCCTCTATCCGACCATGATGGCCGAGCTTCGCTTCGGCTACAGCCAGCTCGGGCTCATGATCGGGATCAGCCGAGGCCTGGGACAGGGGCTTCAATGGCTGGCCGGGTACCTGAGCCGCTTCGTTCCGCGGAAGATGTTGCTCGGGTTCGGTGCGATCGGCCAGGGGATATTCCTCGGCCTGACCGGACTCTCCCGGGGCTTCCTGGATCTCCTCGGCTGGCAGAGCCTCCAGATGCTGGCCGGCACCCCTCAGCACCCCACCGGCAACGCGTTGATCCTGGACCACTTCGGCCGGGAGCATCGTGGGCGAATCCTCTCGGTCCACCACGCCGGCGGCAATCTCGGCACGGTTCTGGTCCCGCTGGTCGCGGCCATCCTCCTGACCACGCTCGGCTGGCGGAGCACTCTTCACTGGTTTGCCTTGCCGGCGATCATCGTCGGGCTCCTCATGCTCTGGGCCATCAACGAGGAGCGCGAGACGCCGGGGGCCGTCCCGGTCAGGGGAAAACCCGCGTTCGGCCGGGAGACCCTGGCGCTCCTCCGAAATCGGAACGTGCGGCTCATCATCGGGGCCCAGGCGACCGGGGCCGGTGGGCGCGGGATCGGTATCGTGATTACCTTCGTCACCCTCTACCTCGCCCAGGGGTTGGGAACGACCGTGATGAACACGGGCGTTCTTCTCACCCTGATGATGATCGGCAGCGTGGTGGGGCCCATGCTGGCCGGGTTCATCTCCGACCGGCTCGGAGCCCGGAAACCGGTCCTCATCACCTCATACCTGGCCTCCACCCTCATCACGCTTGTCCTGGTGCACCTGGGGGAAGCCGGCGCCTGGCTGCTCCCCGTGGTCCTCTTCATCATGGGGTGCGTGGTCTACGCCGAGTCCCCAATGCTTCAGTCGCTGACCGCGGACTCCACCGAGGCGTTTTCCCGGGACACTGTCTTCGGTCTCTACTACACGCTGGGGTTCGGCTTCGGCGCTCTCTGGGCCGTCATCATGGGGATGCTGGTGGACCACCTGGGGTTCCGGCCCGCCTTCTACGTCATGGCCGCGTCCTACACGGGCGCCGCCCTCTGGATCCTTCCTCTCCGCCCCACCGCCCAGTCTGGAAACCGGCGTGGCAAGCATTGACAACCATGGCATGAAGGAGGATGGAGACTGATGAACAAGAACCTGAGGGACTTCATCCAAGCAGCGAAGGCGCTGGGTCCGGACTACTACGTGGAGGTGAACCGGCCTCTCAGCTCGTACCTGGAGGTCAGCATCATTCAGCAGAAGCTGGCCAGAGCCGGGCGGAACCCGATGATCTACTGCCCCGCGATCGAAGGAAGCAAGCTTCCCCTGGTCACCAACCTCTTCGGCAGCTTCGAGATGCTGGCCCTCGGATTAGGGTGCGATCCGAGAACGACTACCCGGGAAGCAGTCTACGACGTGGTGCGAAAAAGGGTCTCGAATAAGCTGGCTCCCGAGTGGGTCCCGGCTTCCCAGGCGCCGGTCAAGCAGGTGAAGCTGCTGGACGACGACGTGGACCTCAGCGCTCTTCCCATCATCCATAACTCCAAGCTGGATGCGGGAAAGTACATCTCCGTGGGGTTCATGATCGCCAAGTGGCCGGATACCGGGGTCGCCAACGCCGGCATCTACCGCCACCTGGTGATGGGGAAGGACCTCCTGGGGTGCATGATCAACCCGGGCAACGATGCCGCTTACATCGCCCGCGGCTACGCCGAGCTGGACCAAATGATGGAGGTCGCGCTGGTTATTGGCCACCACTCGGCGGTCGTGCAGGCATCTCTCGCCCGCAACGTTGTCGAGCTGGACCTGATGGGAGGCTATCTGGGTGAGCCGCTGGAGGTCACCAAAGGGGAAACCGTGGACCTCCCCATCCCGGCGCACGCAGAGATCGTCATTGAAGGCGTCATCAACCCCAAGAAGATGTCCGCCGATGGCCCGTTCGCCGAATACCTGGGCTACTACGGGGTGAGCAACAAGCCGTGCTACCTCATTCAGGTCAGGGCCATCACCATGCGCGAGGACGCTATTTACCACCACCTGGACTCCGCCCACCCGGAGCACAACCTCTCGAGCAGTCTCATCGACACGCTGGCCCTCTACGACAAGCTGAAGCGACAGTTTCCCACTCTGAAAGCCGTGACCCACGGCTGGCTGGGCACCTATATCTCGTTAAAGCAACGAGTCGCAGGCGAAGGGAGACAGGCCGCTCTGGTGGCGGTGGCCGAAAATTATGGTAAGACCGCGGTGGTGGTGGATGAGGACATCGACATCTATGACGAGAGGGAAGTCGCGTGGGCGATTGCGACGCGCATGGTCGCGGACGAGGACCTTCTGATCATGCCGGGCGTCAAGGGCGCTCACCTGGACCCCGTCGCCTATAACGAGAGCCGCACCGGGCGGGGCCCCATGACGACCCGCCTGGTCATCGACGCCACCAAGCCGGTGGATCGGGAATTTGAGATCAAAACCGAGCCTGACGCCCGCCTCTGGAAGACCATGCGGCTCGAGGACTACCTGGACAAGCAGTACTTCAAGTAGTATGTGCGCCGACCTTCCTTGACTCTGGCGACACGCAACCCTATGCTTCGGGTATGAGTGAGGAGCTGGCCAAGCGGATCGACGACCTTCACAAGCGCTTCGATGACCTGCGGGCCGATGTGGCGCGTCAGTTTGCTGACTTGCGGGCCGATATCGCTGCGCGGTTCGCGGCCGCGGATAAACGGATCGACGACCTGCGAGCCGACTTGGCCGCGCGGTTTACCGCGGTGGACAAGCGCTTCGATGACATGAACCAGCGACTCACGGACATGCACCAGACCCTGCGGATTTTCATCTGGGTCGTCTCCGGCTGGTTCACCTTCCTCACCGCTGTCCTGGCTGTTTTCGGTTTCCTGCGCCGTTGAGAGTCGCAGCCCGGCTCCTTCAGCGCGCGTAGAGCGGATCCACGAACCCCTCGGTCCAGCCGCTTGAGCACGGCCAGGTCTACGAGATCGTCCGGCTTGACCTGGCTCAGCTTGGGATTGCTCTCGCCCAGGACCTGAATAGTGGACACGATGGCCTCTTGAGGCGGGTAAGGCTTTCGCTCCACCTTCGGCAAGAGATCCTTATAGGTGGCCTCGGCCTTGTCCGAATCGAGGCGGAGCTGCCTCGACAGGATCTCGACGACGGTCTTCCGGTTGGCCGGGTTCAAGATGAACGCGTTCCCCTCCAGGATGGCCTTGATCACGCCCGAGGCGCCCGGTCTATCAGTTGCCGAAGTACCTCGTAAATGTCCTTTCGCGCCCCGACCAGGTGAATCTCTACTGTTCGCTTCGATTCGTCGAGGCGATAGATCACGCGGTATCGGGAGACGCGTAGGGAGCGAAAGCCGCTGAGTTCAAAGGTCAGTGCATGGCCGCGGAACGGATCGTTGGAAAGCCCGCGAATCGCCTCTCGGATCGCTTGCTTGACGGAAGGGTGCAGGTGGCGGATGGAAGCAGAGGCAGTTGGGGTATACCGGATCCGGTAGAAGGTCACGCGCGGCTGAAGACCTTAGATTCGCGTACCCACTTGCCGGCGGCTGCCTCCTTCACTGAGCGACGCAGCGCACGCATGGTACGAGCATCTCCCAGAATCTCCAGGGTCTCCAGGAGCCCCTCAAACTTCGCTGGACTCAAGAGGATAGCTGCCGGGACGCCGTTCCGGGTGATGGCCACCACGTCGTCGTTTCGCTCGACCTCGCGGGCCAGGTCCAGGAGACGGTTCTTGGCGTGCGTGATCGGCACAAACCGGTCAATCGTCGGCATCATGGCACCTCCCAGCTTCCAGGTTTTGACAAAGCCAGAATAGCAGCCAGAATTATGGCTGTCAACGAAAGACCGGCCGCGTTCAGGCTTTGGGGGCGCGTGGGGAGTTCATGCGGGTCAGCGCGCGTAGAGCCGATCCACGAACCCCTCCTGATCCAACCGTTTGAGCACGGTCAGGTCCACCAAATCGTCCGGCTTGACCTGGCCGATCTTGGGATTTCCCTCGGCCAGGACCTGGAGCATGGCGACCACGGCCTCCTGAGGCGGGTAGGGCTTGCGCTCCACCTTCGGCAGGAGCTCCTTGTAGGCGGCCTCGGCCTTGTCCGAATCGAGGCGGAGCTGCCTCGACAGGATCTCGACGACG